>DATFOS010000041.1:0-13600 GCA_035265325.1 Acidimicrobiales bacterium
AGGATAGGTTCACGCTCCGCGGCCGGCAGTGCCCGGACCGCCTCCCGGACGCCGGCGGCCAGCTCCTCCGTGTCGAGGACGGAGCCGAGGTCGGTCACGGCGGGTGCCGTGCGGGCCTCGTTCGCCTCGCGCCGGCGGCGGGCCTCCTCGGCGCGGACCAGGTCGACGGCCCGGGCGTGCGCCTGCGTCACCAGCCAGGACCGCAGCGACCCGCGGCTCGGGTCGAAACGCTCGGACCGCGCCCACAGGTCGACGAAGACCGTCTGGCACACGTCCTCGGCGATGTGCGCGTCGCGGCACACGCGCCTGGCGAGGCCCCAGACCGCGCCGCCGTGGCGCCGGTAGGCCTCGGCCAGTGCCGCCTGGTCGTGGGCCGCGATCGCGGTCACGAGCGTGCCGTCGTCGAGGACCTCGAGCCCGTGGACGCTCACCGCGCCTCCCGGGCCGTTCTCGCGCCGACCACCCGCCGCCCGGAGGTCGGGCGTGTGGAGCGGTGGGTGACTACCGGGTGGCCGCCGGCGCCCGTCCCCGAGCGGCGGCCACCCGGCCGGTTCCCGCCGGACCCGACCTGCCGCAGCGAGCACGCAAGTCGCGCTTCTCGTCGTCGGCAGGTCGGTCGCACGGGGGGTCGTTCGGAGCCCGGGCCACGCGCGGATTGTGTGCGTGAGGAAATCGGACGCCGACCTGGGCATCGGCGACGAGATGGGGTGTGGGGTGCGCCGACGGTCATCCGCCGGCGGGGCGGCGCCGAACGTTGGGTCGATGTCCCGCACCGACGAGACGCCCAGCACCACGGAAAGTGTGCCGGCGCCCGACCCCACCGGACCCGACCGGTCGACGTCCGCTCGCCGTCGCCGCACCGCCGGCCGGGGCCGGGCCGCCCTCGCGGGGCTGGTCGGCGCCGGGACGGCCCTGGGCGTCGGCGAGCTCGTCGCCGGGTTCCACCGGGACTTCGCCTCGCCCGTGGAGTCGGTCGCCGAGGCGGTGATCGACCGGGCGCCGCGCCCCGTCGAGCGCTTCGCCATCGACACCTTCGGGACGAACGACAAGCTCGCCCTCGTCCTCGGCACGCTGGCCCTGTCCGCCCTCCTGGGCATGGCGCTCGGCGTGGCGTCCCGGCAGCGCCGGTGGGTCGGGACGGCCGGGCTCGCCCTGTTCGCCCTCGCCGGGGCCCTGGCCGCGATCGAGCCGCCCGGCGCCTCGCTCAGCGCCGCCGTGCCCAGCCTCGCCGCCGGCGTGGCGGGCATCGTCGCCCTGGGGTTCCTCGTCCCCTCGGTGGCCGGGCCGGCGCCGAGCGGCCCCGTCGCCGACGACGCACCGGCCCCCGCCGGCCGCCCGCGGGCCATCACCCGGGGCGGGATGGCGTCCCGCCGGACGTTCCTGGTGACGACCGGGGCGGTCGCCGCCCTCGCCGCGGCAGCAGGGGCCTCGGGACGGGCGCTGCGGTCCCGCTTCAGCGCCGCCGAGTCCCGCGCCGCGGTGGTCCTCCCCCGCCCCGCCCAGCCGCTGCCCCCGGTGCCGCGAGGCGTCGACGTCGGCGTCGACGGCGTAGCGCCGTTCGTCACGCCCAACGCCGACTTCTACCGGGTCGACACGGCCCTGATCGTCCCGCAGGTGCGGGCCGAGGACTGGACGCTGCGGGTCCACGGCATGGTCGACCGCCCCGTCGAGCTGAGCTACGCCGACCTGCTCGACCTGGGCCTCGTCGAGGCCGACGTGACCCTGACCTGCGTCTCCAACCAGGTCGGCGGGGACCTCGTGGGCAACGCCCGCTGGCTGGGTGCCCTCACCCGCGACCTGCTCGACCGGGCCGGCGTGCAGGACGGCGCCGACCAGCTCGTCGGCCGCTCGACCGACGGCTATACGTGCGGCTTCCGCGTCGACCACGCGTACGACCGGGACTGCCTGGTGGCCGTGGGCATGAACGGCGAACCGCTGTCCCTGCGCCACGGCTTCCCCGCCCGCCTCGTCACGCCGGGCATCTACGGCTACGTCGGCTCGACCAAGTGGCTGACCGAACTCGAGCTGACGACGTTCGACGCCTTCGACCAGTACTGGGTGCCCCGGGGCTACGCCGCCCAGGCCCCCATCAAGACGATGGCCCGGATCGACACGCCCCGCTCCCTCGAACGGGTCGCGGCAGGGACCGTGATGGTCGCCGGCGTGGCCTGGGCGCAGACCCGGGGCATCGAGGCGGTCGAGGTCCGGGTCGACGACGGCGAGTTCCGGCCCGCCGAGCTGGCCGACGCCCTCGGCGACGACACCTGGCGCCAGTGGCGCTTCCCCTGGGAGGCGACGCAAGGCCGCCACGACATCACCGTGCGGGCCACCGACGGCACCGGCGACGTGCAGGTCGAGGAGCGCACCGGGGTCGTCCCGGACGGCGCCACCGGCTGGATGTCGCTCGCCGTGACCGTCGAGTGACCCGCTGATCTCGTCCCCTACGGACGGGACGCGCTCCGGCCCACGCGCCCGGGCGCGCCGACACACCAGAAGACACCTCACAGAACCGATCAAGAGAGGCATCACGTGCAGCGAAACCTGAAGTGGAAGGGCGCCCTCGGCCTGTTCCTCGCCCTGTCCCTGACGGCGGCCGCCTGCGGGGGCGATGACGACGACGAGGCCACCGATGCCGGCAACGACACCGCCACGACCGCAGACGCCTCGTCGGAGACGACCATGGCCGGCGACGACACGGCCATGGACTCGGGCAGCGCCTCCGGTGCCGCCGCCAGCTCGGCCGAGACCTGCGACGCCGACGCCATCGTCGAGGCCGTCGAGGGCGGGTCGGAGGAGGGCACCCTCGCCGGCATGACCGACGACCCGGTCGCCACCGCGGCATCCAACAACCCGGTGCTCACCACCCTCACCGCCGCCGTCACCGAGGCCGGCCTGGTGGACACGCTCAACTCGGCCCCGGCCCTGACCGTGTTCGCCCCGACCGACTGCGCCTTCGCCGGCGTCGACACGGCCACCCTCGACGCCGCCATGGCAGACCCGACGGGCCTGCTCACCGATGTGCTCGGTTACCACGTCATCCCGGGCGAGCAGCTCAGCTCCGAGGACCTGGCCGGCAAGGACTCGCTCGAGACCTTCACCGGCGCCACCCTGCCGATCGAGGTCGACGGCGACACCATCAGCCTCAATGGCGGCACGGCCAGCGTGGTCGTGCCCGACATCCAGACGGCCAACGCCACGGTGTACCTGATCGACGAGGTCATGCTCCCGCCGGACGACGCCGCGGCCACGGCGACGACCGCCTCGGGCATGTAGCCCGCCGATTCCCCAGATCGCCCCGTTTCCTGTCCCGGGGCATCGCCGGTGGCCGGGCCTCCAGAGCCCGGCCACCGGCGCGTCCGGCCCCCGTCAGTGCGGGAGGCCGGACCGCGTCACCCCGGTCAGACGGGCGTGTTCTTGCCCGTGTGCGTGCGGGCGGGGTCGACGCCGCCCGGCTCGTCGGCGTCCACCGCGTCGTCGACGGGGGCGTCCTTGGGCGGGAGGACCCCCCGCTCGCGATCCCGGTTGTCGGCCCGGAGCGAGGCGACGATCGTCACGGTCAGGACACCGAAGATGATGCCGAGCGACAGCCACGTCGGCATGTGGACCTCGAAGGGCTCGCCGATCAGCAGCATCTTCACGCCGACGAAGGCGAGGATCACGCCGAGGCCGAGGTTCAGGTAGCGGAACTTGCCCTGCATCCCCCCGAGCAGGAAGTAGAGCGACCGCAGGCCGAGGATGGCGAAGGCGTTCGAGGCGAACACGATGAACGGCTCGGTGCTCACGGCCAGGATGGCCGGCACGGAGTCGACGGCGAACACCACGTCGGTGGCCTCGATCAGCACCAGCACGGCGAAGAGCGGCGTGGCCAGCCGCTTGGCGTCGACCCTGGTGAACAGCTTCTGGCCGTCGTACCGGTCGGTCGTCGGCACGAGCCGGCGGACCAGCCGCATGGCGATGTTGTTGTTGTAGTCGACCTCCTTCTCCTCGTCGTGGCGGGCGATCCTGACCGCCGTGTAGAGGAGGAAGGCGCCGAAGATGTAGAGCACCCACTCGAAGTTCTCGATGAGCGACACGCCGGCGAAGATGAAGATCGCACGCATGACCAGGGCGCCGAAGATGCCCCAGAAGAGCACCCGGAACTGATAGGCGCGGGGCACGGCGAAGAACGAGAAGATCACGGCCCACACGAAGACGTTGTCGACCGAGAGGCTCTTCTCGATCAGGAAGCCGGCGTAGTACTCACCGGCCGCCTGGCCGCCCTGCCAGGCCAGCAGCACGAGGCCGAAGGCCAGGCCGATCGAGATCCAGATTGTGGACTCGATGGCCGCTTCCTTGATGCTGATCTCGTGGGCGGTGCGGTGGACCAGCAGCAGGTCCACCACGAGCATGGTGACGATCGCGCCGACGAGCGCCAGCCACACCCAGGGCGGCGTATCGAAGTCGACGAAGTTGCTGTCGCCGCTGGCCTCGGAGGCGACGGCGGAGATGGTGGAGAACAACGGTCCTTCCTGACGTGACGAGGGGGATTGCCGGGTCGGGGAACGCGTGGCGCGGCGCGCGACGCACGTGACGAGCGGTACTGGCTTCCCGGGCGCCGGAGCGCCGCACGAGAATCAGGCCAGCAGCCGGACGGCGACGAGCGGGGGTGGGCGTACGGCACGGGTCCGCCCGGGATGGGCGCGGCCCGAGCGGGGCTCGTCGGTCCGACGGCGCCAGGCCACGAGGATGGCCGCCGCGACGGCCAGTACGACCGCGGGCAGCACGGCGACCCACATCGCCCGAAGGGCCCGATGGCGGGCGGCGGCGTCGCCGCCCAACTCGCCCGGGTCGGCCTCGGCGGGCGCCTCGACGGTCAGGGCCGCCGCGGCCTCGTCGGTTCCCGGCACGGGCAGCGCGGCCGCCGAGTGCAAGGCCCCGGGACCGGCGATCCCCGTCAGCAAGGACACCACGGCGAACGCCAGCGCCAGGGCGATCGTCGCGGCGGCGTGGCGGGCCGGATGGCTTCGGCCGGCGGGCGCAGGGGCGTCGTCAGGTGACACGGGCTCCCGGGCAGGCTAGCTGGCCAGACGGACCTTCCGGCAGGACCGGGCCTGGCCCTCCATCCCGTGCCGCCCGTGATACGCAACGTGCGTGGGGAGTTGGCGTACCTACGTGGCACCGCGGGCTCTGGCCGTCGCGGCGCCGACGCCGGCACGGGCCCGACACCGGCACCGGCTCCCATTCGTCCAAGACGCCCGGCGAGGCGCCCTCGTAACGTCCGAGCCATGTCCGTTCTCGTCCAACCCCTGCTCACCGTCGCCGACGTCGAGGCGGCCAGCGCTTGGTACCAACGGCTGCTCGGCCTGGCCAGCGGCCACGGGGGGCCCGAGTACGAGCGCCTGGTGGACGGCGACCGGTTGGTGCTCCAGCTCCACGCCCGGGACGTCGACCACCACCACGGCCCGATCGCCCCGGGCGACCCCACCGGTGAACCGGGGCGGGGCGTCGCCGTGTGGTTCGAGGTCGACGACCTCGACGACGCCGCCGCCCGCGCCCGGCGGCTCGGCGCCCGCGTCGAGATCGACGTCCATCCCAACCCGAACGCCGGGCACCGCGAGCTGTGGCTACGCGACCTCGACGGCTACCTCGTCGTCCTGGCGAGTCACGCCGGCGACGTGCCGTTCGGCGCTGCCGCCAGCTCCCCGTAGCCGGCGGCGAGCCGGCATCCTCCACGGCCCTCACCCGCTCGGCGTGGTCGGGGCCCCGCGATGGCCACGCGCGTGACCCGGGCGCCGGAAAAGGCGCCCGCCCTCCCCGCGGCGGGGCGGGGAGGGCGGACTGTGGACGTCGGTGGCGGGAACCGACGTCGTACCTCATGATCTTACAGGTGCCTGCACCGTCCTCCGCGCCGACGGGCCGGGCCCGCACGGGTGGCTAGTTGGCCGAGGCCTGCTCGACCAGGGCGGGGACGGCGCACACCATGCCCTCGCTGAAGCCGGCCGCGCCGACACCGAGGGCATGGTTGAACCGGCCCCGGTGGTTCTCGATGGCGATCAGGTGGGTCAGCTCGACGAGCTGCAGGTCGGACAGGTGGCGGCGCAGGTCGGCGACCAGCGACTCGGGCACGTCGGCCGGTGTGCGGCACATGCCGACGGCGTAGTCCATCACCAGCCGGTCGAGGTCGTCGAAGAGCGGGCTGGTGCGGTAGGTCGGCAGCGCCAGCAGCTCCTCGTCCGTGAGCCCCCACGTGCGGGATACCTGCGAGCCGAGGTCGATGCAGTACTCGCACTGGACGAGCGTGGCCGCCTTCAGCTCGCCGAGCGCCTGCAGGCGCTTGGGCAGGGACTTCGGCTTGGCGGTCGCCTGCTCGAGGGCGGCGTAGCCCTTGAACAGCTTGGGAGCGTTGGCGTACACCTCGAGGGGCTCGATGGCGTTGTCGAGGTCGCGGCCCGACATCTGCTTCATGCCCTTGCGGGTGAAGTAGAAGGCGAGCCTGGCGTTCAGCCCCGCCTGGCGGGCGGGCACTCGGGGGATGCGGGCCATGGGTCCTCCTCTGTCACATCCGACCGACGGGATCGGTCAAGGTGCTGACACGAGCCGACGGAGGAACGTGACCGATGGACTCCCAGGACTGGCTGGCGACGCACTTCGAGGCCCACCGCCCACACCTGCAGGCGGTGGCGTACCGGATGCTGGGCTCGACGAGCGAGGCCCACGACGCCGTGCAGGAGGCGTGGCTGCGGCTGTCGCGCTCGTCCACCGACACGGAGGCCATCGAGAACCCGGGCGGCTGGCTGACCACGGTGGTGTCCCGCGTGTGCCTCAACATGCTGCGCACCCGCCGGACGCGCCCAGAGGAGCCGCTGCCCCCGGCGGCCACGGGCGCCGGGGCGGGGGTCGACGCCGCCCTCGCGGGCGGGGCGGCGCGGCTCGAGGGCGGGCTCGGCGCTGGGCCCGCCGACACCGCCGCTCCCGACGACCAGGCCGTGCTGTCCGACTCGATCGGCGTGGCCATGCTGGTCGTGCTCGACACGCTGGCGCCGGCGGAGCGGCTGGCGTTCGTCCTCCACGACATGTTCGCCGTGCCCTTCGACGAGATCGCGCCGATCGTCGACCGCTCCCCCGCCGCCGCCCGGCAGCTCGCCAGCCGCGCCCGGCGGCGGGTCCAGGGCGCCCGGGTCGAGTCGCCGGCCGACCCCGCCCGCCACCGCCGGGTGGTCGAGGCCTTCCTGGCCGCGGCCCGTCAGGGCGACTTCGACGGGCTGCTCGCCGTCCTCGACCCCGACGTCGTGCTGCGCTCGGACACCCCGACCCCCGGCGGCCTGCACATCGTCCGCGGCGCCGAGGCGGTGGCCCGGGGCGCCTCGATGTTCTCGGCCCGGGCCCGGATGTCGGAGCCGGCGATCATCGACGGCCTGCCCGGCATGGTCGTGCGCACCGACGGCCGGGTCGTCGGCGCCCTCGCCATGGGCATCACCGCCCACCGCGTCACGACGATCGAGATCATCTCCGACCCCGCCTCGGTCGCGGCCCTCGAGGTCACACCGCTGTAGCCCCCGCGATCGGGCCCCGGACAGGACCGCCTTCATCACCGCCCCGGCGGCGACGGCCTCATCGCCGCCGTGGCCTCGACGAGGGGGAAGACGGTGACGAGGCCGGCACCGGCAGCTCGACCGCCCGGAGGGGCGCGCCGAACTGCTCCAACACCACCGCCCTGGCCGTCCCCTCGCGGCCGTGCCCTCGCCGTCGTCGGTCACGTCACGTCGTCCTACCGCCGACGGCCGGGACGACGACCGGCCGCTCGCCGGCCGGCCGTCGCGCCCCGGCACCGCGCCCGTTCCCCGCCCCCGCCTCCAGGGATCTCCAGGACACCATCACACCGTCTCCAAGGACGCGGCGCCCCGTGGCCTCAGAGTTCGGGTCGTAGTCACACGCCCCCACCCGAGACACGCAGGAGACGACCACGATGGGCACCGCCCTCCGGATTCGACACGACGTCGCCGTCGTCGGCGCCCGAGCCGGCGGCGCCGCCACGGCCATGCTGCTGGCCCGCATGGGCCACGACGTGGTCGTGCTCGACCGGGCGACGTTCCCGAGCGACACGCTCTCGACCCACTCGATCGCCCGCAGCGGCGTGGTCCAGCTCCGGCGCTGGGGCCTGCTGGACGACGTCCTGGCGAGCGGTGCCCCCGCCATCCGCCAGGTCACGTTCCACACGGCGGACGGGCCCGACACCCGCCCCGTCAAGGAGCGGGCCGGCGTCGACCTCCTCGTCGCCCCCCGCCGCCACGTCCTCGACACGATCGTCGCCCGGGCCGCCGTCGACGCCGGCGCCACCCTGCTCGCCGGCACCACCGTCACCGGCCTGCGGCGCGACGTCACCGGCCGGGTGGTCGGGCTCGACGCCCGCGACGCCGGGGGCCGGGCCGTGGAGGTCGACGCCAGGGTCGTGGTGGGCGCCGACGGCCTGCACTCGCCGGTCGCCCGCTGGGTGGGCGCCCCCGTGGTGGACGCCCGGCCGACCGACAGCGCCGCCCATTACGCCTACTTCGCCGGCCCGGCCTGGCCGGGCATCGAGTTCTTCCCCGGGGAGCGGGCGCTGTCCGGCATCTTCCCGACCCACGGGGGCGAGGCCTGCATCTGGGTGTGCGTCCCGGCCGGCGTGTCGCTCGCCGCCCGCCGCGACGCCCCCGACACCGCCACCTGGTTCGAGACCCTGCTCGGCCGGGTCGCCCCGGCCCTGGCCGAGCGCCTGGTCCCGGCCCGGCGGACGTCGCCGGTGCGGGGCTCGGTGCGGCTGCCCAACCAGGTCCGCCAGGCGTGGGGCCCGGGCTGGGCGCTGGTGGGCGACGCCCTCTACCACCGCGACCCGATCACCGGCCACGGCATCAGCGACGCCTACCGCGACGCCGACCTGCTCGCCACCGCACTCGACGAGTCGCTGCGGTCCGGTCGACCGCTGGCCGCCGCCCTCGACGACTACCGGCGCCAGGCCGACGACGCCCGGCGCGAGATCTTCGCCATCACCTCCGCCCTGGCCGCCTACCCGCCGCAGGACGAGTTCACGGCGCTCCAGCGACGCCTCGCCGCCGCCATCGAGGCCGAGGCCGCGGCGCTCGCCGACCGACCCGCCCCCACCGACCGCCGATCGCTGGCGGTCGCCTGACCGGAGACGCCGACCGGGCGTCCGTCATCCATTCCGTCCGTCCATCCCAATGAGTCACGACCAAGGAGACACCCATGCAGCACTTCTACTCCCCCGAGCTGGTCCGGGCCCTGGCCACCGACCGGCAGGCCGAGCTCGAGCGGGCGAGTGCCGCCCGCACGCCACGGCGCCACACCCGCTTCGGCCGGCGGGGCCGCCGACAACCGACCGACCGCATCACCTGACCCCCGGGGCGGCCGCGCCGATCGGCCGGCCGTGCCCGTCACCCATCCCGAGACGCAGAACCGACGAGAGGACCTACGACATGACCATCACCCAGACCGACGACGGCACCCGCAACGGCGTCGACACCGCCACCCTCTTCGCCACGCTCGACGCGGTGAAGCAGGCCCCTGAGGCCGCCCACTTCCAGTTCCGGGCGCGCAACGAGTGGGCCCGCGGCACCCACAGCCGCAGCACCATCGGCGACTTCTACGGCGTCGGCGAGGAACGCTCCCACGAACACACCTGGGTCTTCGACGCCGACCACCCCGCCGTCCTCGTCGGCCGGGACAACGGCCCGACGCCGGTCGAGTTCGTGCTCCACGCCCTGGCGTCCTGCCTCACGGCGGGCCTGGCCAACATCGCCGCCGCCCGCGGCGTGACGCTCACCGAGGTTCGCACGACCGTCGAGGGCGACATCGACCTCAACGGCCTGCTCGGCCTCGACCCTGACGTCCGCAACGGCTACCAGGGCATCACCGTGCGCTTCACGGTCCGGGGCGACGCCCCCGCCGACAAGCTGCGCCAGCTCGTCGAGCGCTCCCGCGACCGCTCCGCCGTCTACGACGTCATCACCAACCGGGTGCCGGTGACCATCGAGGTCGACGCCGGTTGACGCCGTCGCCGGTGGCCGGCCCCGTGCCGGCCACCGGCGCGTCGGCGCCCCGACGGAGAAAGGGCCACACGATGACCGACCTCCTCCTCGACGTCACGCCCGCGTCCGCCGTCCCGCGCGGGACGTCCGCTGCGGCGGCCCACCCGGACGGGCCCACGGCCGGGGCCACCCGTCGAGGGGCACGCGTCGAGGCCCGTGGCGTGAGCCAGCGGGCGGGCGGCCGCCGGACCCTCACCGACGTGTCGCTCGCGGTGGAGCCCGGCGAGCTGGTGGCGATCGCCGGCGGCTCCGGGACGGGGAAGACGACGCTGCTCCGGCTGCTCGCCGGCCTGCGGGCCCCCACCGACGGCCGCGTCACCCACGACGGCGTCACGGTCGGCGGCCGGCGCACGCCGGGCATCGGGGTCGGGTACGTCCCCCAGGACGACGTGATCCACCGCGAGCTGCCGCTGCGCCGGACGCTCCGCTACACCGCCGCGCTGCGCCTGCCGGCCGGCACGCCACGCGAGGCCGTTGACGCCGCCGTCGACGGGACGCTGCGCGCTCTCGACCTCGACGGCCGAGCCGAGGTCCCGGTGCGGGCGCTGTCGGGCGGGCAGCGGAAGCGGGCCAGCATCGCCGCCGAGCTGCTCACCCACCCCCGGTCGTTCTTCCTCGACGAGCCCACATCGGGCCTCGATCCCGCCACGTCCGCCGAGGTCGTCGCCCTCCTGCGCCGGCTCGCCGCGGACGGCGTGACGGTCGTGCTCACAACCCACGACCCCGCGGTCGTCGAGCGCTGCGACCGCGTCGTGTTCCTGGCGGCGGACGGGCACCTGGCCTTCGCCGGGCCGGTGGGGGCCGCCCGGACGCACTTCGGCGTCGGCGAACTGGCCGAGGTCTACACGAAAATCGCCGCCAGCCCGGCTCGCGAGCTGGCCGACCGCTTCGCCGCGCACCGGCCCCAGCCCCCGCCGTCCTCGGCGGCCCCGGCCCCGGCACCGGCGCCCGCCGCACCCGAGGTCCCCCGGCCCGGCCCGGTGCGGCAGTGGTGGCTCCTCACCCGCCGCAATGCCGACGTCCTCGTGCGGAACCGCCTGACGCTGGCGGTGCTGCTCGGCTCCCCCGCCCTGGTGACGGCGATGATGGCCATGCTGTTCCGGCCCGGCGCGTTCGCGGGCGGCGACACGGCCGGTACCGGCTCGACCCAGACCGTGTTCTGGGTCGCGTTCGCCGGCTTCTTCTTCGGGCTGACCTACGGGCTGCTGCAGGTCGTGGGCGAGCTGGCCGTGTTCCGGCGGGAACACCTCGCCGGCGCGCGCGTCGGCGCCTACGTGGCGGCCAAGGTGACGGCCCTGCTCCCGGTGCTGGCCTTCGTCACCGCCGTGCTGCTGGGCGTGCTGCGCGCCCTCGACCGGCTCCCGCCGCTGGGCGCCGGCGCCTACCTGACACTCGCCGGGACGCTGCTGCTCGAGTCCACGGCGGCGCTCGCCCTCGGCCTGCTCGCCTCGGCGACCGTCACCGACACCGCCCAGGCTGCCCTGGCCCTGCCGATGCTCTGCTTCCCGCAGGTGCTCTTCGCCGGTGCGATCGTCCCCGTCGACGCCATGGCGACGCCGGGCCGCCTGCTCAGCACCGTGCTGGCCAACCGCCACGCCTTCGAGGCGCTCGGCCGCGTTCTCGGCCTCGACGCCCCGACGGCCCCCGCCGGCGCCTTCGCCGGGAGCCCGGTCCCGTGCTGGCTGGCCCTCGTCGCCCTGGCGGCGGCCGCCCTGGCCGCCACCACCGCCGTCCTCGCCCGCCGCGCCCGCGGCGGCTGACCGGACCCCGCCGACCACCGTCCGGTCCGGGGCGGGGCGGGGCGGAGCCGGGCGGTCAGGCGTCGACGGCCTCGGACGCCTCCTGGCAGCGCTGGGCGTCGAGGGGCTGGCCGGCGGCGGCGAACAGGGCCGCCGCCTCGGTGAGCAGGCGGGCGGCCGCCGACGGGTCGCCCTCGGCCCTGCTGACGTGCGCCCGCGCCTCACGCACCGCGCCCTGCCAGGCCGTCCCCTGCCACAGCACGGCCGCGGCCTCGGCCTGGGCCAGCCACCGGCGGGCCTCGTCGAGCCGCCCGCCCTCGGCGCAGGCGATGGCCGCCGGCACCGCGATCATCACGTGGCACACCATGCAGGCGTTGTGCGCGTCGGCTGCCTCCACGGCCTCGTCCACGACGGCCAGCGCCGCCTCCCGGTCGGGGGCGGCGGCGACGAGCGTGCCGTAGATCCGCTGCAACAGGTGATGGACCAGCGGCGACCAGCGGGCCAGCAGCAGCGCCCGGCGGAGCAATCGCTCCGCCTCCGCCCGGTCCCCGACGGCCAGCTCCAGTTCCGCCAGCCGCTGCAGGGCGTGCGCGGTCCCCGTGTCGGCCCCGATGGCGGCGTGCATCTCCACCGCCTCGGTCAGCTCGGCGCGCGCTCGATCGAGGTCGCCGGCGAGGAGCGCGGCCTCGCCGGCAACGACCGTGGCGAAGGCGGCGGCGGGCCGGGCGCCCATCCGCTCGGCCTGGTCTCGGAGCTGCCCGGTCAGGGCGATGACCTCGGTGTAGGGCGTCGGGCCGTAGAGCAGGTACTCGGCGACGCACAGGTGCGAGTCGAACACCGTCGACGCCAGCGCCGGGTCCTCGCCGGTCGCCCGCAACTCGCGCCGGAGGCGATCGAACCACTCGCCCCGGTTGTGGGCCACCATGCCCTGCAGCGTGATGGCGTCGAGGAGCTGCGTCGGCGTGCCCCGCTCGAACGCCAGGCCCCGGGCCGCGTCGACCGCCGCCTCGGCGGCGTCGATGTCGCCGCGGAAGTAGGCGAGGAGGCCCCGGGCGTACAGCACGGCGGGATCGTCGGGGCCGCCGTCGGGCTCGACGCCGGTGAGCGCCTCCTCGGCCGAGGCCACGTCGCCACCCGACAGCGCGGCGCGGGCCAGGCGCGCCCGGAGCCCCCGCGCCCCGCCCGGCGCCGCCGCGCCCAGCGCCGTCCGGTAGGCGGCCACGGCGCCGGGATCGCCCACGGCGGCCAGGGCGTCGGCCCGCAGGGCCAGCAGCTCGGCCGCGTCGGCGCCGGTGACGTGGTCTCGCGCGATGTCCGTCCAGCGCAGCACGTCCCGGTGCAGCCGGACGATCGCCGCCCGCCGCGCCGCCTCCAGGGCGAACGGGGCGGCGGCCGGGGCCCGCCCGGCCGCCGCGAACCGGTCGGCCACACGCTCGGGCGGCGCCCCCAGCTCGACCAGGCGTCCGGCGACGGCCTCGAGCACGGAGGCACGCTGGTGGGGCGCCACGGCGGCGGCCAAGCTCCCCGCCAGGACGGGGTCGGCGAACCGGTAGCCGTCGGCCTCGGTCACGATGGCGCCGGCCCGCAGCGCCACCTCCAGCACCCGCCGCGCCACCGAGCCGTCCTGCCCGGTCACCGCCCGGATCTCCATCTCGTCGAACCGGTCGCCCGACAGGGCCACCCGCCCGAGCGCGTCGGCGACGTCGCCGGGCAGGTCGAGGCCCCGGAGGCCCGCGGCGCCGTCGTCGCCCGCCCCGTCACCCGGATCGCCCGGCGCGGTCGCCGACGCCACCTCCACCA
>DATFOS010000042.1:0-19972 GCA_035265325.1 Acidimicrobiales bacterium
CTGGCGCTGCTCGGCGCCAGCGTGGTCGAGGTGCCGTCGTGGGGGAACATGATCGCCCTCGGCCGTCCCGACCTGGCCCGGGCGCCCCACATCGTGGGGATCCCGTCGGTCGCCATCTTCCTCACGATCCTGTCGCTCAACGTGCTGGGCGACGTGGTCCGTGCCCGCTTCGACGTCCGGGAGTCCGTGCTGTGAGCGCCACCGCCGTCCCCCCGTCGCCGGCCCCGGCGCCGCCCGGCAGCCGCCGGGTGCTCGAGGCGATCGACATCCGCACCGCGTTCCGCACCGGGCGCGGCCTGGTCCGTGCCGTCGACGGCGTGTCGCTCACGCTGGACCGGGGCCGCACGCTGGGCATCGTGGGCGAGTCCGGCTCGGGCAAGTCGGTGCTCAGCCGGTCGATCATGGGCCTGCTCCCCAAGCGGAACGTCGAGCGCAGCGGCTCGGTCCACTACGACGGCAAGGACCTCGTCGCCCTGCCGACCGATCAGCTCCGCCAGCTGTGGGGCACCGAGTTGGCCATGGTCTTCCAGGACCCGATGACCGCGCTCAACCCGGTGCTCAAGATCGGGAACCAGATCACCGAGGGCCTGCGGGTCCACCTCGGCCTCGACCGCAAGGCGGCCGACGCCACGGCGTTGCAGTTGCTCCGGTCGGTCGGCATCCCCGAGCCCGAGCGGCGGCTCAAGCAGTACCCGCACGAGCTGTCCGGCGGCATGCGCCAACGCGTGATGATCGCCGTTGCGCTCGCCTGCGGCCCCAAGGTGCTGTTCGCCGACGAGCCGACGACCGCCCTCGACGTGACCGTCCAGGCCCAGATCCTCAACCTGCTGGCCCACCAGCAGCGCGAACGCGACATGGCGGTCATCCTCGTCACCCACGACCTGGGCGTCGTGGCCGGGCGCGCCGATGACATC
Source organism: Acidimicrobiales bacterium (assembly GCA_035265325.1). Lineage (GTDB taxonomy): Bacteria > Actinomycetota > Acidimicrobiia > Acidimicrobiales > VFJN01 > DATCLS01. The sequence goes on from DATFOS010000042.1 coordinate 915, forward strand.
GCTGTCATGTACGCGGGTCAGCTGGTCGAGGTGGCGCCCACGGCCGAGCTCTTCGCCAACGTCCGCATGCCCTACACCGAGGCCCTGCTGCGCTCGATCCCCATGCTCGAGCACAGCAGCCACACCCGGCTGCAGGTGATCCCGGGCCGGCCGCCGGACCTGGCGAACCCGCCGCAGGGTTGCCGCTTCGCCCCGCGCTGCCCGTACGCGCGGGACAACTGTCACACCGAGCCGCCGCCGCTGGTGGACGGTGGGAACGGCCACCTGTACCGCTGCTGGTACCCGGTCGGCCACGACACGGCGGCGCCCGTGACCGTCGAGACTGGAGCACGCTGATGGCCGGAACCGGAACGGCACACCTGCGGGACGCCGACGAGGCGCTCCTGCGCGTCGAGGACCTCGTGGTCGAGTTCGGGTCGGGGTCCCGGACGGTCCACGCCGTCTCGGGCATCTCACTCGACATCCTCGAGGGCGAGACGCTCGGCCTCGTGGGCGAGTCGGGCTGCGGCAAGTCGACGACCGGCCGCGCCATCATCCAGTTGCCCAAGCCCAAGTCGGGCTCGGTCCGCTTCGGCGGGCGGGACCTGGCCCGGATGTCGGGCGCCGAGCTGCGCAAGGTCCGCACCGACCTGCAGCTGATCTTCCAGGACCCGATCTCGTCGCTGAACCCCCGCCGCAAGGTGCGGGACATCCTCGCCGAGCCGCTGCGCATCTGGAAGCGGGGCACCAAGGCCGAGCAGGAGCAGACGGCGCGCCGCCTGCTCGACACGGTCGGCCTCGACCCCGACCTGGCCCTCGACCGCCGGCCGCACCAGTTCTCCGGCGGCCAGTGCCAGCGCCTGTCGATCGCCCGGGCGCTCGTGCTCGAGCCCAAGCTGGTGATCTGCGACGAGCCCGTGTCGGCGCTCGACGTGTCGGTGCAGGCCCAGATCCTGAACCTGCTCGAGGACCTCAAGGCCAAGTACCGCCTCACGCTGGTGTTCATCGCCCACGACCTGGCCGTCGTGAAGAACATCTCCGACCGGGTGGCGGTCATGTACCTGGGCAAGCTGTGCGAGGTCGGCCCGCCCGACACGCTCTACGAGCGCCCGGCGCACCCCTACACCGCGGCCCTGCTGGCCTCGATCCCGGTCCCGGACCCGACCGTGCGCCCGCCCGAGGCCGACGTGGTGAGCGGCGACCTGCCCTCGCCGATCGACCCGCCGAGCGGCTGCCGGTTCCGCACCCGCTGCCCGCGGGCCGAGCCCCGCTGCGCCGTCGAGGAACCGCAGATGCGTCCGGTCGGCGACGGCCGGTTCGTGGCCTGCCACTTCCCGCTCGTCGACACCCCGCCGGTGGACGCGCCCGTGACGGTCGGAGCCGGCGCTCCGGCCCCGGCCTGACGGGGACGGGCATGTCCTTCGCCGCCGGCAACCGCGCCGCCTGGCGGATGCTCGTCAGCGACCCCGCCCGCCAGCACCCCACCGTGCAGGCGGCCCGGGCCGAGCGGGCCGAGCGGATCGCGGCGCGCTGGGCCGAGGCCGCCGGCGCCGAGCCCGGCGACGCCCCCGCCGAGGCCGGCGGCCCCCGGGCCGAGCTCGCCGCCGAGGCGTCGCTGGGGCTGCTGGAGTCCGGCGTCCTCCACTGGATCGACCACACCGAAGTACCGGCCGAGCAGGCCGCCTCGCTGCTGTCCACGATCCTGTGGTCGGGCCTGACCGGCGGCCGCCGCCGGTCGGCCGGGGGCGGGGCCCCGGGCGTGCCCTAGAAGCCCAGCTTGGCGTGCGCGAGCCGCGCCTTCGCCGTGTCGTCGCCCTCGACCTCGACGCGGGCCTTGGCGCGCCGGCCGTGCAGGTAGAGGGTCAGCTCCTGCGGCGTGCCCACCAGCCGCACCTTGGGCCGACCAGGCTTGTCGCGGGCGGGCACGCTGCCGTGCCCCGGCGCCACCAGCTCGACGCCGACGTCGCGCACGCGCAGCAGCATGAGGGGCGCGGCTCGGCGGAGCTGCGCCCACAGCGCCCGGTCGAGCTCGGGGACGCCGGGGCGGGGCGAGAGGTCCTGCCGCGGGCCGTCGGCCCGGCGGACGTCCTCGTGGTGGACGAACCACTCGAACAGGTTCAGCGGGGTCCGCAGGCCCGGCACCCGCCAGGGGAACGGCGGCGGGCCGCCCCGCAGGGTGGCCACGAGGGCCTCGAGGCCCCGGTCCTTGGCCTGGGCCATGACCTTGCGCTCGATCCCGGCGAAGGGGCCGATGATCGCGAGGGGCGCCCGCAGGTCCGTCTCCCTGACGACCAGGTGGGCGGCCATGTCGAGGGTCGTCCATCCCTCGCACAGCGTCGGGGCACCGGGCCCCAGGGACAGGAGGAGGTCGCACAGCTCGCCGCGCTCACGCGCGTCGAGCGTGTCCACCGGGGTGGCAGCCATCGACCGTTAGGGTAGGTCGTCATGGCAACGCAACCCGCCTACGAGATCAACGACGATGCGCTCTACGAGGCGACGATCAGCACCGATCGCGGCGACATCGTGCTCGAGCTCGATCCCAAGCTGGCGCCGACCACGGTCAACAACTTCGTGGCGCTGGCCCGCCAGGGCTTCTACGACGGCACCACCTTCCACCGGGTGGTGCCGGGCTTCGTGATCCAGGGCGGCGACCCCGAGGGCACCGGGCGCGGCGGCCCCGGCTACCGCTTCGCGGACGAGCCGGTGAAGGGCGAGTACACGTTCGGCGCCGTGGCCATGGCCAACGCCGGCCCCGCCACGAACGGCTCGCAGTTCTTCATCTGCATCGACGACTGCACGAACAAGCTCGACAAGGCCTACAACCTGTTCGGCTACGTGACGTCGGGCCTCGAGCTGACCACGCAGGTCGCCCGCGGCGACCGCATGAACTCGGTGACGATCACCGAGAAGCCCGCCAAGGGCTGACCACCTCGACGCCAGGACGGGGCCCGTCCTCCGCTCAGCCGAGCGGGAGGCGGGCCCCCTGCGCGACCCGGCGAGGCGTGGCGGTGAGCTGCCGGACGCCGTCGCCGTCCGGCTCGGCCGTCGTGTTGTCGCAGCCGCCGTCGGCCCGGCGCTGGTAGTTCACGCGCACGGCCACCGGCGAGCGGACCACCCCGTCGGCGTCGGTCGCCGTGAGGCCCGACCACCGCACGGCCACCGGCGGGGCGTCGCAGCGGGCGAACACCTCGGACCACACCATGAGCCCGTCCAAGCGGTCGCCCCCGGCGGCCAGCGTGCGCAGGCGGGCACCGTCGACCGAGCCGGCCCATCCCCCGCCGGCCGATCGCTCGATCGTGAGCCTGTGGGGCTCGCCCGCCTCCCACCACAGGTCGCGCGTGTTGGCGTTCCCGGTGGCGCTGGGCAGCGCCGACTCGCTGCCGGGCAGGATGCCGCCGCCCGGTGCGTAGCCGCCCCAGTTGGCGGCCCGCGATCCGGGATGCGAGGCGTGCCACTGCAGGCCGAGGTGGGCGCCGCCGTGCTTGTGGCCGCCGCCGTCGGTGAACGAGCCCTGGAGCGCCCAGAAGTACAACTCGTCCACCGGCGGGGTCGCCTCGACCAGTAGCCGGGCCGAGGCCGCCACGATCGGCGCCCCGCCGGGCGGCAGCTCCCAGAACAGGTGCATCGACGAGGCCCGGTTCGACGACGTCGGGTAACCGGTCGTGCGCCCGTACCCGGCGCGTCCCTCCGGCCCGTCGCCGCCCGCCCCGGGGGCGCCGCCCCGTCCCGTCAGCACCGCCACGAGGTCCGACCAGCGAGACATGGCGGCCAGGGTGCCACATGGCGTGGTCCGCGCGACCGACCCTAGGGTCCGCCCCATGACGGGCGCGATGGGCACCGCCGACGATCCCGGCACGGGCACGGTGACCGACACCGAGCCGCTGTACGCCACGGACGGGGACGTGTTCGTCCCGTCCGAGCACACGCGCGGCCCGTGGGACGCCAAGGCCCAGCACGGCGGCCCGCCCACGGCCCTGGTGGCCCGGGCGCTGGAGGCGGCCGCCGGCGCCGGCTTCGCCGTCACCCGCCTCACGATCGAGCTGCTCAAGCCCGTCCCCCTGACGCCGCTGACCGTGACCGCCTCGGTGGTCAAGCCGGGCCGGCGCACGCTGGGCCTGGCCGCCCGGGTCGAGGCCGGCGGGGTGCCGGTCGTCGAGGCGCGGGGGGTCGCCGTCCGCCTGGCCGACAAGCCGGTGGATGACCCGCCCGGGCCCGACCGCTCGGCTCCGCTGCTCCCCGGCCCCGAGGAGGGGCGGCGCTCCGCCTTCGGTCAGCTCGAGGGGATGCCGGTCTTCCACGTCACCGGCATGGACGTCCGCTTCGTGGGCGGCGCCTTCGACCGCCTCGGGCCGGCCACGGCGTGGCTCCGGCTGCGGCGCCCCCTGGTGGACGACGAGGCGCCCTCGGGCCTGGTGCGGGCGACGGCCGCCGCCGACTTCGGCAACGGCATCTCCGGCGCCCTCCCGCTCGACCGCTGGGTCTTCGTGAACGCCGACCTGACCGTCCACCTGGCGCGGCCGCCGGTCGGCGAGTGGGTCGGCCTCGACGCCGTCACCCTGCTGGGCGACTCCGGCGCCGGCATGGCCGAGAGCGCCCTCTACGACGACGGCGGGCGCATGGGCCGGTCGGTCCAGAGCCTGGTCCTGGAACGGCGGCCCGGCACGTGAGCGTGCCGACGCCGACTCCCGAGCCGGCCGCCGGCCGTGCCGACCACAACGTCGCCGCCCTCCACGAGGCCGTCGCCGCCGCCGTCCCCGAGCGGGACTGCATCGTCTGGCGGGACCGCCGCCTGAGCTGGGCGGAGGTCACCGACCGCACGCGGCGCCTGGCCGCGGTCCTCACGGGCCACGGGGTCGGCCTGCGCCGCGGGCCGGACGGCGCCCCGGTTGCGGCGGCCGGCGTCCCGCCGTGGGACTCGCCCCATGACCACGTCGCCACCTACCTCCACAACGGCAACGAGTACCTGGAGACGCTCCTGGGGGCGTGGAAGGCCCGGGCGGCGCCGTTCAACGTCAACTACCGCTACGTCGCCGCCGAGCTGTCCTACCTGCTGACCGACAGCCGGGCGGCCGCCGTCGTCTACCACGGGGCGTTCGCCGCCACCCTGGCCGAGGTACTGCCGGGCCTCCCCCACGTGCGGCTGCTGCTCCAGGTGGACGACGGCTCCGGTGCCGACCTGCTGCCCGGCGCGCGGGACTACGAGGAGGCGCTGGCCGCTGCCGTGCCGGCGGCCCCGACCGGCCTCTCCCCCGACGACCGTTACGTCCTCTACACCGGCGGGACGACCGGCATGCCCAAGGGCGTCCTGTGGCGCCAGGGCGACTTCTTCGCCACCTGCGTGGGCGTGACCCAGCCTGAAGAAGAGCTGCTGGCCGCGGCCCGGCGCCGCGCCCTGCGGACGCTGCCGTCGGCCCCGTTCATGCACGGTGCCGCCCACTGGAACGCCCTGTCGGCCTGGGCCACGGGCGGGACCGTTGTCGTCCAGGACGACCCGACCCGCTTCGACCCCGCCGACGTGCTGGCCACCTGCGAGCGGGAGGGCGTCAGGGCGCTGCAGATCGTGGGCGACCCGTTCGCCGGGCCGCTGCTCGAGGAGCTCGCCCGCACCGACTACGACCTCTCCGGACTGCGCTTCCTCCTGTCCGGCGGGGCCGTGCTCAGCGCACCGGTGAAGGCGCGCCTCACCGCGGCCGTGCCGGGCCTGACGATCGTGGACGTGCTCGGCTCGTCCGAGACCGGGCGGCAGGCGGTGACCCGTGGCGGCGCCGGGGCGTTCGTGCCCGAGCGGACCGCCGTCGTCCTGTCCGAGGACCTCTCCCGCCGCCTCGCACCCGGCGACCCCGAGGCCGGCTGGCTGGCCCAGGTCGGCCGGGTCCCGCTCGGCTACCTGGGCGACGAGGCCAAGACGCGCGCCACGTTCCCCGTGGTCGACGGCGTCCGCTACGCCGTCTCCGGTGACAAGGTGCGCCTGCAGGACGACGGGCGGCTCGACTTCCTCGGACGGGAGTCGGTCACGATCAACACGGGCGGCGAGAAGGTCTTCGCCGAGGAGGTCGAGCAGGCCCTGACCTCGCACCCGGCCGTGCGGGACGCCGTCGTGGTGGGGCGGCCGAGCGAGCGCTGGGGACAGGAGGTCGTGGCGGTGATGGCGCTGGTCGCCGGCGCCGGCCGCCCGCCGGACGACGAGTTGCGGGCCCACTGCCGGTCGACGCTGGCCGGCTACAAGGTCCCCAAGGAGTTCGTCGTGGTGGACCGGGTCGTGCGCTCCCCCGCCGGCAAGGCCGACTACGCCTGGGCCCGCACGGCGGCGACCCCGGGCTGACGGTCCTGCGGGCGCCGCGGCCCGGGGCCCGCGTCAGGCCTCGGTGAACTCGTCGTCCGTGAACTCGTCGGTGGTGTAGCGCCACACGCGGGCGCCGGCAGGCCAGGCCTCCGCCAGGCCCGCCTTGCGGACCAGCTGGCCCACGAACTGCTCCGGCTCGGGGAGCTTGGCCCACACGGCCGGCAGGAACGTCCCCCGGTGGTCGCCGGCGGCCAGGAGCACGCCGTCGACGCCGGGCCGGACCTGGCGCTCGACGTCGGTCCGGTCGGCCGCGGGGATCTCCACCAGCGGGGACAGCACCGAGATCTCGACCCGGGCCTCCTCCAGCTCGTCGGGGGTGATGCGGCCGAAGCGGGGGTCGTCGAAGGCGGCCGCCCGGGCGTTGCGGGCCACGTCGTGCCACAGGGGCGCACGGGGCTCCAGCGAGCCGATGCAGCCGAGCAGCTCCTCACCGCGCTCGAGCGTGACGAACGAGGCGCCGGGCGTTCGCACCCGCTCGGGCACGTCGGCGTCGGCCAGCGGGTAGGCGTCGCCGGTGCCGAGCTCGTGGGCGATGGCCCGGCGGGCCAGCGAGGTCAGCCAGTGGCGGTCGCGGTCGTTCAGCGGGGGCGGCGGGCCGAGGGCGAAGGCGCCGTAGCCGACCACCCGCTCGGTGTCGCCCGAGACGTCGGCGGAGGTGGCCATGGCCAGGCAGCGCGGCCCGAGGCCCCGGTGGGCGGCGGCGGCCAGCAGGCCCCGGATGGGCAGCGCCCCGCAGGCGTCGTAGGGGCCGATGTCGTCGACCCGCTCCTCGAGGATCGCCGCCGCCGTGGCCGCGTCGCGGGCCCGGGCGGTGGCGTCTTCGTGGTAGTGGCTGAGATCGGACGAGGCCACCACCAGGACGTCCGGCCCGTCCCACAGGAAGTCGATCGCCGCGGCCACGTCCTCCGTGAGGGCCCGGCCGACGACGAGCGGCACGATCGGCACGCCGCCCAGGGCCTCCTGGAGAAATGGGACCTGCACCTCCAGGCTGTGCTCGGGGGCGTGGGCGTCGTCGGAGGGGACGGCCAGGCCGGCGGCGACCAGCGAGGCGGCCACCGCCGTGTCGAGCGGGGCGTCCCCGAGCGGCGTGCGCCAGGCCGAGGCGGTGCTCACGCCGATGCCTGGACGGGCCACGGGCACCCGGTGGGCGGGGCCGACCACGACGACCCGGCGCAGGCTGCCCCGGCGGCCGACCACGGCGCGGTACCCGGCGCCGGCCACGCCGCCCGAGTACACGTAGCCGGCGTGCGGCACGACCAGGGCGTCGGGGGCCGGGAGGCCGGTGACGGCATGGTGGCCACCGGTGTCGGACGAGGGCGGGCAGATGCCGACGTGCGAGGCCACGGCGGCCCGCAACTCGCCGGGGTCGTCCGGGTAGAAGGCGCCGGCAACCGCCGGCGGGCGCACCCACGGGGCGACATCGGGGAACGGACGGGCGGACCGGTGGCCGGCGGTCATGCCAGGGTCCCTACCCACGATGTACGCCGGTCATGACCACGTCAGCTCACTCGCGCCGAGGGTGGCGACAGCCGGACCGGGACCCGGCGCCGGCCCCACCCGCCGGGCGGCCCGGCGAACCGGCCGGGCACGGCGTACCCGCAGCTCAGGCATTGGCCGTCGTCGGACAGGTGCCACTCCCCCAGCTCGTACCAGTCGCGCTCGATCAGCCGGGCGCCGCAGCCGGGGCACCACGTGCTCGACCCCTCGGTGTCGTGGACGTTGCCCGTGTACACCCAGCGCAGGCCGTTGCGCCGCCCGATGTCGCGGGCCCGGCTCAGCGTCTCCGGCGGCGTGGGCGGCGTGTCCCGCATGCGGTAGTCGGGGTGGAAGGCGGTGAAGTGGAGCGGCACGTCGGGTCCGAGCCGGTCGGCGACCCAGGTGGTCAGCCGGTCGATCTCGTCGTCGCCGTCGTTGGCGCCGGGGATCAGCAGCGTCGTCAGCTCGACCCAGACCTCGGTCTCGTGCACCAGGTACTCGATGCTGTCGAGGACCGGGTCGAGCCGGGCCATGCACACGTGGCGGTAGAAGTCGTCGGTGAAGCCCTTCAGGTCGACGTTGGCGGCGTCGAGGTGGCCGTACAGGTGCGCCCGCGGCTCGGGTTCGATGTAGGCCGCCGTCACGGCGATGGCCTTCAGGTCGCGCTCGTGGCAGGCGTCCGCGACGTCGACCGCGTACTCGAGGAAGATCGTCGGGTCGTTGTAGGTGAACGCCACGCTGGCGCACCCGAGCCGCTGGGCCGCCTCGGCGATGCCCTCGGGCGTGGCGGCGTCGGCCAGCGTGTCGGTCTCCTTGGACTTGGAGATGTCCCAGTTCTGGCAGAAGCGGCAGGCAAGGTTGCAGCCCGCCGTCCCGAACGACAGCACCGACGTTCCCGGGAGGAAATGGTCGAGCGGCTTCTTCTCGACCGGGTCGACGCAATAGCCGGACGAGCGGCCGTAGGTGAGGAGCGCCACCTCGTCGCCCACGCGGCCCCGGACGAAGCACACGCCCCGCTGCCCCTCCCGCAGGCGGCAGGCCCGGGGGCACACGTCGCACTGGACCCGCCCGTCGTCGAGGGCGTGCCAGTAGGTCGTCGGGTGGGCGTGGTCGCTGAGCTGCTCAGCCACGCCCCCACGCTAACGCCGGGAGGCCCCTACGCCCCCCGTTTCAGTCCTTGGTGGCGACGGCGTTCGGCGTGACGTTCATCTTGGGCTCGTACGCCTCCTGCTCGACCTCTCGTGCCTCGCCGCCCAGCATCGCCCGTAGGTCGGCCCGGCACAGCTCGCATGGCCCGTAGTAGGCGTCGGTGACCTCGGTCTCGCACCGGGGGCATGTGAACGTCAGCGGCTCGGTCGAGGACATCGGCCCAGCTTCGCGCGGGCCCCGGGCGGCCCGGCGGGCCCCCGCCCCGGTACCGCAATGAGCGGTCACCGACCGCTAAAACTTGTCACCCGCGAATTGGCGCGACCACTGGGCGCGAGACGAGACGGCTGGCACACTATGGCCCGTGACTCTCTCGCCGATGCTCGCCTCGTGGTCGACCCACGTGCCCGAAGGGCCCGAGTGGGTGTTCGAGCCCAAATGGGACGGGTTCCGCGCGTTGGTGACGATCGACGACGACCTGCTGGTCCGCATCTACTCGCGAACCGGCAGCGGGTGGACCGAGATGTTCCCCGAGCTGGCCGGCCTGGGCGGCGCCATCGGGCGGTCGGTCGTCCTCGACGGCGAGATCGTGACGCTCGACGCCAACGGCATGCCGTCCTACGAGCGGCTGAGCGACCGGATGCGGACCAGGCGGCCCGAGTTCGCCGCCCGGCGCACGCCCGTCACGTTCGTGGCGTTCGACGTGCTGCAGGTCGACGGCGAGCCGCTGATGGACCAGCCGTGGTGGATGCGGCGCGACCTCCTCATGGGCCTCGGCCTCGGCGGCAACGCCGCCGTGCCGACGCTCGCCTTCGACGACGGCGACGCCCTGCTGCACGCCACGCGCTCGATGGGCATCGAGGGCGTCGTGGGCAAGCGGCGCGGCGGTCGCTACGTCTGCGGCCGGCGCACCTCGGCATGGGTCAAGGTCAAGCACCCCGGCTCGGGCTGGTTCGACGTGGTGGGCTGGCGGCCGCGCAGCCGCGGCTACCCGCACGGCGGCCTCCTCATCGCCGACGAGGGCCGGCCCGCCGGCACCGTCGTCTCCGGCCTCGACGCCGAGCCCAAGGCCGTCCTCGACGCCTTCGTCGAGCGCCACGGCACGGCGCACGGGCCGTCGATCAGCCTCCCCCACGGCGCCCAGGTGCGGGTCCACTACACCGAGCGGACGCCGCGCGGCATGGTGCGCGAGGGCATCGCCCACGAGCTCCGGGCGGCGCTACCTGGCTCGAACCCGGGCACGGCGGCTACCGCCAACTGAGCCCGGGCCTGTGGAAAACTCGCGTAATCCACAGGCTTGCCCCTCTCGTTCGGCACAGGAGGCCCGTCGTACGGTGCCCGCATGCCGACCTTCGATGTGATCCTCCGTGACCGGACCGTCGAGACGGTCGACGGCGCCGACGCCTACCAGCAGGAAGGCCCGATGACGACCTTCTTCAGGCGAGGCGAGGGCCGTGACGTCATCGACTCCTGGAGCACCCGCGTGGCGAGCTTCCGCACCGCCGACCTGCTGGTCGTGCGCCGCTGCGAGGCCGCCGAGCGCCAGCTCCGCGCCGTCGCCGGCTGAGGCCGGGCGGCGGCCCGCCGGCTCGGCCCGGGCTCAGCCGCCGGCCCGCTCGGCGGGGGCGGCGGCCCGGCCCGCCGGGAACCAGTGCACGTTGGCGGGCTCGTAGAACCCCGACGAGTCCTCACCGAGGAGCTGCTCGCCCTGGCCCAAGTTGCCGACGAGCCGCTCGCACTGGTCCCCGAACGTCTGGTACTCGCCCATCCAGACGACGAAGATCCCGTGGCCCTCGGCCCGCAGGCGGACCTCATCCGCCAGCGCCACCGGGTCGGCGGCGCCGTTGCGGTCGGCATAGTCGACCCAGTCGACCAGCTGGGGGTCGCCCAGTTCGGGATAGGCCAGGTGCACGACGTCGAGCCCCTCGGCGTCGAGCGCCCGCGAGTACGCCGGGCCCAGCTGGTCCGGGCAGTACACGACCACGTCGCCGGGCTCGGCCTGCGCGGCGATCGCGGCGGCGGCGTCGGGTGCCTGGGTCCGCTCGTAGGTCTGCAGCCAGACGACGCCTGCGAACGCCAGGACGACCCAGAAGGCGGCGACCGCGAGGCGGGCCACCCCGACGAGCCGGGTGAGGCCGGCCGCCACGCCGAGCAGCACGAGCGGCACCACGACGGCGGCGTACCGGCTCTGGTAGGCGGCGTTGGTGGCGTACCCGGCGACGCAGCCGAGGGCCAGCGTGCCCAGCGCCACGGCCAGCTCGCGCCGGACCAGCGGCGTGGTCCGCAGGTCGAGGGCCAGTTCGGTGCGCGACGCCCGCACGACCATCAGCGCCAGCGTCAGCAGGAACAGCGTGACGGTGGCCGACAGGAACGCCTCGGAGAACACCCCGCCGCCGAGGTCGTTGAGCGTGGACTGGACCAGCTCGGTCGGCCGGTACGGCGAGCCCCACGGCGTGCCGGTGTGGGAGCCCTGGTACAGGAACCCGCCGAGCCAGGGCAGGAACAGCAGCCCGCCGGCGGCGATGGCGAGGATGACCCGCAAGGTGGCCGGCCGGGTCGCCGGCGCCCGCCACCAGCGGAGGACCAGCAGCAGGCCGACCGTGCCCAGCAGGTAGAAGGACCAGTAGTGGGTCAGGAGCAGCAGGCCCGAGACCAGGGCGATGCCGGCCAGGCGCAGCGGCGTGGGCCCGGACCGGCGGTCGGCGCCGTTCCCGGAGGGGTCGGCGGCCGGCCGGAGCGCGTCGTCCACCAGTAGGTAGCCGACCAGCGACAGGAGCATGACCAGCGAGTACATGCGGGTCTCGCTGGAGTAGCGGATGGCGTAGGGCGACAGCGCCAGCACGACGACCGACCAGCGGGCGCCGGCCGTCCCGGCGATGCGGCGCCCGGCCACCCAGGCGAACGGCAGGGTCGCCACGCCGATCAGGCCGGACAGCGCCCGGACGACCGTGTCACCGTCGCCCACCAGCTCCATCCAGTAGTGCAGGAGCAGGTAGTAGAGAGGCGGATGGCCGTCGTGGCGGAGGGCCTCGAGGATGTCGCCCGGGGGCAGCGAGGCGATGTTGACGCTCAGCGCCTCGTCGAGCCACAGGGCGGACGTCGAGACGAAACGGAGGGCCACGCCGACGGCGACCGCAGCGGCCACCCCCAGGGCCGCCAGGACCGCGCTGCGGCGGGGCGCGTCGGCCGAGTCCGGCGCTGGGGAACCGTCGTCCACCCCCTCGTCGACAAGGGCTCGCATGAGCCGGGCATGCTAGCAATGGGGGTGGACCGCGGCCGCAATGCGGCGTCCCGTCCACGCGATGCGCCGCCGCCCGAGATGGGGTCGGGTAGCGGGGCTCGGGCGGGGTGTGGTTTACAGTGTCACGTCCGCCGCACCGCCAGGAGCGAATTCACCACGTGAGCGCTACCGACACTCCGTCGCAGTCGCCCGGGGCCGCCGCAGCGCCCAGCGTCGTGATCATCGGCGCCGGCCCGGCCGGCCTCACCGCCGCGTACCAACTGACGAAGGCCGGCGTGGCCAGCACGATCCTCGAGGCCGACTCGGTCGTCGGGGGCATCAGCCGCACCGCCCAGCGCGACGGTTGGCGCTTCGACATCGGCGGCCACCGCTTCTTCACGAAGGTCCAGCCGGTCGAGGCCCTGTGGCACGAGATCCTCGACGACGACGAGTTCCTCACCCGGCCCCGCCTGAGCCGCATCTACTACCAGGGGAAGTACTACGACTACCCCATCAAGCCGCTCAACGCCCTGAGGAACCTGGGGCCGGCCGAGGCGGTGAAGTGCATGGCCTCTGCGATGGCCGTGCGCATCCGCCCGATCAAGGAACAGAAGACCCTCGAGGACTACATCGTCGCCAACTACGGCTGGCGCCTCTACAACCACTTCTTCAAGGCCTACAACGAGAAGGTCTGGGGCGTCTCCGCCAAGGAGCTGTCGGCCGACTGGGGTGCCCAGCGCATCAAGGGCATGTCGATCTTCCAGGCCGTGTGGGAGCCGGTGCGCTCCAAGGTCGCCGGCCGGCGTGACAAGTCGAAGCAGGTCACGAGCCTGATCGAGCAGTTCGAGTACCCCAAGTTCGGCCCCGGCATGATGTGGGAGCGCTGCCGCGACCTCGTCGAGGCCGAGGGCACCAAGGTCATCATGGAGACGCCGGTCACCCGCATCCGCCACGCCGGCGGGCGGGCCACGACGGTCGTCGCCGAGGCCGAGGGTGGCACCACCGACTACCCGGCCGACCACGTGGTGTCGTCCATGCCGTTCCCGCACCTGCTGCGGGCGATGGACCCTCCGCCGCCCGCCGAGGTGCTGGCGGCGGCCGACGGGCTGACCTTCCGCGACTTCTTCACGGTGGCGCTGGTCGTGCCCGAGGCCGACGGGTTCCCCGACACGTGGATCTACATCCACGAGCCCGACGTCCACGTCGGCCGCATCCAGAACTTCGCCTCCTGGTCGCCCTACATGGTCAAGGACGGGCGCACCTGCCTCGGCCTGGAGTACTTCCAGTTCGAGGGCGACGAGATCTGGTCCAAGTCCGACGACGAGCTGGTCGAGATGGCCAAGGTCGAGATCGAGAAGCTCGGGCTGGCCCGCTCGGCCGATGTCGAGGCCGGCTACGTGGTCCGCATGCCGAAGGCCTATCCGGTCTACGACGAGGACTACACCGACAACATCGCCGTGCTCCGGTCCTGGCTGGAGGAGCATGCGCCGAACGTCCACCCCGTGGGCCGCAACGGCATGCACCGCTACAACAACCAGGACCACTCGATGTACACGGCCATGCTGACCGTCGAGAACATCCTCACCGACGCCGGCCACGACGTCTGGAACGTCAACGTCGAGGGCGAGTACCACGAGGAGAAGAGCGGGGCCGGGGGCGGCACCGGCCGCGCCGCCCCCGTGACGCCTAAGCCGGGCTGACGACCTCGTCCTTCTCGGCGGCCCCGGTGCTCTGCGCCGGGGCCGCCGTCGCGTCACCGCCCGGACCGTCGACGGCGTCGACCTCATCGAACACCGGCCCCCGCCGGGCCAGGGCGACGACCGCCACCGCGGCGCAGACGGCGAGCGTCGGGTAGATCGGCATCTTGAACCGGGTGTCGCCGAACGTCAGCAAGGGCGACACGAGGCTCACGGGCGCCGCCAGCACGAGCACCTGCCAGCGCCGGTCGTGCCAGGCGCCCCGGCGCACCACGACGGCGACGCCGCCGATCGCCAGCAGGCCGACGACCGCGTAGAAGGCATTGGCGCCGTAGCGCAGCAGGTCGTCGAGCGCGTCGCCGAGCAGGGGGTGGGCACCGTAGTCGTTGGCCGCCTGCAGCCCGTCCCAGTCGGACTCGAGCGTGTAGCGGGCCCGGGCGGGCATCTGCGTGATGACGGACGCCGGGTGGTCGCCGATGTACGTCAGTGCCCGGTCGATGTTGTCCGCCTGCCGTTCGGTCTCGGACTCGGGTCGCGGGATGTCGTCGTAGCCGCCGAAGCACTCCGGGGCGAGGGCGAACCCGCCGTAGGCTCCGTCGCGGTAGCCGATGCACACGTTGTCGCCGAAGTTGAGCGACAGCAGGACCGGCGACTCCATCCGGATCGTGCTCAGCACCGACCACGGGAGCAGGACGGCCACGGTCACGGCGGCCACGACCGCCGTCCGCCGGACGGCCCGCCCCACGCCGTCGGACCACCACAGCAGCAGGAAGACCGGCGCCACCACCAGCGACACCGGCCGCACCAGGCCCACAAGGCCCAGCAACACGCCGAGCGCGACCAGGCGCCGGGTGCCGGGATGGCGGGCCACCGCCGGCGTGGCGAAGGCCACGAGGAACATCAGCACCAGCAGGACCAGGAACAGCGTCTCGGTCAACACCACGCCGCTGTGGAACACGAGGTTGGGCCAGATCGCCGTGGCGGCCGCCGCCACCAGCCCGACGGCGACGCCGGCGAGCCGGCGGCCCAGGTGGAACGTCAGCCACACCAGCACGACGGAGAGGACCACGTTGGCGGCCACGGCCGTCCCGAACAGCGACACGTCGCCGGGCAGCAGGCGGGCCACCCAGAAGATCGGCGCCAGGAAGAGCGGGTAGCCCGGCGGGTAGTAGGCCGTCGGGAAGTTGTCGAACGTGCCCTGGAACTCCATCGGGTACGAGTAGCCGTTCCCGGTGGCCAGCTGTTCGCCGAGGAGCAGGTACAGGGAGGGGTCGCGCAGTTCCTGCGGTGGCTGCACCTGCAGCGCCCACACCAGGCGGGGGAGCGCGGCGGCCACGACGATGCCGACGAGCGCCCACCGGGCGCGGCCGTCGAGGCGTGGGAGCGGCGGGAACGCGCGACTCCCCCAGCGAGCCAGCACATGACGCACGGCGCGACCGTAGTAGCTGGCGCGTTCGCAGTCGGTTCCGCTCGGAAGCGAGCGAGGTGGCGACTGCGCAGTAGCATCGCCCGCCGATGGCCGACCGCTCGGTGCAGGCCGCAGGGCCGACGACGGACGACCACGGCTGGGGCCGGGGGGTCGTGGCAGGGCACCGGAGCGGGACGCCCGGTGCCACGGCCAGCGCGCCCGCCGTCCCGGACGCCCCGCCGGCGCCCGCCGAGGCCCCCGGCACGGCGCCGGACGGCACCACGGGCGGCGACGCGGCGGGTACGCACGGCGCGCACGACACCGCGGCCGCGGGACGCGAGGCCGGGGCGGACGCCGCGGCCGTCGACGAGGCGACGGCCCGCTCGAGCCGGTTCGGGTGGTGGCTGGGCGCCGTCGTCCTCGGCGGCTTCCTGGTGCGCCTCGGCTACCTGCTCGTATGGCGGGACCCGTGGCAGCCGGTCGGCGACCCGTACTACTACCACCACGGCGCCAACCTGCTCGCCGACGGCGAGGGGTACGTCCACCCCTACCGCTTCATCCTCTACGGCGTCCGCATGCCCGGCGCCGACCACCCGCCCGGCTTCCTCACCGTGCTCGCCGGCTTCTCGTGGCTCGGCCTGCGCACGTTCTTCCAGCACCAGGTCATCGGCTGCGTCCTCGGCGCACTCGGCGTCGGGGCCATGGGCCTCGCCGGGCGCCGCGTGGCCGGCGCGCGGGTCGGGCTGATCGTCGCCGTCCTCACCGCCCTCTCCCCCAACGTCTTCTGGTTCGATCCCGTGGTCGTGTCCGAGACGCTCGTGGTGTCGACGACGGGCCTGGTCCTGCTGGCGGCCTACCGCTGGTGGGACCGACCGTCCGTGCGGGCGGCCGTGTGGTTCGGCGCCTCCGTCGGGGTTGCCGCCCTGGTCCGCTCCGAGGCGCTCCTGCTCGGCCCGGCGATCGGCCTGCCCCTGCTCTGGTGGCGGGGCCGGAACCTCGCCGTCCTGCGGCAGCTGGCCGCGGCCGGGCTGGTCGCCGGCGTGGTCATCGGGCCGTGGGTGGCCCACAACATGGCTCGCTTCGAGGAGCCCACCACGCTGTCCGCCCAGTTCGACCAGACGCTGGGCACGGCGAACTGCGAGGACGTCTACTACGGCGACCGCATCGGCTACTGGCAGCTGGGCTGCATCCAACGGGTCGAGCACCTGGTCGGTGAGGGCGACGCCTCCGCGCAGGGCCGGGGCTTCCAGCGGATCGCCCGCGAGTACATGGCCGAGAACACGCGTCGCATCCCGTATGTCGTGGGCGCCCGCGTCGGGCGGGCCTTCGGCCTCTACGCCGCGCAGAACATGGTGGAGCTCGACCTGTCGGTCGAGTCGAAGGAGCGCCAGCTGGGGCAGGCCGGCCTCGCCACCTGGTACGGCGTGGCGGTCGCCGGGGCCATCGGGCTGGTCGGGCTGCGGCGGGCCGGGCGGCCGATCTTCCCCCTGGTGGCGACCGTCGCCAGCGTGGTCGTGACCGTGGCCGTCGTGTACGGCACCACCCGGTTCCGCCTGCCGGCCGAGCTGGCGCTGATGATCCCGGCGGCGGTGACCCTCGACGCCGGGGCCTCCGCCGCCCGGCGCCGCTGGCGTGCCTACCGGGACGCCCGGCGCGAGACGCGCGCCGCCGCCCTGGTCGACGCCCCGACCGACGGCGTCGAGGCCCCGGTGGGGGACACGGCGGCCGACCCGCCCGGCGGGCACGGCAGCTCCGGCGGGCACTTCGCCGGCTTCGACGGGCTGCGCGCCATCGCCGCGCTCGGCGTGCTGCTGTGCCATGTCGGCCTGCAGACCGGCTGGGTCGGGCGCAACAACCCCGGCGCCGGCCCGTGGGTCTCCCGGGCGGACGTGGGCGTGGCCCTGTTCTTCGTCCTGTCCGGCTTCCTGCTGTACCGGCCGTTCGTCGCCGCCCGGATGGACGGCCGCCGCGGCCCCGCCGTGCGCCGCTACCTCCGCAACCGCTTCCTGCGGATCTTCCCCGCCTACTGGCTGGCGCTCACCGTGCTGGCGGTGGTCGTCGACACCAGGGGCCGGGACGACATCAGCGGCTGGGGCGACATCGTGATGTACTACGGGCTGCTGCAGAGCTACTCGAAGGCCCACGCCCTCGGCGGGCTGCAACAGGCCTGGACGCTGGTCAACGAGGTCGCCTTCTACCTGCTGCTGCCCCTCTGGGCGGCGGGGGCGGCGGCCCTGGCCCGCAGGCTGAAGCCCCGGCTCGCCGTCGCCACGGAGCTCGCCGTGCTCGGGCTGGCGGCCGCCGGCGCCCTGGGCTTCCGCCTCTGGCTCCACTCGTTCCAGGCCAACGACCCGTCGCTGGGCGACTTCGACCCGAGGTTCCACTGGATCGTGGCCAACTTCCACATGTTCGTCCCGGGCATGGCGCTCGCCGTCGCCCTCGAGTGGTCCCGCCGGCGCGATCGGCCCCTGGCGCTGCTCGAGGCCCTCCGGAGGCACCCCCTGCTGTGCTGGGGCGCGGCCGCCGTCGCCTTCTGGGCCGTCTCGACCCAGCTCGGCCTCGGGGTCCAGGTCGGGGCCACCGACGGCGACCAGGCCATCGCCAAGGAACTGCTGTACGCGGCGGTCGGCATCGCGCTGGTTCTGCCCGTGGCGCTGGCAGGTGCCACACTGCCCCGGTCACTGCGCTGGTTGGGGATGCGAGCGATGGTGGTGCTGGGGGCACTGTCCTACGGCATCTACCTGTGGCACGAGGGGGTGACGGACGTGTACCGCGACATTGCCAACGAGCCGGTGCTGCACGGCTGGTTCGCCGGCGTCCTCGCCGTCACGCTGGTCGGCAGCGTCGTGTTCGCCGGCCTCTCCTACCTGATCGTCGAGCGCCCGGCCCTGTCCCTCAAGGACAAGCGGCGCAAGCTGTTCCCCGACTGGCGGCCCGTGGGCCTCCCCGCGGACGCCGCCCTGGCCACCCGGCCGGCCCCGGCGGCCGCGCCGGAGCCCGTGGGGGTGGGCCGATGAGCGTCGACGTCGTCGAGGAGGCGACGCCGCCGCCCCATGCCGCCGCGGAGCAGCCCTGGTACCGGCGCCATGCCTGGATCGTCCCGGCGGTGATCGTCGGCATCGTCGTCGCCCTGCCGGCACGGGGCGTGTTCCGCGCGCCCGGCCCGCCCATGGAAGAGGGCTTCATGCTCGTCTTCCCCGAGCGACTGCTCGAGGGCGACATCCCCAACCGCGACTTCCTCCACCTGTACGGGCCCGGCTCGATCTGGGTGATCGCCGGCCTGTTCAAGGTGTTCGGCGTCTCGCTGTGGACCGCCCGGGTCTTCGGCTTCCTCCAGCTCGTGGCCCTCGTCGCCGGCACGACGCACATCGGCTACCGGTGGGGCCGCTGGCCGGCGGTGGTGGCCGGGGCGACGACCGCGATCATCATCGTCCCGCCGATCGGTGTGACCGCCCTGGCCTGGGTGGGCGGCGTGGCGCTCGCCCTGTGGGCCGTCATCTGGGCGGTGCGCGTCTTCGACGAGGGCCACCGGGACGCATCGCGCACCCTGCTGGTCGCCGGGCTGCTGGCCGGCGCCGCCCTGCTGTTCCGGCCAGACCTGGTCATCGCCCTCGGGCTGGCGCTCGGCGTCCTGTTCCTGTTCGCCCTCGACGGCGCCGGCCGGAAGCGGCTGGCCCTCGGGACCGCCATCGCCGTCAGCCCGTTCCTCCTCCACCTCGCGTTCGCCGGGCCGATGAACGCCGTGCGGGGCATGGTCCTCGAGCCGGTGTTCGAGCTGCGCCCCGGGCG
>DATFOS010000043.1:0-3657 GCA_035265325.1 Acidimicrobiales bacterium
ACCGCGACGCCCCCGACTTCGACGCTCTGGAGCCCCGGAAAGAGGTGTTCGAGACCGGCATCAAGATCGTCGACCTGCTCACGCCCTACCTGCAGGGCGGCAAGATCGGCCTGTTCGGCGGCGCCGGGGTGGGCAAGACCGTGCTCATCCAGGAGATGATCCGCCGGGTGGCCGAGCAGCACGGCGGCGTGTCGGTGTTCGCCGGCGTGGGGGAGCGCACTCGCGAGGGCACCGACCTCTACCTCGAGATGAAGGAGTCGGGCGTCCTCGAGAAGGCGGCGCTGGTGTTCGGCCAGATGGACGAGCCGCCCGGCGTGCGGCTGCGCGTGGGGCTGTCCGCGCTGACGATCGCCGAGTACTTCCGCGACGTCAAGGGCCAGGACGTCCTGCTGTTCATCGACAACATCTTCCGCTTCGTGCAGGCCGGCTCGGAGGTCTCGACGCTGCTCGGCCGCATGCCCTCGGCGGTCGGCTACCAGCCCACGCTGGCCGACGAGATGGGCGAGCTGCAGGAGCGCATCACCTCGACCCGGGGGCGCTCGATCACCTCGCTGCAGGCCGTCTACGTGCCCGCCGACGACTACACCGACCCGGCGCCGTTCACGACCTTCACCCACCTCGACGCCACCACCGAGCTGTCCCGCGACATCGCCGCCCTCGGCATCTACCCGGCCGTCGACCCGCTGGCGTCGACGTCGACCATCCTCCAGCCCGACGTGGTGGGCGAGCGCCACTACGCCGTGGCCCGGCGGGTCCAGGAGATCCTGCAGCGCTACAAGGAGCTGCAGGACATCATCGCCATCCTCGGCCTCGACGAGCTGTCCGAGGAAGACAAGGTGACGGTCGCCCGCGCGCGCAAGATCCAGCGGTTCCTGTCGCAGCCCATGTTCGTGGCCGAGAACTTCACCGGCCTGCCCGGCATCTTCACGCCGGTGGAGGAGACGGTGGCGTCGTTCGAGGCTCTGGCCAACGGTGACCTCGACGAGCTGCCCGAGCAGGCGTTCCTCAACGTCGGTGGCGCCGACGACGCCCGACGCAAGGCCGAACAGCTCCAGCAGACGGCGGGCGAGTGAGGCTGGCACGATGACGCTGCAGGTCGAGCTGGTCTCGCCCGAACGCATCCTCTACTCGGGTGAGGCCGACATGGTCGTCGCCCGCACGGTGGGCGGGGGCGAGCTCGCGTTCCTCACCGGGCACGCCCCGTTCGTCGGGGCGCTCGACATCGCCACCGTCACGATCCGCTCGTCCGAGGGCGACGAGGTCGTAGCCGTGCACGGCGGATTCGTCGAGGTGTCCAACAACACGGTGACGATCCTGTCCGACGTCGCCGAGCTCGGCAGCCAGATCGACGTCGAGCGCGCCCGCCAGGCGAAGGACTCGGCCGAGGAGCGCATGCGTCACGACCACGACGCCGAGGCCGAGAGCGCCGCTCGCAGCGCCCACGTGCGCCTGGCCGCCGCCGGCGGCATCAGGGGCGTCTGACCCCCGCCGCCCCATCGCCTGCGGGAGGTCGAGGGCATGGTGGACCGCAAGGCTCGGTGATTGCCTCCACGTCGGCGGCCGGCGGCCCGGCGGGCGCCGGTAGGGTCGAACGATGCCTCGCCGCCGGCTCGGAGTCGCGCTGGCGCTGCCGGAGCCGGTGGCGACCGAGATCGACGGGCTGCGGCGGGCGCTCGGCGACGGGACGCTCGGCCGCATCCCCGCGCACCTGACGCTGGTGCCGCCGGTGAACGTGGCCGACGACGACCTTCCCGCCGCGTTCGACGTGCTGCGCGAGGCCGCCCGGGAGACCCGCCCCCTCAACCTGCGCCTCGGGCCGGCGACGACGTTCCACCCCGACACACCCGTCGTCTACCTGGCGGTCGGCGGTGACATCCGCGGGCTGCACGGCCTGCGAGACCGGGTCTTCCGGTCACCGCTCGAGCGCACGCTCAGCCGTGCGTTCGTCCCCCACGTCACGGTGGCCGACGAGATCGATCCAGGCCGCATCCCCGCGGCCGTGGCGGCGCTCGCCGACTACGTGGTCGACGTGACCTTCGACGGTGTCCAGCTACTGGAGGAGGGCCGCGGCCGGGTCTGGCGGCCCATCGCCGAGACTTCGTTCACCCGCCGCTGGCTGCCGGGCTGACGGGGGGAGGCGATGGGTACCGTTGGCCGCATGGCACCCGACGCGTCCCCCGACCAGTCCAAGCGTGAGCGGGTGGCACTAGCCACCGAGTCGGCCGAGCGCCTGATGCGCCCGCAGCAGGTGCCCGTAAACGTCTACGAGACCACCGACGCGCTCGTCGTCGTGGCGCCGGTGCCGGCCGTGCAACCCCAGGACGTCACGGTCGACCTGACCCCCGGCCGGCTGCGGTTGACCGCCCGGCTGCGCAGCGCCGCCCCCAAGGACTACCTGGTCCACGAGTGGGAGTACGGCGGCTACGAACGCGAGCTCGACCTGCCCCCCGGCTTCGGCGGCGGGGTCGAGGCATCGCTGGCCAACGGCCAGCTGGCGGTACGCGTCCTCCGGGGCGACGCCACGGGGCGCACGTCGATCACGCCCGCCGGCTGACCCAGCAGGCCCGCCCGGGCCGCGCTCTACGCTGCCCGCCATGGCCGCCGCTCGCTCGTCCCCGTCGCCGTGGCCGTGGGAGCGTGCGCTCGTCACCGGCGCCTCGTCGGGCATCGGGCGGGAGATCGCCCGTCAACTCGCGACCGGGGGCAGTGACCTCGTCGTGGTGGCCCGCGACCGCCGCCGGCTGGACGAGCTGGCCGCCGAGCTGTCCGGCCGGCACCGCGACGTGGCTGTCGAGGTCCTCTCGGCCGACCTGGCAGACGGCGACCAGCTCGCCGCCGTCGAAGCCCGGATCACCGAGGGCACGAGCGAGCGCGCACGCCTCGTCGACCTGGTCGTCAACAACGCCGGCTTCGGCACCTACGGGTTGCTCGCCGACGCGGACGTCGACCTCGAGGAGCGGGAGATCGCGGTCAACGTGCTCGCCGTGGTGCGGCTCACGCACGCCGCGGTGCGGGCGATGGTGTCAAGGGGGCGCGGCGCCGTCCTGAACGTCTCGTCGCTGGCGGGCCTGCAGGCGACGCCGGGCAACGCCACGTACGGGGCGACGAAGGCGTTCGTGGCGTCCTTCGGCGAGGCCGTGGCGGGTGAGCTGGCCGGCACCGGCGTCACGATCACGACCGTGCTGCCGGGCTTCACCCGCACGGAGTTCCAAGACCGGGCCGGCGTCGCGGGCCGCAGGGTCCCCGGCGCCGCCTGGCAGTCCGCCGAGGCGGTGGCCGCCACCGCGCTGGCCGCGACCCGCGCCGGGCGGCCCTGGGTGGTCCCGGGCGCGCTCAACAAGGTGGCTGCAGCTGTCGCCGGCCCGGTGCCCCGCGGCGTGCGGCGCTGGGCGGCGGCCAGGGTCGCCGGCCACCTGTGAGCCCACCCGCTCGTCGAGGGCGTGGTGGCGGCTAGGCGAAGTCGATCGACGAGAAGCGGGACAGCTTCGACAGCTGGTGCTGGGCGGTGATGAGCCGCACCGTGCCCGACTTCGACCGCATGACCAGCGACTGCGTGGAGGCGCCGCGGCTGTCGTAGTGCACGCCCTTGAGCACCTCCCCGTCGGTGATGCCGGTGACGGCGAAGAAGCAGTTGTCGCCGCCGACGAGGTCGTCGGT
>DATFOS010000044.1:0-2275 GCA_035265325.1 Acidimicrobiales bacterium
TTGCCGTCGTCGCCGAGCACCAGCCCGCCCGCCGGCACGGCAGCAGCGCCGCCCTCGGGCGAGCCATCGGGTTGGATCAGATCATCTCGTGTGGTTTCCGCCATGCGGCGAACGCTAGCGACGACGTGTGACAATCAAGGCCGGACGCACCCGGCCGCCTCATCCCCGGGCGTTGCCGGTGAACGACCACGAGGCCAGCCGCACCGAGGGCACGTGCATGACGCCGCCCTCGCTGCTCACGAGCTGTCCGTCGTCGCCCAGCCCCAGCACCTTGCCGGGCCCAAAGCCCGCCACGATCGACTGGGTGTACCGCAGGTTCTGCATCGGACCCGCGATGCGCCCTTCCTCGATGAGGAACAGGCCGTTGCGGGTCAGCCCGGTGACCACCTGGGTCTTCGGGTCGAGGATGCGGTTGTACCAGAGGTCGGTCACCAGGAGCCCCCGCTCGACCTGGCCCACCATCTGGTCGGGCGTCTGGTCGCCGCCGCTGAAGAACAGGTCGGTGGCGTAGCCCCCGAACGCCTCGGACCCGACGGAGTGGCCGGTCGGCTCCACGCCGGCCAGGCGGGCCGAGCGACGGTCGTGGGTCAGCCCGGCGGAGACGCCGCCACGCACGAGCACGTGCCGGCGCTTGGGCGTCCCTTCGGCGTCGAAGGCGTTGCCCAGGGCGCGGGGATCCGTGGCGTCGTCCCAGATGTCGACGACGGCGTCCCATTGGCGATCGCCGAGGTGTACGAACGAGGTGCCGTCGGCGTGGGACTTGCCGTTGAAACCCATGTAGGCGGGATAGACGAGTGCCGAGGCAACCGCCTTGGCCTCGAGCACCACCTCGTAGCTGCCTGGCGGCAGCTCGACGGCATCACGGCCCGACGCGGCCTTGGCCGCCGCCCGGGTTCCGCAGGCGGCGCCGTCGAGGTCGGCCAGCCGCACCGAGGTGGCCTGGGCGTAGCCGTCGGCCGTGGCCCTGTCGCTCGAACCGGGCGCGAGCCCACCAGGCGCACGGTGGATGCCGTCGAGCTGCGCCGTGGAGCTGCGGCTCACCGCCCGCTGGCCGGTGGTCGACACGAGCACGTGGGTGGCCGCCTCGGTCGAGCAGTACCCGGCGGCCTCGAACCCCTCACCCGCCTCGACGAACGCGGCCACGATCGCCGCCCGCTGGTCGGGCGTGGCGCCCGCGGTCGCGTCGTCCCAATGGTCGACGTCGGGCACCTTCGCCGGCGGGGCGAAGCCGGCGAACTCGGGGTCGGCCGGCCGCAGGTCGGCAGCCGCCAGCGCCCGCTCCACCAGCGCCTCCAGGCCGGCGTCATTGGTGCGGGTGGTCTGTGCCCGGGCAACCTTGCCGTCGCGGGCAACCGTGAGCGACAGACTCCGCACGTCCTCGGTCACGTTCTGGTGGATGCGGCTGTTGGCGAACCGGGTGAGCGACGACACCCCCACCGCCGCCGTCGCCACGGCCTCGGCTCGGTCGCCGACCAGCGCGAGCGCCCGCTCGCAGGCATCGCCGGCCAGCGTCTCGGCGGTTACCGGGTCGTCGATGTCGGCCATCGCCAGGACCGTACTCCGGCCCGAACCGGCAGTTTCCCGCCCATTCGAGGGATCGCAACCGAATCGGAATGGCCCGTTAGCGGCCGGCGCGCCACCCTGGGTGGGTGAACAGGACGAACGGCAACACCCAGTCCGGCGGCATCGAGGTGGTCGCCTTCGACGGCGACGACACGCTGTGGCACAGCGAGAGCCACTTCGTCGACGCGCACGAGCGGTTCGTCGCCCTGGTGGCGCCCTACGTCGACGGCGACCCCGGCGTGATCGACGGTCGGGTGGTCGACACCGAGCGCACCAACCTGGCGATCTACGGCTACGGGGCCAAGGCCTTCACGCTGTCGCTCATCGAGTCGGCCATCGAGCTCACCGGCGGGCGCATCACGAGCCGGGAGATCAGCGCCATCCTCGACTTGGGCAAGGGCCTCCTGGGCCACCCGATCGAGCTGCTCGACGGCGTCGCCGACGTGGTGGCCGAGCTCGCCGAAACCGGGCGGCGCCTCATCGTGGTGACCAAGGGCGACCTGTTCCACCAGGAGGCCAAGGTCGCCGGCTCCGGCCTCTCCGAGCGGTTCGCCCGGGTGGAGATCGTGTCCGAGAAGAACGTTGCCACCTACCGGCGGGTGATGGAGGGGGCCGAGGTGGCGCCGCAGAACTTCCTCATGATCGGCAACTCGGTCCGTTCCGACGTCCTGCCCGTTGTCGATCTGGGTGGCCACGCCGCCCACCTGCCCTA
>DATFOS010000045.1:0-15302 GCA_035265325.1 Acidimicrobiales bacterium
GCTGTGTCCTGGAATCACCCGACTCGCCGTGGCTGGGC
This sequence comes from Acidimicrobiales bacterium, assembly GCA_035265325.1. Classification (GTDB taxonomy): domain Bacteria; phylum Actinomycetota; class Acidimicrobiia; order Acidimicrobiales; family VFJN01; genus DATCLS01. The sequence continues at coordinate 39 of DATFOS010000045.1, forward strand.
GATGTCGCCCGACGTCTCGCTCCCGCATGACTGCGCACGACTGGCTGCGTGGGCACCACGACAGGCCATGCCGGGCGGCGGCACCGACACGTCGTTGCACGTCGCGGTCCGAAGCGTTGGCATGCACATCCCGAGGAGGGTGGTCATGAGGACCATCGGTGCGGACGATCCGTTGGCCGTCGCCGCGATCGAGGCGATCCACGCCGGCGACGTCGAGGTGCTGCGCCAGCTCCTGGCCGAGCATCCTGAGCCGGCTACGGCCCGGTTCGGAAGCGAGGAGTGCCAGGACGAGCCCGGCGCCAACGGGCTCCGTGTCATCTTTGGTTGACGACGACGAGTCGTCAACCTAGGTTGACAGTGTGCAGCGATTGGGCGACCTGGACGCCGCCGTCGACAGCCGTGATCCCGCCACCGGCCTCGGGGCGGTAGCGGCCTTGCGGCAACTGGTCGAGGAGCTCGAGGAGCTCCACGTGGACAACGCCCGAGCCCTCGGTTGGTCCTGGCAAGCGATCGCCGAGGCCCTCGGCGTCAGCCGCCAGTCGGTCCACAAGAAGCACCACGTGCGCCGCGGACGTCGCAGGAGGTGAGCGACATGTTCGACCGATGCGACTCCGACGCCACCGAGGTCCTCGATACCGGCCTCGCCGAGGCCAAGCGTCTCCGACACAGCTGGCTCGGCACCGAACACCTGCTTCTGGCCCTCACCATCCAACGCCATCACCTCCCCGACACCGTGGAACGACTCCTGCCGACCGAGGACCGGGTACGCGCCGCGCTGACCGCGGCCGTCGATCCCGGGCCGCCGGCGCCTGACCCTGAGCTGCTCGCAGCCCTCGGGATCGATCTCGAGGAGATCCGCTCTGCGGTCCGGTCCACGTTCGGGCCTGAAGCCATCGACCGGCTCGCCCAACGTCACGTCCACCAACCCTGGCAACCCTGGCGCCGAGCGCATCGGGCCTGTACCTCGCTCCTCGCCGGGAACCTCAGCGTCGCCCCACGAGCCAAGCAAGCATTCCAACACGCCCTCGATGACGCCAACCAACGCCAACGAACAAGGATCGACCCCACCGCGCTCCTCGCCGGCATCCTCCAGGTCGAAGACGCCTTCGCCAACCGCCTCCTGCGAGACCTCGGCGTCGACCCTGACGACATTCACACCGCGCTCCGCCACGCCGTCCCTCGCTGAGACGGGCCCTCCCCGACCGCCGCGCCGTCCCGCGCGAGAGGCCCCGCGAGCGCCCGCGACCGGCCCAGGGGCATCTTGGCGAAGCGCATCGACAGCCACCACGTCTCGGTGAGTTTCCGCCGCACCGCCCACCCCGGTCCCGGCGATGGCGAGGAAGGTCCCAGGGGCCGTCCGCAATCACCCAACTGAGATGACGCCTCGGACGACCTCACGGGCGACGGTGGGGCGATGGAAGGGCTGGGGTCGCGGGTGCAGACGTGGGTCGCCGCCGTCCTCATCGTCGGCGAGGTCGGCAAGCTCGTCCGGGCCGCTGTCGCACGGCAGGCCCTGCCCGCAGGCCCCGAGGTTCCCCGTGGCTGACGAGGCGGCGGTCCCGCCCTGGGTGCGACGGGTCGGCGTCGGGGCGTGGAGCTTCGTGGGGCTCGTGGCCGCCGCGGTGATCGTGGCCGCCGCGCTGGCCGCCGTGAGCGAGATCGTGCTGCCCTTGACGTTCGCCGCCGTGTTGGCGGTGATCTTCAGGCCGGCGGTCCGGTGGCTCGAGCGCCACGAGGTGAAGGCCACCTATGCGGCCGGGATGGTCGTCGTCGGCCTTCTCGCCGTGGTCGGCCTCGTCGTCGCCGCCACCGTGCAGGGCGTGGTCGAGCAGGCATCCCAGATCGGTGACGTCGCCGACGAGGCGCTGGACCATGTGGCCGAGGACGTCGACGCGCTCGGCCTCGACCGAGCCTCGTTGCAGGACGCTCAGTCCGCGACCGAGGAGATGGCGCCGATGATCGGCGGGGGCTTCCTCACCACGGTGGTCTCCGGTGTCGGGACCCTCGTCGGGGTGGCCAGTGGACTGATCCTCGGCGCGCTCATCATGTACTACCTGCTCAAGGATGGCACCCGCCTCCGGCGTTCCGTGGTGGCGCAGGTGGGCTCCACCCGTCGTGGTGAGGTCGACGGCTTCATCGGCGACTCCTGCCAGGCCCTGCGCGACTACGGGCGGGGTCGCACCGTCATGTCCGCGGTCGTGTCGATGGTCGTCGGATTGGCCAGCCTGCTGCTCGGCCTCCCCCTCGTCTTCACGATCATGGTCGTCAACTTCATCGGCGGCTACATCCCCTACATCGGCGCCTTCCTCGGCGGCGGGCTCGCCGTGATCGTCGCCCTCGGCGAGATCGGGCTCGACGGGGCCGCCGTCATGCTCGTGGTCGTGCTGGCCTCGAACCTGCTCCTCGAGAACTTCGTCGAGCCGAAGGTCATGGGGCGCACCCTCGACATCCATCCCCTCACGGTGCTCCTCGTGACCGCCCTGGGCGGCATCGTCGGCGGGATCGTCGGGCTCATGCTGGCCGTCCCTACGGCCGTCATCGCCGGCGACGCCGTCCGCCGCCTCCGGTCGCAGGGCGTCCTCGAACGCGTGGCCGAACGGGCCGAGCCGACCGTGCAGCACATGTTGCGCTGATGCCCGGCGACGACCGCCCGCAGCTCACGTTGGTCCGTCGCTGCGCCGAGTGGGGGCGGGCGCAGCTCTCGTCCGAGCCTCGTTTCGGGTCCCCGGCCTCGGACGCCTCGCCACGCGACCCACCGTCGCCCGCTTCGTCGACCTCGACCGGGCCGGCGACGAGCCGGCGGCCAGGGAGGGCCCGCCGTCCCGGATCGGCAAGTGACCCCTCCGCTCAGGTCCCTGCGCCGAGCGTCTCGGCGCTCGTGTCGCCCTCGGGGTCGTCGGTGCGATCACCGGCGGCCGCCGGGTGTCGCTGGCTCAGCCGGGGCCGAGTCGCCGGCTCGGGGGTGGGCCGGACGTCGGCGGACCCGCCCGACCGCTCGACGTACGCCGCGTAGCGACCGGCCAGCGGCTTGGCGGTCAAGGCGTGCGCCACGACGCTGAGCAGGACCGTGGCGGCACACGGCACGCAACAGCCCGTCCATCGCAACCGGGTCGCCCCGCTGCGCGCCCGCGAACCACCCTCCGACGCCGGCGTCGCCGGACAGCGCGCCCCGACGTCACCCGAGGCACCCTCGGGTTTCGCCGATCTGCGAGAGTCCCGGATCACCAGCCCCACGCCTCCCACCACAGCGTGGTGACCTCGCGCTGCACGGGGGGCGGGACCGCTTCGAGGGCCGCTCGCAGCTCGTCATAGCGAGCGGCCGGCAGGCACAGGCGCCGACCGATGCGCGCCACTCTGTCCTCGTCGTCCTCCCCGAGCATCTGCATCGACCGCTGCCACCGATGCTGCTGCACCTCGAGCCCTCGGCCGGTGAGCACGTCGATGACATCGTCGACGGTGGGCCCATCGGGCTGGGCCAGGCCATGCAGCGCCTCCCAGTAGGGGCGCATCCAACTCATCGGGTGAACCGACGTGACCTCGACCACGACCCGCCGGCCCGCCCGGTCGGAGCAGGCCTCGACGAACGAGGCCAGATCGGCCACGTTGTAGGCCACATGATGGCAAACGACCACGTCAGCGCGTGGTGTGGTCGAGACCACATCGGGCCAACGGCCCTCGACACACTCGGCCTCGATCCCCAGACGCGCCGCACGTTCCGCGAACGCATCTAGAAGCTCGCGGCTGACATCGACCCCGACCACGCGGGCAGCGCCCAACCGGAGACTCGCTGCGCCCGCCCCGACGCCCACATCGAGGACCGTGCCCCCAGGAGGGAGCGCGTCGCGGGCCACGCGATCCGACGGCGTGTCCTCCTCGCGAGCGAGCGCCTCGTCGGCCGCCCCCGCGAACACCTTCGAGTCGAAGAAGTACGGCGACTCTGGCGCCGCCGCCACCAAGGCGTCGGGGATGGCCCAACGCGCCAGTGCCTCCGCCCAACGCCGGTTCGCGTCGCTAGTATCGCCCACGCATCCTCCCTCACGGCACGCCCGACAGTCTGCGCCAACAGACATGCCTCCGCAGACGGCGAACCGCTCCAACGGGTCGCAGGCGTGCTGGGCCACGACGGGGCTCGCATGGTGGCGCAGGTGTACCCGCACGCCGTGGCGCCGACGGTGGACGCGCCCCCGCTGTCCCGATGGAACGGCTCCTGGGGAGCCGCAGAACGTGTATGGCTCCCCCTTCGGCTCCTCAGGCGCAGGAGTGCCGGGTGGACGCGAAGGTGACCAGGCTTGACGGCCTGGTCACGTCCGGTGGGCCGTAAGGGATTCGAACCCCTGACCCCCTGCGCGTCATGCAGGTGCTCTAACCAACTGAGCTAACGGCCCGACGGGTCACGCAAGGTAGCACACCGCCCATCGACCACGAACGTGACGACTCGTCGCCCGCAGAGACCCGCAGGTGCCGTGCGGGCAGAACGACCGATAGCCTCGGGGGACCGATGCGTGCCGGAGGAAGCACTCTGCCCGATCCCATCCCCGACCCGCTCCCGCCCGAGCTGGCCCCGTTCGTCGCCGCCGAGCAGGCGCGCCTCGAGCAGGCCACCGAGGGCCTCGACGCCGACGCCACGATCGCCCACCTCGAGGCGGCGATGGTCCGGGCCGAGGTCGAGGCCTCCCGCCTCGGCTTCCGCTTCCCGCCGGCCGACGTGCTCGGCGACGCCGGCGTACTGAGCGACACCGGGAACACCCCGGTCGTCGTCATCCAGCAGATCGACGATCGGCCCTAGCCGGAACCCCTAGAGGTTGCCGCGGGCGTCCTGCTCGCGCTCGATCGCCTCGAACAGCGCCTTGAAGTTGCCCTCGCCGAAGCCCTGCGCGCCCTCGCGCTGGATGACCTCGACGAACACGGTCGGCCGGTCGCACACCGTCTCGGTGAACACCTGCAGCAGGTGGCCGCCGCGGTCGCGGTCGACGAGGATGCCGAGTCGCTCCAGCTCGGCCCACGGCAGGTCGATGCCGTCCATCCGCCGGCGAGCGTCGTCGTAGTACGACGGCGGCACGGTCAGGAAGCGGACACCCCGCTCCCGCAGGGCCGACACGCTGGCCACGATGTCGTCGGTCCGCAGCGCCAGGTGCTGGACGCCGGGCGACCGGTAGAAGTCGAGGTACTCCTCGATCTGACTCTTGCGCCGCCCCTCGGCCGGCTCGTTGATCGGCAGGACCACGCCGCCGTGGTCCCACACCACGGTCGAGCGGAGCGCCGAATACTCGGTCGAGATGGCCTCGTCGGAGAAGTGGACGAGCTGGTCGAAGCCGAACGCCCGCGTGTAGTAGTCGACCCACTCGTCGAGCCGACCCTCCTCGACGTTTCCGACGATGTGGTCGACGGCCTCGAGGCCGACGGCCGGGCCCGGCGCGGTGGCCACCATCGGGTCGGCGAAGCCGGGGGCGAAGAGCCCGCCGTAGGCGGACCGGTCGAGCAGCGTGTGGATCGTCTCGCCGTAGGAGCCGACGACGGCCCGCACCACCGTCCCCGAGTCGTCGGAGGACGGGACCGGCGGCTGCACCGGGCGGGCGCCGCGGGCCACGGCGGCCGAGTAGGCGGCCTCGGCGTCGTCCACCGCCAGGCACACGTCGTGGACGCCGTCGCCGTGGGCGCGCACGTGGGCGGCGATCGGCGAGTCGGGCCCCAGGGCGCCGGTGACCACGAACCGGATCGAACCTTGCTGGAGCAGGTGCGACACTCGGTCGCGCCGGCCGGTCTCCGGGCCGGCGTAGCCGACGACCTGGAAGCCGAAGGCGGCCGACAGGAAGCCGGCGAAGGCGCGGGCGTTGCCCACCCACCACTCGACGTGGTCGATGCCACGGAGGGTCGGCGGGGCGACGCCGGTCCCCTCGACCGCTGCGTCGTGCGTCACCGTCATGCGAGCAGGACCTCCCGGGTCGCGACACCGCCCGGGGCCGCGCCCCCGGGTGGTCGTCTGGCCACTCAAGGAAACGAGGTCGTGCCCATCAGGTCAACAGAACGGGGTCCGGCTGGGCAATCGGCCCAGTAACAACCACCCTGTGCTAAACAACCTGTTCATGTTGCCCACAGGGATCGACGCCCTCGACGCGCGCCTGATCCGGGCGCTGTGCGACGTTCCGCGCGCCGGCGTCATGGAGCTCGCCCGCCAACTCGGCGTCGCCCGCGGCACCGTGCAGGCCCGGCTCGACAAGCTCCAACAGCGGGGCATCATCAGCGGCTTCGACCCCGACCTCGACCTGCGGGCGATGGGCTACGAGGTGCTGGCGTTCGTCAGCCTCGAGATCGCCCAGGGCCGGCTGTTCGACGTGGCGTCGCAGCTGGGCGAGATCCCCGAGGTGCTCGAGATCCACTCGGTGACCGGGCCCGGCGACCTGCTGTGCCGGGTCGTCGCCCGCACCAACGACCACCTGCAGCACGTGATCGTGCGGGTCCTCGAGATCCCCGGCATCGGCCGCACGTCGACCCAGATCGTGCTCACCGAGCAGCTCCGCCATCGTGTCCTCCCACTGGTCGAGCAGGTGATCGCCACCGACGACGGGACGGTCCGCCCCGAGGACGACGCCGAGGCCAGCTGACGCCCCGGCCGGGCTCAGGAGCCCGAGTCCGGGGCGAAGCCCTGGCGCAGCGTGTTCTCGGTGACGACCCGTGGGTCGGCGAATTGCAGCAGGTAGTCCGGCCCGCCGGCCTTGGACCCGACACCGGACAAGCCGTAGCCCCCGAACGGCTGGCGACCCACGATCGCACCGGTGATGTGCCGGTTGACGTACACGTTTCCGGCCCGGAGCTCCTCGGACGCCTGCCGGATGGCCGCCGGCGAGCGGGAGTAGACGCCGGCCGTCAGGGCGTAGGCGCTGTCGTTGGCGAGCGCGATGGCGTGGCCGAGCGACGTGGCCCGCATCACGGTGAGCACCGGCCCGAAGATCTCGTCGGTCGCCACCGGCACGTGGGGGTCGTCGACCTCGACGACGGTGGGGCCCACGAAGAAGCCCTCGTCCGGCACGCGATCGTGGGTGATCAGGACCCGGCCCTGCTCGGGGGCCTCCTCGACGTAGCGCAGGACGCGCTTGTGGGCGTCCTCGTCGATCACCGGGCCGACCTGGGACGAGGGCGAGGCCGGGTGGCCGACGATCAGCTCGCGGGTCGCCGCCACCAAGCGGCGGACCACGGCGTCGTAGGCGGGCTCGACCACGATGAGCCGGCTGGCGGCCGAGCACTTCTGGCCGGCGTACCCGAACGCGGAGAGGACCACCCCGGGGACCGCCTGATCGGGATCGGCGTCGGCGTCGACGATCAGGGCGTTCTTGCCGCCCATCTCGGCGATCACCCGCTTGACCATGCGCTGGTCCGGCGCGGTGACGGCGGCCCGCTGGTTGATGGCGAGCCCCACGGCCTTGGACCCGGTGAAGGCGACGACGGCCACCTCGGGGTGCTCGACCAGCCGGGCGCCGACGACCTCGCCGTCGCCGGGCAGGAACTGGACGACCCCGGGCGGCGCCCCGGCCGCCACCAGGGCCTCGATGAGCTGCCAGGCCACGAGCGGCGACTGCTCGGCCGGCTTGAGGATGACGGGGTTCCCGGCCGCCAGCGCCGCCACGACCATGCCGGTGGGGATGGCCAGCGGGAAGTTCCACGGGGCGATGACGGCGGTCACGCCCTTGCCCTGGTAGGTCAGCCGGTTCGTCTCGCCGGGCGGCGACTGGACCCGCTCGGCCGCCTGCGCCTCCAGCCGCAGCGCCTCGCGGCCGTAGTACTCGCAGAAGTCGATGGCCTCGCACACGTCGCCGTCGGCCTGGTCCCAGGGCTTGCCGGCCTCGAAGCACTCGAGGGCCGCCACCTCGTGGCGGCGGCGACGCAGCCAGTCGGCCGCCCGGAACAGCAGGCCGGCCCGCTCGACGACCGGCGTGTGGCGCCAGGACGCCGCCACGCGCGTGGCGGCGGCGACGGCGGCGTCCGCGTCGGCGGCCGTGCAGGCGGTGGCGGAGGCGACCAGGCGGGACGGCCGGGCCGGGTCCACGGACGCCAGCACGTTCGGCCGGGTGACGTGCTGCCCGTCGACCAGGCCGGGCACGCGCCCGCCCAGCGACGACTCGGCCCGTTCCAGCGCCACCGTGAACTCGGTGCGGGTCGACGGGCGCCGCCACTCGGACACGGGCTCGGGGGAATAAGGCGACGGCGCCGTCGGGTCGGTTGCCGGGCGGGGCGTGGTGAACGTGGCCGGCGGCAGGACGTCGACGGCCGGGGCGGCCAGGAGGTCCTCGAGGTCGCGGCCCTCGGCGAAGCGGTGGCGCACGAAGGACTCGTTGGACGTGTTCTCCAGCAGCCGGCGGACCAGGTACGCCATGCCGGGGACCAGCTCGCCGACCGGCGCGTACACCCGGAGCCGCAACCCCATCCGCCGGATGGCCGCGTGCATCGGCTCGGCCATGCCGTAGAGCATCTGGACCTCGAAGCCGGAGTCCGGGATGCCCTGGGCGCGGGCGTAGGTGATGGCGTACGCCAGCGAGCGCAGGTTGTGCGAGGCGAAGGCGGCCCGGACCGAGCCGTGGTGATCGTGCAGCAGGCGGACGCACCGCTCGTAGTTGGCGTCGGTCTCGGCCTTGTTCTCGAACACCGGCACCGGCCAGCCCTCGGCCCGGGCGTGGACGGTCTCGGCGTCCCAGTAGGCGCCCTTGACCAGGCGCACGGTGATCGGCACCTTCCGGCCCGACGACCAGGCGATGAGGTCGGCCAGGTCGTCGCGGCTGTCGCGTAGGTAGGCCTGGATCACGATGCCGGCGGTCAGGTCGGCGAAGCGGTCCTCGGACAGCAGCTCGCGGAAGACCCGCAGCGTCAGGTCCTTGGCGTCGTAGTGCTCCATGTCGACGTTGACGAAGGCCCCACGCCGGCGGGCGTCCTCGAGGATGGGGCCGAGTCGCTCCTTGGCCGCGGCGACGCCCTCGTCGGAGGACAGCGGCTCGTAGTGCGTCGCGAGCGCCGTCGGCTTCACGCTGACGTTCACGCGCGGCAGGGGGCCGAGGTCGTCCCGCTCGAGGTGGTCGTCGGGTGCCCACCCGACCGCGGCGGCACTCAGGGTGGCCAGCAGCTCGTGCACGCGGGCGGCATAGGCGTCGGCCTCGGCGGACACGACGGTCTTCTCCCCGAGGAGGTCGACCGTGGCCGCGCTGCCCTGCCGCCACAGGCGCTCGAGCCCCGCGGCGGCCGCGGGGGCGTCGGCCCCGACGATGAACTGCTCGGCCATGCGGGAGATGTTGCGGCGAGCCACGCGGGCCTCGACACGGGCGCCCAGCGGCACCCGGTGGGCGATGTCGATACCCAGGTCGAGGGCCTTGGGGACGTCGACGCCGTCGAAGTACTCGCCGAGATGTCGGGCGACGTCAGCGTCGTCCACCATCGCCGGGAAGACGTCGACGAAACGGAACAGCTGGGTCTTGAACTCGGGGCGCGCCATCGCCCAGTCCATGACCCGCTCGCTCCACCAGGACATGTGGAAGACCCGCGAGCGCTCACCGCTGCCCAGCTCGGCGATCCGCCGGGCCAGCGCCGTGGTCTCCCGATCGATCTGGGGCGCCATCGGCTCACGGTACCGCCACGCTGCGTACATGCCGGGACGCCGGCGCCATCCGCCGCCCCGACCACGCATCGTGCCGAGACGGGGGCGGAGCGACGTCTTCTGTCGCCCACCCGTCACCTTCGGCCGACCACGGCGTAGCCTTCCGGCGCACGGTCGTAACGTCTGCACGACCAGAACACAGATAGGCAGAGGCACCATGGCAATCGGCACGGTCAAGTTCTTCAACGCCGAGAAGGGCTACGGCTTCATCTCGCGGGACGACGGCGACGACGTCTTCGTCCACTTCTCCAACATCCAAGGCGCCGGCTACCGGACGCTCGAGCAGGGCCAGCAGGTCGAGTTCGAGATTGGCCCTGGGCGCAAGGGTGACGAGGCGCAGAACGTGCGGGTGCTGAGCTGACGTGTCGCGGCGCCGAACGACCTTCGGAAAACTGCAGCGAGACCGTGACAAGCAGGCCAAGGCGCGAGCCAAGGTCGAGAAGCGGCAGCAGCAGAAGACGGACCAGGGCGACGAGGCCCTCGAGGAAGACGTCGCACCGGAGGTCGACCAGGCCAAGGTCCTCGACCAACTGGCCCGGCTCCACGAGGCCTACGACGACGGACGCATCGAGCTCGACGACTTCGAGGAGAAGCGAGCCGAGCTGACCAGCCTGTTGCGGGTCGACTGACGCCGACGTGCCGGGGTGTGGCCCACGGGCCCGCCCCGGCACCGGCGCTCCCCGCCCGACCTCATTGGAGGGAGCCGGTCGCTCCCCCGTCGATGGGGACGCTGGCCCCGGTGAGGAACCGCGCGTGCTCCGAGCACAGGAACGCCACGGCCGCCCCGAAGTCGTCGGGGTCGCCGAGGTGGCCGGCGGGAACGGCCGCGGCGGCCTGCTCGATGCGGTCGCCATACAGCTCGGCGAGACGCGGCGTGGCGTGCAGCCCCGGCTGCACCGTGTTGACCGTGACCCCAGCGCCCGCCACCTCGGTCGCGAGCGTCTTGAGGAACGCTGTCACCCCGGCGCGGGCGGTGTTGGACAGGATCAGCGTCGCCGACGGCTGGCGCACCGACGACGAGGTGATGCCGACGACCCGGCCCCAGCCCCGCTCGGCCATCGCCGGGACGGCCGCCCGGCACATGGCGACGGTCGACAACAGGTTGAGCTGGAGCGCGGGCAGGTAGGCGTCGTAGGGCGTCGAGGCGAACGTGCCGGCCGGCGGGCCGCCCGCGTTGGCCACGAGGATGTCGACGCCGCCCAAGGCATCGATGGCCGCCTCGACGAAGCCGGTGGCGCCATCGGCGGTGCTCACGTCGGCGACGAGGGGCACGACCAGGACATCCGGGCCGTCGGGGTTGCTCAGCGTCGACGCCGCCTCCTCGACCTTGGCCCGTGTGCGCCCGCACAGCGCCACCTGCACACCCTCGGCCACGAGCGCCCGGGCGACCCCCAGGCCGAGGCCCGAGGAGGAGGCCGCCACGGCGGCGCGGCGACCGGCGATCCCGAGGTCCATGGGCGGCACGGTACCGCCGGGCCCCGGTCGGACGGGCCCCACCCGACGGGGGTAGACGTCGCTTCCCATGGGACGCGTACTTTTTTCCCACCTTCCCGTGTACGCCCATGGCGGTCGGGTAGTGGGGTCGCCGTGGGCACCCGAAACGAGGACAACGTGCAGAGTTCCGCCACGCGAGCCGCCCGTCTGGCCCGTCGTTCCGCCGCCGCCGCGCCGCGAGGGCGCACCAAGGGTGGGGACAACACCGAGCGCGACGCCCGGGTCGACGAGCGTTTCCGGACGTTCCGCACGACCGGCGACCGCGACCTGCGGAATCAGCTCATCGAGGAGCACCGCTGGCTGGCGGTGCACTGCGCCCAGCGCTTCGCGCACAAGGGCGAGCCGCTCGACGACCTGGTCCAGGTGGCCATGTTGGGCGTGCTGAAGGCGGTCGAGCGCTTCGACCCGGAGTACGGCGTCGTGTTCAGCACGTTCGCCGTGCCGACAATCGTGGGCGAGCTGCGGCGCCACTTCCGCGACACGACGTGGGCCGTGCACGTACCGCGCCGGCTGAAGGACCTGCACCACACGGTCAACGTCGCCGTCACCGAGCTGGGCCAGACGCTGGGGCGGTCCCCCACCGTCGAGGAGATCGCCGAGCGGGCCGGCGTGCCGGTGGAGGAGGTCCTCGAGACGCTCGAGGCCGGCCGCTCGTACAGCCGGGTCCCCCTGGCGCCGCCGAGCAACGACGAGTCGGACGACGAGCCCAACTTGGGCGAGGTCGACCGCTCGCTGGAGGCCGCCGAGGCCCGCATGACGGTCGCCGGACTCATGGACGTGCTGCCGGAGCGCGAGCGCAAGATCATCGAACTCCGATTCATGGGTGGAATGACGCAATCGCAGATCGCAGAGCGGGTAGGTGTCAGTCAGGTCCAGGTCTCACGGCTCCTCCGGGCCAGCCTGGCCAAGATGAACCGCACGCTGGTCGGAGCGGCCGGCCCAAGCCCGAGCTGAGGCACCCCATGTCCACCTGCCAACTCGTCTTCCTCGAGCACAGCGTCGATCGGGTCCTTCTCGACCTCGTCCCGCTCGAGCCGATCGAGGTGAACCGGGCCGTCGTGCCGCAGGGCATGCCGCTCACCGTCACGTTCCTCCCCAACGACGACCGTGACGCCCACGACGAGATGGTGGCGCTGTTCGACCGCTGGCTCGACGAGGACGGCATGCTCGACGTGGGCATCGAGGTCGCCGCCGAGATAGGCGGCCTCCGCTACGTGTTCACCCGCGAGGACGAACAGTTGGTGCTGGACGTTCAGGTCTGAGCCGCGGGACGCTGAGCCCATGCTCATGTTCATCATCGCCCTCGTCGTGATGGGCATCATCGCCGGCTACATGGCCCGGCTCCTCGTCCCCGGCCCCGACCCCATGAGCTTCCTGCAGACCGTCCTCCTCGGCATCGCCGGGTCATTCCTCGGCGGGCTCCTGGGGTACCTGGTTTTCGACACCGACCCCGACGAGGGGGCCCTGCAGCCGGCGGGCCTGCTGGGCTCGGTCGTCGGGGCCGTGATCGCCCTGGTCGTCTACAACTGGTGGGCCCGGCGCCGCCGTCGCGGCCACCTGACCGCCCCGCCCTTCTGAGCACGCCCGTCGCCGACCGCCGGCACATCGCACGAGTGGCAGGGCCGAGGCCCTGCCACTTTCGCGTCTCGGCCAAGGGATACGGGGAAGAACACCCCCTGAACCCCACCCCGGGAGGTGCCATGCCATTCAGGAAGTCTGACGCCACCAAGCAGTTGCGCCGGGCGGGACGCAGCACGCGTCACGCCCTCGAGACGGCTGCCGAGGAGACCCGAAGGACGACCGCCACGGGCCTGGCACGGGTCGGCCTCGACGCCGCAGCCGCGGCCGTCGACCCGACGCCCGCACGCAGGCGCCCCCCCAAGGCCCTCCTGCTCGTCGCCATCGGCGCGGTGGCGGCCGCCGCCGCGTGGGTGCTCAAGACCGTCCGGTCGGCCGCCGCCCCCGACGAGGCCGGCGGCGAGTCCGCACCCGACGTCACGCCGGGCGACCAGGTCGCCCAAGCCGTGGCCGGGACGACCGCGGCCAACGACAACGGGGCAGCCGTGTCCTCCAAGGGCTCCAAGGGCCGCGCCGCCAGCTGACGCCACCCCGCCTCACACACGCGGAGGGGCCCGCCGGTCGGTGACCGGCGGGCCCTTCCGCGTGGCTGCGTCCGAAGGGTGGAGCGGGGTGCTTCAGCGACCCCGGGCGTCGGTGGTCGGGTCGCGCAGCGTGGTGCCGACCGACGGGCGGCCGTCGGTGTCGAGCGTCTCACCCTCGAGCTCCGGCTGGCGCCCGCCCTGGTACAGCGCACCGGCGGTGCCGCCGGCCAGGGCGCCGGCGATGACGACGACCAGCACCCTCAGCCAGGCGGGGTCCATGAAGTCGATCAGCGCCAGCGGCAGGAACAGCAGCGCGCCGATCGCCCCGCCGATGAGTGAGCCCCACACCAGGCCCTTCCACTGGCCGTCGGTCATGGTGGGCACGCCCGGCCCGACCCACGACTCCGCGGCCTCGTCCTGCTGCTCGCGGCGCAGCGCCTGGACGTCGCGCGTGTCCGGCTCGCCCGTGTACTTGCGGCCACCGTCCGGCTCGGTGTGCTCGTCGATCTCGTGCTCGGCTCGCCGGACGGCGTTCGGCTTGTCCATGGCTCCTCCTCGTCGGGCGTCTGCCCTGGTCTTCCCCGTACGCCGGGACGCAACCATGGCGCGGGTCACGCGGGGTGTCTCGTCGGGTGGACCGGACGGGTAAAGAGCGACGGTGATCGACGTGACCAATAGTTGGGAACTGGAGTGGAGCCTGGTGGTCCGCCTCCTCGGGGCGGCGCTGCTGGGTGGGCTGGTGGGCCTCGAGCGCGAGGCGTCCGAGCAGCAGGCCGGGTTGCGGACCCACATCGCCGTGGCGCTGGGCGCCGCCCTGTTCGGGGCCGTGTCCACGCTGGGCTTCCAGGAGTTCGACCGGCCGCGGGCCGCGTCGACCCTTCAGGCCGACGTGTCCCGCGTGGCCTCCAACGTGGCCGTCGGCATCGGCTTCCTCGGCGCCGGCGTCATCTTCCGTCGTGGCAACGTGATCAAGAACCTGACCACCGGCGCCAGCCTGTGGACCGTCGCCGCCATCGGGCTGGCCGCCGGCGTGGGTGACATGACGATGGCAGCGCTGGCGACCGCTGTGTTGCTGGTCAGCCTGGTCCTCCTCCGGCCGGTGCGGACGTTCGTCCGGCGCCGCTTCGGGGAGGAGACGCACGACGTCCACATCACCCTGTCCGACCGGGACGCGGTGAGCCGGGTCGTCGAGACCATCGATTCCCAGGACGACGTGGAGCTGTGCCTGCTCGAGATCGAGCGGGACGACGAAGACCGCACGGTGGTCGTGGCGCAGGTCCGCGGCCGCGACGAAGGGGCCCAGGCGACGGTCGTGACCCTGTCCGCCCTCGACGTCGTCCGGGAGGTCCGCGAGGAGCGCGGGGCGTCCTGACCACGGACGTGACCCGGGGCCGCCGGTTCCGTAGCATCGACCGGCAGAGAACGATGTATGCGGTCTCCCGCTGCTGGGAATGAACTAGGCCGCTCGACGCCGCATCCGAGGAGGACCATGGGCGACCCACGGGAATCGCTTGTCATCTCGACCGATCGGAAGGGGTCCAAGGCCGTCGTCCGTCTCGACGGCGAGCTCGACCTGTACGCCTCGCCCAAGCTCACGTCGGTCGTGGGCGACCTGCTGTCCGAGGGCGTGACGACGATCGAGATCGACGCCGGCGCCCTCACCTTCGCCGACTCCGCAGGCCTGCGGGCGTTCCTCATCGCCCGCAAGGACGCTGACGCCGGCGGCGCCAGCCTCGCCGTCACCGAGGTCTCCGAGCCGCTCGACCGTGTGCTCGAGATGACGGGACTGCGCGAGGCGCTCGGCGCCAAGGGCTGACACCCGGACGCGACGACGGCCCCGCCGAGGCGGGGCCGTCCGCGCGTGTCCGTTTCCCGATGGCGTCGGGCGAGCTCGGGGTCAGCCGACCCCGCCGCCCCGCAGCACCTTGCGGGCGGTGAACGCCACCGCCCCGTCGGCCGTCGTGAGCTCGTGGCCGTCGGTCACCACGTCGAGGATCTGGCGGCTGAGGTTCAGCCGGTCCTCGTCGATGC
>DATFOS010000046.1:0-8297 GCA_035265325.1 Acidimicrobiales bacterium
CACGAGGGCGGCCACGCCCGCCTCGGCCAGGAAGGCGGCCTCGGCGTCCTCCCACACGTGGGTCGCCAGCGTCTCGAAGCCCAGCGGCGAGACGAGGAGCGTGATCGGCAGCTCCTTCATCGTCGAGAGGAGGACGAGCCCGCCGCCGGCCAGCAGCCCCGGCGTCATCAGCGGGAGGTCGATCGTCACGAAGCGGCGGACGCGGCCGGCGCCGAGGATCCGGGCGGATTCGTCCAGCCGGCCCGGCACGGCCCCCACCGACACCTCCGCCGCACGCAGCGACTGGGCGCCGAGGTGCAGCACGTACGCCATGACGAGGAGCGGGAAGCTCTGGTAGAGGCCGAGTCCCTCCGGCAGCTCGATGGCCCACGACACCACGGCCAGCGCCACGACCAGCCCCGGCAGGGCGAAGCCGGCAGCCACCAGCCCGTGGGCGAGGTCGCCGGACCGCGCCCGGTGGCGGGCGGACAGGTAGGCCAGCGGCAGCAGCAACGCGACGGCCACGAGCGCGGTGACCAGGCCGATCCCGACCGTGTTGCCGGCCGGGGCCGCCAGGTCGCCGAGGGCGCTGCCGCCCGAGCCGGCCAGCCGGCTGCCCTCGCCGGTCAGGCCCCGCCACGCCCACAGGCCGAGCGACGCCAGCGGGCCGCCCAGCGCGATCGCCACCCAGGCCACCAGCACGGCCAGCGCCGGCCAGCGCCAGCGCCCGAGCGGAACCTGCAGCGATCGCCGGGCCGCGGCGGCGGTCGCGCCGACGGCCACGCCGGCCGCCTCGCGTCGGCGCCGGCCCAGCCCTCGCTCGGCGGCCACGACCAGCAGGGCGACGCCAGCCAGCAGGAGGGCGAGGCCGACGGACTGGCCGCGGTCCAGCACCCGGTTGGCGTAGATGGCCCGGGTGAGCGTGTCGTACCGCAGCAGGATCACGACCCCGAAGTCGCTCGCCGTGTAGAGGAACACGAGCAGCGCCCCGGCGGCGATGGCGCCCCGGGCCTGGGGCAGGACGACCGTGACGAACGTGGCCAGGGGCCGCCGGCCCAGCAGGCGGGCGCTCTCCTCCAGTGAGGGGGGCAGCGCCGCGAGCCGGGCCGCCACCGGCAGCAGCACGTACGGGGTGGTGAACAGGGTGAGGACGAGCCAGGCCCCCCAGAAGCCCTCCGGGCGGACGGCGTCGACCCCGATCCACCCCAGCGGCGTGTCGAGCAGCCCGCCCGGTGCCACCGCCGCCACCAGGGCCAGCGCCCCCACGAAGGACGGGAACACCAGCGGCAGCGGCGCGAGGGTCGCCCACAGGCGGCGGAGCGGGACGTCGGTCCGGGTGGTCAGCCAGGCGAGCCCGGTGCCGGCCACGGTGGCGCTGGCCGCCGTGGCGACGGCGAGCAGGACCGTGTTGCGCAGCGGGACGGTCGTCCGGGACGACGTGTAGAGCGCGCCGAGGCCCTCGTCCCCCGACAGGGACTCGACGACCAGGTAGGCGATGGGGGCGGCGAACAGCAGGCCGATGGCGGCACAGGCGGCGACGAGCGCCGGCGGGGCGGTCCCGCGCCATTCCCGGGCCGGGCGGCGCCCGGCCGGGACCGGCCCCCCGAGCACCGCCGCCGGGTCGGCGGCGACGGCGAGCGGGTCGGCCGGGTCGACCGTCGGGCCGGCCGGGTCGGTGGCCGCCGGTCCCGCCGCGGCGCCGGGGTCAGCCGTTGAGCCCACTCGCGTCAATCATCTCGGTGGTGGCCGCCAGGCCGCCACCCAGCTCGCCCAGGTCGACCCGCGTGGGGGCCACCTCGTCGAGCGGCGGCAGCTCCGGTTCCGGCGAGGCCCCCGAGGCCAGCGGGTACTCGAACGTCTCTGCTGCGAAGTACTCCTGGGCGTCGGCCGCGAGCAGGTACTCGACGAGGGCTTCGGCGTCCTCGTCCTGGTCCGACTGCGCCAGCACCGACGCCGCCGTGACCAGCAGCGTCGAGCCGTAGTCACCCTCGGAGAAGAAGTGGTTCTCGACGGGGAGGTCGGGGTCCTCGTCGCGGGCGACGAAGGCGTAGTAGTGGTTGACCAGGCCCATCGGGACCTCGCCGCGGCCCACCGCCTCGACGATCGCCGTGTTGTTCGTGAAGGTCGGGGCGTCGCCGGCCGCCATGCCCTCGAGCCAGGTCGCGGCCTCCTCGTCGCCCAACTCGGTCCGCAGCACGGTCACGAAGTCCTGGAACGAGCCGTTGGTGGGGGCGAGCGCCACCTGGCCGGCGAACTCCGGGGCGGTGAGGTCGAGGACGGACTCGGGCAGGTCGGCCGGGTCGACCAGCTCGGTGTTGTAGACGAGCGTGCGCACGCGGCCGGACAGGCCGACCCAGCCACGATCGGCGGCGGCGTCGCCCTCGGGGACCATCGCGACGAGGTCCTCCGGCAGCTCGGCGAGGTGGCCGCCCTCGTCCAGGAAGCCGACCGCGCCGGGGCTCTGCGAGATGAAGACGTCGGCGGGCGTCCGGTCGCCCTCCTCGTCGATGAGCAGCGCCAGGTTGGCCGAGTCGTCGTAGCGGACGTCGATGGGCGTTCCCGTGTCCTCGGAGAACTGCTCGAGGAGCGGGTTGACCAGGTTGGACGTGCGGCCCGAGTACACCACGAGGCGGTCGCCGTCGTCCCCACCGCAGCCGGCCAGCGCCCCGGCGCCGAGCGCCATCACCGCGACCGCTGCCACCAGGCCCGTCCTCCGTCCCTGCATGGCGGCGGAGGCTAGCGATGCCGCCAAAGGACGTAAAGTCTCCCTAATTATGAATGCTGGACCTGCAGAACCCGTCGTCCTGTTCCTGCCCGCCCACGACGAGGAGGCCACGGTCGCCGACGTGGTGCGGCGGGCGCCGGCCACGGTGGCCGGGCACCCGGTCCGGGTGGTCGTCGTGGACGACGGCTCGACCGACGGCACGGCGTCCGTCGCCGGCGCGGCCGGCGCCCAGGTGCGGTCCCTGGGCGTCAACCGGGGCCTGGGTGCCGCCGTGCGGGTCGGCCTTGCGCTCGGGGCCGAGGCGGGGGCGGCGGCGGTGGCGTTCTGCGACGCCGACGGCGAGTACGCCCCCGAGGAGCTGGAGCGCCTGGTGACCCCGGTCCTGGCCGGGTCGGCGGACTACGTCGTGGGCTCTCGCTTCGCCGGGATGTCCCGCTCGATGCGGCCCCACCGGTGGGTAGGCAACCGGGTGCTGACCCTCGCCATGCGGGTGCTGGTCCGGCGCTGGGGCGTGCGGGGCCTCACGGACGGGCAGTCGGGCTACCGGGCCCTGTCGCCGGCGGCGGCCGCCGCCGCCGAGGTCGTGCACGACTTCAACTACGCCCAGGTCCTCACGCTCGACCTGCTGGGCAAGGGCTTCCGCTACGCCGAGGTGCCGATCACCTACCGGTTCCGCGAGCACGGCCGGTCGTTCGTGCGCCTCGTCCCGTACCTGCGCCGGGTCGTCCCGGGCGTGTGGCGGGAGCTGCGGGCTGCCTAGCGGACGAGCCGTTTCCGAACGCTGTTCATCTCGGCGGGCCAGCGGGTAGGTTCCCGGGTGGCGGACCGGGCCGGGGGGAACGGGCGCCGGAGGGGGGACCGTGAAGTTCGGCGTGTTCTACGAGCTCCAGCTGGCGCGCCCGTGGACGGAGGACAGCGAGTACCGGCTCTACACCGACGCGCTCGACCAGCTCGAGTTGGCCGACCGCCTCGGGTACGACTACGCCTGGGTGGTCGAGCACCACTTCCTCGAGGAGTACTCGCACTCGTCGGCCCCCGAGGTCTTCCTCGGCGCGGCCAGCCAGCGGACCGAGCGCATCCGCCTGGGCCACGGGATCATGCAGCTCACGACCAGCCACCCGGCCAAGGTCGTCGAGCGGGTCTCGGCGCTCGACCTGCTCAGCGACGGCCGGGTCGAGTTCGGCATGGGCGAGAGCGCCAGCATCACCGAGCTGCACCCGTTCGGCGTCCGCTTCCGGGACAAGCGGGAGATCTGGGAGGACGCCGTCCGCTGCGCCATCCCGATGTTCGGCGACGGCGGCGTGGAGTACAGCGGGGCGCACTTCGACTTCCCGTTGCGGAACGTGCTGCCCAAGCCGCGCCAGAAGCCCCATCCTCCGCTGTGGACCGCCTGCTCCCAGATCGAGACGATCGAGTACGCCGGGCGGCGCGGGCTCGGGGCGCTCGGCTTCCAGTTCGTGAGCGCCGACGCCGCGACCGCCTGGGTGCACGCCTACTACAACGCCATCACCAAGCGGCTCGATCGGCTCGCCGACTACCCGGCCAACCCGAACATCGCGCTCGTCAGCATGTTCATGTGCGCCGAGACCGACGACGAGGCCCGGGCGAAGGCCGACGGCGCCACGTTCTTCCAGTTCTGCCTGCGCTACTACAACTCGGCCGACCGCAAGCGGCCCGACCCGGGCGAGGTCGACATGTGGGCCGAGTACAGCGCCTGGAAACGGGCCAACCCCGAGGCCGCCGAGCGGGCGCTGTCGGGCGGCCTGATCGGGTCGCCCGAGACGATCCGACGGAAGCTGCGGAAATTCGAGTCGTCGAACATCGACCAGGTGATCCTCCTCAACCAGGCCGGCCGCAACACGCATGCCGACATCTGCGACAGCCTCGACCTCTTCGCCCGCGAGGTGATGGAGGAGTTCCACGCCAACGTCGGTGCCCACGAGGAGTGGAAGGCCGGCGTCCTGGCGGGCGAGATCGAGCTGGAGGAGATCGACACCTCGGCGTTCCGCCAGCGATTCGGCGCCAAGGCCGTCCGGGTCTGACCGCCGGGTCGCCGGGTCGCCGGTGCCTGACCGGTTGGCCGTCGGCGTGCGGCCGGACTCAATCCTCGACGACGAAGTCCCGGAAGCCGTCTCGGGCGGCGCGCCAGGCGGGGTCGTCCCAGCCGCCATCCGACGTGAGGGCCTCGGCGGCGGCCCAGCCCATGGCGAGGGCGTGGTGGGTGTTGTCGGGCGTGAACAGGCCCTGGCGGCCGAACGTCTCGAACGACGGGAGCCCGTGCGCCCACGCCTCGAGGGCGCCGAGGTCGTCGGCGAAGCCGGTCCGGTAGACGGGGTAGACGTGCGGGGACCGGCGGCTCTCGGCGTGGGCCACCCGCACGGCCGGGAGCCCGGCCCGGGCCAGCTCGTCGGCGAGGCGGGCGGCCAGGACGTCGTCCGGCCCCTCCCAGGTCGCGTCGCCGACCCAGCAGGGGAGCTCGGCGCAGAGGACGGTGACGTCGGCCGGGTCCTTGGCGCTGTCCCGGTAGTTGCGGGGCTCGGACACCCGGCTCGCCGCCACCTCGGGCCCGGGGAAGTAGTGGGCGTCGTACTCGGTCCACCGGGGCTGGTCGAGCACGACGTAGAGCAGGACCATGGCCCGGTGGCGGAGGCGCCCGGCGGCGTCCAGGGCGGGGGCCGGGGCGGCGAGTGGCGGACCGACCCGGCGGGCCAGGGCGGCCAGCGGGGCGGTGGACCACACCCGGTCCACGTCGAGTCGACGGCCGTCGTCGAGGTGGAGCTCCCACCCGTCCCCGTTCACGGCTCGGCCCTGGGCCACCAGGCGCTCGACCGAACGGCCCAGGCGGATCTCGGCGCCCGCGGCCACGGCCGACTCCGCCAGGGCCTCGGCGATGGCGCCGAAGCCGGTGCGGGGGTAGAGGAACGTGCGGCCCTCGGGCCGGGCGCCCCGGACCAGCCGGCGGGCGACGTCCAGCGGCGACGCCGCGCTGACCCGGCGCCGGGCCAGCTCACCGGCCAGGTCGTCGGGTGCGGTGTCCCACAGTTTGCGGGCGTAGGGGGCGTAGAAGGCGTCGAGGACCGCCGGCCCCAGCCCGGCCCGGACGACCTCGCCGAAGGTGTCCGCCCGCGGCCGGCGCAGGGGGCCGGTCACGGCGTCGCGGGCGGCCCGGGCGGCGAACGCGGGCGGCATGCGGCGCAGCAGGTCGCCGGTCCGCAGCGGGAACGCGACCCAGCGGTCGAGCAGGCGGATGCGCCCGTGGCGGGGGCGGACCTGGAGGTCGTCGCCGAGCAAATCGCGCAGGGCGGCGCGCAGGTGGGGGGGCGTCGCCGGGTGGAGGCGGTGGCTGCCGTGGTCGACCCGGAGGCCGGCGACCTGGAACGAGCCGGCCAGCCCGCCCACCTCGCGCCCCCGCTCGACCACCACGACCTCGTGGCCGGCAAGCGCCGCCCGCCAGGCCGCCGCCAGGCCGGCCGGCCCGGCGCCGACGACCCCGATCACGCCGGCGAGGCCGTCACGGCCGGCCCACCGGGCTCGGCCCCACCGTCGCCCCGCGCCCCGCCGACGGGGTCGGCGGCGTCGGCGCCGTGGCCGGGGACGGTGCCCGTGGCTGGGGCGGCGTCCTCCGGGCCCGCCGACGACGTGGCGGTCGGGGCGGGGGGCGGGGTCGAGCCCGCGTGCGCGGTGGACGGCGATGCGTCGTCCGGCGGGGCGGCGATCCCGGACGCGACCGGCGACGGCGTCCCGTTCGGCGGTGCCGCGAAGGCGACGGTCGGCGGGCCCGTGTAGCGCAGGCCGGCGGCGTCGCCGGGGCGGAAGCGGGGTGCGGCCGCCGCCCGGACCCGCGCGGCCGGTCCCTCCAGGACCCGGACGGCGTACACGGTGTCGTGGCCGTAGTACTCCCGCCGCTCGACGGTCACCGACACGCCGTCGTCCGACGGGTTGGCGAGGGCCAGGTCCTCCGGGCGGACCAGCACCGACACCTCGCCGTGCGCCGGGTTGTCGAGGGGGATCGGCCCGAGCGCCGTCGCGGCCGAGTCGCCGGACGCCACGCCCGGCACGAGGTTGGCGTCCCCGACGAACGAGGCCACCCAGGGCGTGGCCGGACGGGCGTACAGGTCGCTCGGCGCCGCCTGCTGGGCCACGAGCCCGTCCCGCATGACGGCCACCTCGTCGCCGAGGAGCAAGGCCTCGTCCTGGTCGTGGGTCACGAACACGGCCGTGACCCCCAGGTCGTCGAGCAGGCGGGCGACCTCGGCCCGCACGTGGGCGCGCAGGGCGGCGTCGAGGTTGGAGAACGGCTCGTCGAGCAGCAGGACCGCCGGTCGCGGCGCCAGCGCCCGGGCCAGGGCGACGCGCTGCTGCTGGCCGCCGGACAGCGTCCCCGGGTGGCGCGGGCCGAGCCCGCCGAGCCCGACCATGTCGAGGACCTCGTCCACCCGGCTCGTCCCGCGTGCGCCGGCCCGCCCGGCACGGCCGGTCCGCCGGGCCCGGCCCGAGCGGCTGGCCAGGCGGCGCTCCGGTCGGGGGAGGCCGTAGGCGACGTTCTGCGCCACGGTGAGGTGGGGGAAGAGCGCCCAGTCCTGGAACACCATGCCGATGCGCCGGCGCTCCGGCGGCACGTGGGTGGCTGGGCCCGCGACCTGCACCCCGTCCAGCCGGATCGAGCCGGCGTCGGGCCGCTCGAGCCCGGCGATCGTCCGCAGGAGCGTCGTCTTGCCGCAGCCGCTCGGCCCGAGGATGGCGAGCACCGACCCCGGCTGGACCGCGAGGCGCACGCCGCGCAGCACCTCGGCTGTGCCGAAGCTCTTGCGCAGGCTGTCCACCTCGATGCTGGCGCGCGAGTTCATGTAGCTTCACACGTTAGCGCCGGCACGCCTACCGGTGCGTGCCCGACGCCGCCACCGGGCGTCCGTCCGCCGGAGCAGTCGTGATCGTCGTCACAGGAGCCGCAGGTTTCATCGGTAGCCACCTCGTGGCCGAGTGGCGACGCCGGGGTGCGAGCGTGGTCGGCGTGGACCGCCGGCCGGGCACCGACGTCCGGGCCGACCTGGCCGACCCGGCGGCGCACGGCGATGCGTTCGACCTGCTCCGGGAGGCCGACGCCGTGTTCCACCTGGCCGGGGCGGGTGGCGTCCGCCTCGACGGCCCCGAGGCCGAGGTCACCTGGTGGCGGTCGAATGTCGAGACGACCGAGGCGGTCCTGGCCGCGGTCCCGGCGGCGACGCCGCTGGTCGTGGCGTCCTCCTCGAGCGTCTACGGCGGCACGCTGGGCCGGCCCAGCCGCGAGGATGACCGGCTGCGGCCCCGGGGCGGTTACGCCCGCTCCAAGGTGGCGGCCGAGTGCCGGGTCGGCCTGCGCCTCGCCGCCGGGGGCCGTGCCGCCATGGCCCGCCCGTTCACCGTGGCGGGGGAGCGGCAGCGGCCCGACATGGCCCTCGCCAGCTGGATCGCCGCCGCCCGGGCGGGCGAGCCGATCACGATCCACGGCGCCCTCGACCGCCGGCGGGACGTGACCGACGTGCGTGATGTCGCCGTGG
This sequence comes from Acidimicrobiales bacterium, assembly GCA_035265325.1. Lineage (GTDB taxonomy): Bacteria > Actinomycetota > Acidimicrobiia > Acidimicrobiales > VFJN01 > DATCLS01. The sequence continues at coordinate 8,242 of DATFOS010000046.1, forward strand.
CATTGGCCGAGATGGCGGAGCGCGACGTCGTGGGCCCGCTGAACGTGGGGACGGGC
>DATFOS010000047.1:0-18817 GCA_035265325.1 Acidimicrobiales bacterium
AGGACGGCGGCCAGCGGGCGCCCGTCGAGGACCTCCTCGATCGCCGCCGCCAGCTCGTCGACGCCCACGGACAGGTCGAGGACGTGTCCCTCGAAACCCCGCTCGGTCAGCTCGGCCAGTGCCCCCGCCTCGATGTCGGCCCCGACGTAGGTGTTGCCGAGCGCGGTAAACGGCTCGGCGAGCTGGCCGGTGGCACAGCCCAGGTCGAGGACCACCCCGTCGCCAAGCTTCGCCTCGGCCAGCAGCTCGTAGCAGTGGCCGTGCGACCCCTCCTCGAGGAAGTGGTCGGGGTACTCCTTCATGCGCCTACGCTCCCTGCCCGGCCGGGTCGCTCAGGTACGCATGGATACCACCGAGCGCCCTGGCCCAGTCGGAGTGGCCGGTGGCGATCGTCGCCAGGGCCTCCTCCCCGAGGTGGGCACGCAGGGCGCCATCGCTGGCGATGCGGGTCACGGCGTCGGCCAGGCCGTCGACCGTGCGGGGGCACCGCAGCGAGTTGCGCTCGTGGTGCAGCACCCAGTTGCCGGCCGGGTTGTCGAAGGCCACCACGGGCACGCCGCACGCCATGAGCTCGAGCGGCAGGTACGAGGGGTGGGCCGAGAGGGTGAGGGCGATACCGGCGTCGCAGCTTCGGTAGAGGGCGCCGGTGTCGCGGTAGTCGAGGAGGCCGAGGTGCTCGATGCCGCGGCCGAGGTCGTCGGGGCGGGCCCACGAGCCGGCGGTGACGATGCGGACCCGGTCCCCCAGCTGCTGCTTGACCTGGTCGAGGGCGAGCGAGGCCAGCTCCCAGCAGTTCCGCCAGTGGCCGGGCCGGGCGTAGAGGAACACCGTGGCCGGCCCGTCGTGGTCGAGGGGGCTGCGCCCGCGGGCGTGGAACACGCTCTGGTCGACTGCCGGCATGAACGCCATGCCCTGGCCGCCGTAGTCACGCCGGTAGATGTCGAGCAGGCGCTCGGTGTTGCACAGGCCGTAGAGGCCGAAGTTGTAGGTCTCCTCGGCGAGGGCGTAGTTGGTGCCCGCCGGGTAGAACATCGGCTCGAAGTCCTGGATGAGGTAGAAGCGCCGCGTGGTGTGCGGAAAGTGCGCCACCGAGTACGCCGTCGGCCACTGCGTGGCGATCGAGGCGTCGGCCGGCGAGATGGCGCCCAGCTGGGCCGGGCTGTTGCCCGTGAAGTACTCGATCTCGCAGTCGGCCAGCCGGGGGAACGCCGCCGCCAGCGCCGAGCGCAGGAACGGCTCGTTGGCGTTGCCCATCACGACCCAGCGGTTGGCGACACCGTCGGCGGCCAGGTGGTCGGCGATGCGGAAGGCGGTGTTGATGCCGCCGTAGAACGGGCTGTCGACCTCGGGCACGAACCAGTTCAGCGTGCGGACGGGGCGGGGGCCGCTGGCGGCCTCGTGGGCGGCGACGACCCGGCCCTTGAGCGAGGCGTCGGCCCGGAAGCTGGACGCCAGGTAGAGCGCCTCGGCCTCGTCGGCCTGCTGGCGGAACACCCGGAAGTCGCGCTGGAGCAGCCCGCCCACGGCGACCATCGGGCTGGGCTCGTCCTTCGGCCGCAGGGCCGGGACCGTGTTCTGCAGCGACAGGTTCGGCGAGAAGTAGGGGTCGCCGCCGCGCAGCCACTTCTGGTAGCGCCAGTAGCTGGTCGGGTAGTCCTCGGGGACGACCGTGGCGCCCCGGGTGGCCGACTCCAGGTGGCGGACCTTGGCGTACGGCGTGACGACGTTGCGCAGCCCGAGGAAGCGCATGTCGAGGCCCAGCACCACGTCGCTGCCGCACAGCAGGAAGCGCTCGTCGAAGCCGCCGACCTCGGCGTAGCGCTCCTTGGTGACGGCCACGCAGGCGGCCGTGACCGACAGCGAGTCGCGGTACCAGGCCGTGGAGCCGATCAGCGTGTCGTCGCCGGGCCGGTTGCCGGCGAAGAGGTGGTCGGCGAAGCCGTTCATGCCGAGGACCACGCCGCCGTGCTGGATCTCGCCGTCGGGACCGGTGAGCTGGACGCCGACGAGGCCGATGCCCGGCTGGCGCGTCCACGAGACCAGCTCGCGCAGCCAGCCCGGGTCGAGCAGCTCGGTGTCGTCGTTGAGGAAGACGAGCACCTCGCCGCGGGCGCCCGACGCGGCCGCGTTGTTGACGGCCGAGTAGTTGAAGGGCACCTCCCACCACTGGACCTGGAGGTCGAGGCCGGCGCCGGCGCTCGTGTACCAGTCCTCGTTGTCCCTGCTGCGGCCGCCGTTGTCGACGATGACCACGTCGAAGGACGGGTAGTCGGTCTTGGCCAGGCTCGGCAGGCAGGTGCTGAGCATGGTGCGGTTGTGCCGCGTCGGGATGATGACCGTGACGTGGGGCGCCTCGGCCAGCTCCCACTCGACCCGCACCCCGGCGCCCGCGGGCGAGGCCGTGCCGGCCCGGCCCGAACGGTTGAGGTGGGCCTGTACGACGGCGGCGCCCTCGGAGGCGCTCACGTGCGGCCGGCGGACCAGGTGCGAGACGACCTGCGGGACCCGCCCGACCGTCGTCTGATCGAGGTCGAGGCGGAACAGCAGTTCCCACCAGGTGGCGTCACCGAGCGAGGCGTCGGGCCCGCCGACGGCGGCCAGGCGGCCGCGGCGCACGGCGAACGAGCGGCCCACGTAGTTGGCGGACAGCAGCGTCTCCGGCGACCACTCGGGCCGGAACCGGGGGTCGGTGAGCTGGCCGGCGGCGTCGATGACGTCGTCGTCCCAGTGGATGACCTGGAGGAACGGGTTGTCCCACGCCCGGGCGGCCACCCGGAACACGAAATCGGGCTCGAGCCGGTCGCCCGCCTCGAGGACGGCGACGAGGTCGTGGGCGTCGCCGCCGGTGGCCACGTCGGCCAGCACGTCGGACCAGGCGCGGTCGAGGACGCTGGTGACCTTGTCGCCGCTCGCGTGGCGGCCCACGACCGTTGCGGACCAGTTCCGCAGGGTCTGGCCGTGGAGGGAGTCGAGCGTGCGGTCGAGCCCGGTGCCGTCGCCGTCGGCCCGGATCACCACCTCGACCCGCACGCCGATGCGGCGGCTGGCCGACAGCTCGGTCTGGCTGATCAGCGACTCGACCGTCGGCTGTCGCTCGACCAGCCAGGCGGCGTACTCGGGCTCGGCGCCGGTCAGGCCCCGCGCCACCTTCCACAGCTCGCGCAGGCGGTCGCCGTAGAGGACGCCGTCATGGACCACTTGGCGCCCCACGCGGAGCACCGCCCGGGCGGTCCCTCCGGGCGGGACCAGCTTCTCGATCGCCCCGCGGGCACGACCGCCCTCGGGGACCACTCCGTCGGGCCGTGCCATGCGTTACTGCTCCTGGGCCATGTCGAAGGGCCCGGGGGCCACCTCGAACTGGTCGTCGTCCTTCGCCATGCTGACCGGCGGCACCCAGGTCCCCATCATGTCGATGAGCCCGAGGACCAAGGTGTTGCCGGGCTGCACCCGCAGTGTGATGAAGCGCTCGCGCTTGTGCAGGATCGTCGTGCCGGCGTGGTCGTGGGCCGCCACCGTGAACGTGTACTGCCCCGGGCCGAGCACCAACTCGTCCATCCGGTAGTCGACGTAGCCGGGGCCGGCCGGGATGTCGCGCCAGGTCGGCTTGGGCTGCATGCCCGGGTTCGCCACGTAGACGCCGGCCTCGTTCTCGACCGCGAACGAGAACAGCGGTTCGGGCTGGGCCACCTTGGCCCGCCAGTGCACGCGCATCGTCAGCTTCTCGAGCGGCGTGATCGTGAGCGTGGGCCGGCCCTCGGCGTCGAGGAACTCGACGTCCTCGATCTCGACGAGGTCGTGCGACGAGCGGACGTCGGCGATGTCCTCGGCCTCGACGGTCTCCGCGTCGGTGACCTCGATCGGCTTGGACTTCTCCTCGATGCGCTTGGTCTCGACCTCGTTGACCTGGTCCAGGTAGGCGTGCACCACGTCTGGCGCCCGGCCCACCTTCTTGAGGACGCCCTTGTCGAGCCAGGCGGCGTTGTCGCACATGCCCTGCACGAGGCCGAGGTCGTGGGTGACTAGCACGATCGTCGAGCCGCTGTTGCGCAGCTTGTAGAGGTGGTCGAAGCAGCGCCGCTGGAAGTCCTCGTCGCCGACGGCGATGACCTCGTCGACGAGCAGCACCTCGGGCTCGACGTGCACCGCCACCGAGAAGCCCAGGCGGACGAACATGCCGCTCGAATAGACCTTCACCGGCGAGTCGACGAACGCCCCCAGGCCGGCGAACTCGATGATGTCGTCCATCTTGGCGGCGATCGTCTTGCGGGTCAGCCCGAGGATGGCGGCGTTGAGGTAGATGTTCTCGCGGCCGGTCAGCTCGGGGTGGAAACCGGCGCCCAGCTCGAGCAGGGCGGACACGCGGCCGTCGACGTTGACGCTGCCGGACGTGGGCCGGTGGATGCCGGCCATCACCCGCAGCATCGTCGACTTGCCCGAGCCGTTGGACCCGACGAGCCCGTACGTGGTGCCGCGTGGCACCTCGATCGACACGTCCTTGAGGGCCCAGTACTCCTCGTAGACGGCGCCGCGCAGCTTGGTGAAGCGCTCCTTCACGCTGGAGGGCTTCTCGCGGTAGAGGCGGAAGCGCTTCGAGACGTTGTCGACGACGATCGCCGGCCGGCCGTCGGAGCTCGGGCGGCGGTTCGAGACGGTGAGGCTCACAGCTCCTCGCTGACGTCGACCGACTTGGCGACGAAGATGGCCCAGCCCCCGAGGAACGTGGCGACCGAGATGGCGGTGAGGCCCAGCAGGCGCGCAGGGCTCGGGGCCTCGAGCAGGTAGAAGATCTGCTGCGACGCGCCCACGAACTGCGTGAGCGGGTTGAAGCGGACCAGCGTGGCGATGAGTTCCGGTGCGTTGGCCTCGACCAGCGAGTACGGGTAGACGATCGGCGTGCCGTAGAAGAGCAGGCTCATGCCGATCGTGACCAGGTAGTTCACGTCGCGCAGGTAGATGTTGTAGATGCTGAGCACCAGGCCGATGCCCAGCGTGAACAGCGTCAGCAACAGCAACAGGTAGGGGAAGATCAGGAACGTCCAGCTGACGTTGCCGAACGCGATCATCACGGCCACGAGGATGAGGCACTCGATGCCCGACTGGATGACCACCGTCAGGGCGTTGGCGATGGCCGGGCACTCGGGCGGGAAGTACACCTTCTTCAGCAGCGCCCCGACGCCCATGAGGGCGCCCATCGAGCCGATGATCACCGCGTTGAAGAAGTTCCACACGATGAGCGCGCTGAACAGGTACAGGGCGAAGGAGTGAAGCTCGCCGTTGCCGGCCAGGGGCGGCTCGATGCGCATCACCGTGCCGAAGACGACGGTGTAGATCAGCAGGGTCGCCGCCGGGTTCAGCAGCGACCACAACCAGCCCAGGACGCTGCGCTTGTACTTGCTCTTGAGCTCTCGTTGGGCCAGGTGACCGATGAGGCCCCTATAGCTGACCACCTGGGTCACGAACGCCATTGGGCGAGCCTACAGCGGGCCGTCCGTCACGGACGGCGCCGAAACCCTCACTTTGCGGGAGCAGCGGCGGTCGACCGGAACGACTTCCGTCACGAATCTGCGCGAAAACCGTAACTAATCGTGGACCTCCGGCGATACGGCTGCTTAGTATCCCGACCCGGACGGGATTGCAGTACCGATCGGGTTGTGGGCACTGGGCGCCCACGCCGGGGCCCGGTCGGCGGCCGAGGTTTCCTTGGGGGATCCTGCATGCCCGACAGCTCTCTCGACGACCGTCGCCATCGTGGCAGCCCGTTGCCCCTGCACGACCAACCGGCGGCCCCGTGGCCGCCACCGTCGTCGCCCCCGCTGGGGACGCCGCCGGTCTCCCCGCCCAACGGCACGCCGCTCGGCGTCCCGTTCGGGGAGACCGGCGGCACGGTCATGACGGCGGCCCGGGCGCGCCGCACGGGGGCGGTCACCGGCGTGCTGGAGGTCGACCCGCTCGACGGCATCGACGGGCCGGAGCGCGTCGACGATCGCGGTGGCCCCGCCGGCGGCGGCGACGGCGAGCCGGATGGGCCGTGGCGCCGGCTCGGCCTCACCACCCGGCTCCGCCGCCGGGCCGTCCTTGCCGGCGTCGCCGCCACCGGGCTGCTGGCCGCGGGCTGGAAGGTGCTCCAGGGCGACAGCAGCTCGCTGACCGTCCCTGCTGCGCCGCCCAAGCGCGACTCGTTGTTGAGTGCGGCCGAGGCCGGCGCGTTCGACGACCGCGACCAGTCGCTGGCCCGGTCGCTGGGCACACCGGCCCCGGCGACGACCGAGCTGCCGCCCGCGGCCCCGGCCCCGACCCTGCTCTTCCCCACCCCCAGCGAGGCGGCGGCCGCCACCACGGTGACGGTGCCGACGATCCTGGCCACCGACGACCCCGTGCTCCACCTCCTCCGCCGCACGACGATGGGCATCACGCCGGCGCTCGTCGACGAGGTGCGCGAGAAGGGCATCGACCTGTGGCTCGCCGAGCAGCTGAACCCGGGTCGGGGTGACGGCGAGGGCGACGCGGCCTGGGGCATGTTCTCGCGGGCCAGCATGACGCCCGCCCAGGTCCACGGCAGCCAGGAGCGCTTCACCTGGGACACGATGTTCGAGGTCGGACAGGCGACCCTCGCCCGCATGATCTGGTCCACGCACCAGCTCAAGGAGGTGATGGCCGACTTCTGGGCCAACCACTTCAACGTGGCCACCCCCGGCGAGGGCGGGTGGGACACCGCGCCCGGCTGGCACCGCGACGTCATCCGCCAGCACGCCCTGGGGTCCTTCACCGACATGCTGCTGGCCGTCGGCCGGCACCCGGCGATGCTGCGGTTCCTCACCAACGACGACAACCGCGGCGAGTCGGTCAACGAGAACTTCGGGCGCGAGCTGCTCGAGCTGCACACGGTCGGCGTGGCCTCCGGGTACACGGAGGACGACGTCCGCAACAGCGCCTACATCCTCACGGGCCGCACGGTGTGGGGTGAGAACGAGGAAGGGCCCGAGGGCGAGTTCCGCTACAACCCCGAGATCCACTGGACCGGGGCCGTCACGGTGCTCGGCTTCACCCACCCCAACGACTCCGCCGAGGGAGGCCTCGACGTCGGCGACACCTACCTCCGCCACCTGGCCACGCACCCGTCGACGGCGCAGACCATCGCCCGCAAGCTGGCGGTGCGGATGGTGTCCGACGACCCGCCCCCGGCGCTGGTCGAGCGACTGGCGCAGGCGTTCGCCGACGCCGACACGGCGATCGTGCCGATGCTCGACGTCCTCTTCCGCTCGGCGGAGTTCTGGGCCTCGGTGGGCCAGAAAACCCGCCGCCCGCTGGAGAACCTGGTGGCGAGCGCGCGAGTCGTCGACGTCCGCCCCGGCGGCGACACGGTCGGCTTCGTCGAGGACATGTACTGGCGCACGGGCAACATGGGTCACCGGCCCCTCGCCTGGCCGGCGCCGAACGGCTACCCGGACGTGCACCCCGCCTGGCGGTCCGCCAACGGCCTGCTCATCGCCTGGAACACCCACCGCGGGCTGGTCCAGGGCTGGCACGACGGGGCGTCGTACACCGAGGCCGACCAGCTCGTGCCCGGGCCGTTCGCCACGGTCGGCGAGTACGTCGACGCCGCCTGCCGGCGCTTCTGCTTCCAGACGTTCCGGCCCGAGCACCGCGACGCGCTGATCACCTTCTTCGAGACCGGCGCCGACACCCCGATCTCCGAGGTCGACCTGTCCGACATGGCCGGCCACTTCCTGCCCCTCGTCCTCGACTCGCCCTACTTCGCGCTCCGGTGAGGAACAACGTGACCGACTCCACCCCGACGGCGCCGCCGCCGCCGGCCCCGGCCGGCTACCCCTCGCTCCACCCCGAGTGCCCGGACGTCGCCCGGCTCGGCCCCAACCCCGTCGAGGGGACGCTCCGGGCGGCCGCCGCCCGGGTCGAGGCCGAGCGCGCCGAGCGGGCCGAGGCCTGGAGCGGCGGCTTCACCCGCCGCCGGTTCCTCCAGGGCGCGGGCATGGCCGGCGTCGCCAGCCTCGGCATGCAGCTCGTGACCACCCGGGCGTCCTACGGCCAGTCGCCGAACGACGCCGTGCTCGTCGTCGTGTTCCTGCGCGGGGGCATGGACGGGCTCAGCGTCCTCGTCCCGGCGGACGACCAGCACCTGATGGCGGCCCGGCCCGACATCGGCATCCCGGGCAACCAGCTCCTGCCGCTCGAACGGGGCTTCGGCCTCAACCCGGCGCTCGCGGCCATCCACCCGCTGTGGGGCCAGGGCAAGTTCACGGCCATCCCTGCGGTGTCGACGCCCGACATCTCCCGCAGCCACTTCCAGGCGCAGGACTGCCTCGAACGCGGTGGGTCGGCCACGGGCGCCGTCGAGGGCTGGCTCGACCGGACGCTCGCCCAGATGGGGCCGGGGACGACGTTCCGGGCCGTGTCCCAGGGCGCCACGCTGGCCCGCTCACTGGCCGGCATGCAGCCCACGCTCTCGCTCTCCAGCATCGAGCAGTTCCAGCTCCAGGGCTGGGAGGGGGTCCACGACAAGACCCTCGCCGCCCTGGCCACCCTCTACACCGGCTTCGAGCACCCGCTGAACTCGGCCGTGGCCACGACCTTCACCGCCCTCGACACGAGCGGGCAGCTGGCCACGACCGGGTACACGCCGGCGGCCGAGTACCCCGACGGCGGGTTCGCCGAGGGCCTCAAGGAGCTGGCCCGCATCATCAAGGCGGGCGTCGGCCTGCGGGTCGCCTGCATCGACATCGGCGGGTGGGACATGCACACCGGCCAGGGGACGATCGAGGGCGGCGACATGCAACGCATGCTCACCGAGTTCGGCGCGGCCATGGCCGCCTTCGCCACCGACCTCGGGCCGCAGCTCGACAACGTCACGGTCGTGGCCATGACCGAGTTCGGCCGGCGTCTCGAGCAGAACGCCAGCTGGGGCACCGATCACGGCCATGGCGCCGCCGTCTTCGTGATGGGCGGCGGTATCAACGGCGGGCGCATCCACGGCAACTGGCCGGGCCTGGCGCCCGACGCCCTCGACCAGGGCGACGTCGCCGGCGCCAACGACTACCGCAACGTGCTCGGCGAGCTCGTCGAGCGCCGCCTGGGCGTCACCGACATCGGGGCCATCTTCCCGGGCCACCAGTACCAGCGGATCGGCTTCCTGACCTAGTGGTCTGTCGCCGAAATGACGGCGCGGTCTCGGCGAGTCAGGGGCGTCGCTGGCAAGGACGCAGGAGGACAGCGCACACCGTGCGGTGCCGTGACGACGAGGACGCAGCCAGCGGCGTTCCTGGCCGGCGAGACCGCCCGCACAATTCGGCGACGGACCACTAGCCCTCGGGGGAGCGGCACCGTGCGCCCGGGCCACGCGGCCCGGGCACACGTGCTCCGGCTCAGCCCCCGGTGAGGACGGCGGGGAGCCGGGCGGACTCGCGCTCCGCCAGCGCCACCGTCACCCGCATGCGCTCGAGGTGCTGGCGGACCTGCATCTCGCCCTGCGGCACCGGGTTGTCCGCCAGGAACGCCTCGACCTCGCCGGCCAGCGTGGCGTCGCGGATCGAGCGGATGCCCCCGACCAGGCGCGGGATGCTGTTGCTCGGGAACCGCTCGTTGATCGCCGACCAGTTGGAGGCCACGAAGCTCCAGGCCGCCGGGGCGTTGTCGCGGTTGGCGACGGCCTCGGCCAGCAGGTAGGGGGCGTCCTGGCTCCGGACCCGCCCCGACAGCGTCAGCTCCAGCGTGCGGGCCAGGCAGTCCGGGTCGCGGAAGCGGGCGAAGGACCGGAGGATGCGCTCGCGGTCCTGCGGGTTGTCCGTCTCGGTGAACCGCTCGGTGAGCCGGTCGTGGAGGTCGATGTCGCCCAACGTCGCCGCGGCCGTGAGCGCCGGGGCCGACAGGCTGGGGTCGACCGACGCCGGGTCGGCCAGGAACCGGTCGAGCAGCTGGCGGGCCCGCACCTGGGCGTCGTGGTCGTCGGCGAGGACCGCCGCCGCGTTGAGCAGCAGTCCCCGCAGGGTGCGGGTGCGGTCGTCGTCCTCCGGGCGGACCTCGTCGCCGAGCCGCGCCCGGGCCGGCCCCACGAGCGACCCCACGCGGGCGGCCAGGGCGGCGCGGGCGTCCCCCTCGACCAGGCGGTCGAGCTGGGTGAGGCCGCCGACCAGGCGCTCCCACACCGACAGGTCGTCCTCGTCGCGGAAGCGCTCCGCCACCGCGAGGAAGCCCTCGGCGTCGACGGCCCCGGCCAGCACGCCGGCCCACGTGTCGTCGACCAGCACGTAGCGCTCGACCGCGGTGAGCGTGTCCAGGCCCTCGAGCAGGGCGGCGGTCAGCCCGGCGTCGTAGCGGGCCCGGTAGAACCCGTGCGCGCCGAAGTTCGCGACGACCCGCGGCCACTCGGCCACGGGCAGTTCGGCGTCGGCCGACGCGCCGTCGAGCAGCAGCCGGGCCTCGACCGGGGGCCCGTCGACGGAGGGCCGGTGCCCCACGATGAGCGGGACGGCCCAGCGGCCGTCCCCATCGCCGCCTGCGGCGGTGTCGCCGTAGCCGAAGCGCCGCTGGTGGAACCGGACCGTCGCGTCGTCCACCCGCTCGGCCGTGACCTCGGGGAAGCCGGGCGAGAAGATCCAGCTCTCGGCGATGCGGCGGACGGGCTCGCCCGTCTCCTCCTCCAGGGCGTCCCACAGGTCGGACGTCTCGGTGTTGCCGTACTGGTGACGGGCCATGTACCGGCGGATGCCCGCGGTGAACCGCTCGGCGCCCAGGTACTGCTCGAGCATCCGGACGACCGAGGCGCCCTTCTCGTAGGTGAGGATGTCGAACATCCCGTCGGCGTCCTCGGGCGAGAGCACCGGGTACTCGACCGGGCGGGTCGACGACAGGGCGTCGGTGTCGAAGGCGGCGGAGCGCGACAGCCCGAAGTCCACCCAGCGCTGCCAGTCGGGCCGGAAGGCGTCGGTGACCGTCATCTCCATGAAGGTGGCGAAGGCCTCGTTGAGCCAGATGCCGTTCCACCACTTCATGGTCACGAGGTCGCCGAACCACATGTGGGCCAGCTCGTGGGCGATCACGTCCACCACGGCCTGCTTCTCGGCCTGGGTGGCGGTGTCGGGGTCGACCAGGACGTAGCGCTCGCGGAACGTCACGCAGCCCAGGTTCTCCATGGCCCCGAAGGCGAAGTCGGGGATCGCCACCAGGTCGAGCTTGTCGCCCGGGTAGGCGATGCCGAACCACTCGGACAGGAACCGCAGCGAGAACTCGCCCACCTCGAGGGCGTAGTCGGCCAGCTTCTCCTTGCCGATCGGGCACACGACCCGTAGCGGCTTGCCGTCGACGAGCACCGGCTCGGTCACGGCCAGCGGGCCGACCACGAACGCCACCAGGTAGGTGGACATCGGCATGGTGTCGGCGAACGTCACCGCCACCTTGCCCTCGGCCTCGGCCGGCGTGCGCGCCAGCTCGGAGGCGTTCGAGATGGCCAGCAGGTCCTCGGGCACGACGAGCGTCACGCCGAACGTCGCCTTGGCCTCCGGCTCGTCCCAGCAGGGGAAGGCCCGGCGGGCGTCGGTCGCCTCCATCTGCGTGGTGGCGAGGACCCGCTCGACGCCGGCCTCGTCCGTGAACGTGGAGCGGTAGAAGCCGCGCAGCTTGTCGTTGAGCACGCCGCGGAAGCGGAGGTGGACCGTGGCCTCGCCGGTCGGGAGCGCGGACGGCAGCCGCAGGGTGGCCCGCTCGGTGGTGGTGTCCAGCTCGACGGTGGCGTGGAGTCTGGAGCCGTCGGGTAGCTCGACCGCGGCCTCGTCGATCTCGATCTCCGCCGCGTTCAGCACGACCTCGGCCGTCGGCTCGGCCACCGTGACCGTCACCGCCTCGACACCGGCGAACGTGGCGGCGTCGAGGTCCGGCTCCAGCGTCAGCGCATAGTGGGAGGGCAGGACGGTGTGCGGCAGACGGTAGGGGTTCTCCTGGTCATCGGGCACGAGGGTGCACGCTACCGACCGCACGGGCCGCACATCGGCGGGATACGGCCGGTCGTGCGGGTCGTCCCGCCGACGCGGCCGGTGCGACCCGTCCCACGCAGCGTCACGCCCGGGCGAGCGGCTCCGGCCGACGGCCTAACCTGCCCCGGTGACCAACGAGGCGAACCACGACGTCGTCGGCATCGGCAATGCGCTGGTCGACGTGCTGTCGCACGAGCAGGACGACTTCATCGACGCCAACGGCCTCGCCAGGGGGGCGATGACGCTGATCGAGGCCGACCGGGCCGAGAGCCTCTACGCCGCCATGGGCCGGGGCACCGAGATCTCGGGCGGCTCCGCGGCCAACACGATCGCCGGCGTGGCGAGCTTCGGTGGCCGGGCCGCCTACCTGGGGCGCGTGTTCGACGACCAGCTGGGGACGGTGTTCGCCCACGACCTGCGGTCGCAGGGCGTCACCTACCGGACCAAGCCGGCCACCGAGGGCCCGCCCACCGGCCGCTGCCTCATCGTCATCACGGGCGACGGCGAGCGGACCATGAGCACGTTCCTCGGGGCCTCGACGTTCTTCGGGCCGGGCGAGGTCGACAGCGACCTGGTCGGGGGCGGGAAGGTCCTGTTCCTCGAGGGGTACCTGTTCGACCGCCCCGAGCCCCAGGAGGCCTACTGGCTGGCCTCGCAGGTCGCCACCGACCACGGCCGCAAGGTGGCCCTCACGCTCTCCGACCTGTTCTGCGTCGAGCGGCACCGGGACGAGTTCCTCCCGCTGGTGCGCGAGCGGGTCGACATCCTGTTCGCCAACGAGGCCGAGGCCTGCGGGCTGTGGCAGGTCGACGACGTGTCCGTCGCGGTCGAGCGGGCCCGGGCCGAGGTCGGCATCACCTGCATCACGATGTCCGAGAAGGGCTCGGTCGTGGTGGCCGGCGACGAGACCCACGAGGTCCCCGCCTTCCCGACGCAGGTGGTCGACACCACCGGCGCCGGCGACCTGTACGCCGCCGGGTTCCTCTACGGCTACACGGCCGGCCGCCCCCTGCCGGACTGCGCCCGGCTGGGCTCCCGCGCCGCGTCCGAGATCATCAGCCACACGGGTGCCCGCCCCGAGGTCAGCCTGGCGTCCCTCGTCGACGAGGCGCTGGCGATCTAGGCCTTCGTCACCGGCCGGCCCGCCCGTCGGTCCGGGCGTGACGGCAGGACGAGCAGGACCAGGCCGGCGGCCACGAGCGCCAGGCCGACGACGGCGACCGCACCCGGCCGCTCGTCGAGCACGACGATGCCGAGGACCGTGGCGGTCGCCGGCTCGGCCAGCGTCAGCGTTCCGGCGGTGGCGACCCCCACGCCGGCCAGGCCCCGCCCGAACAACAGGTAGCCCACCACCAGCGTGACCAGGCCCAGGTGGGCGACCATCACCACCCCACCCGGCGAGGCCAGCGGCCCGACGCCCGCCGCCAGCGCGAGGGGGACCATCGCCACGGCGGCCAGCCCGAGGACCTCCGCCCCGACCGTGTCCGGCGGGCGGCCGCCGTCCAGCAGGACCTTCGTCGCGGCCACGTAGACGGCATAGCTCGCCCCGGCCCCGGTGGCGAGCGCCAGGCCGAGGGCGTCCACGTCCTCGGCGTCGCCGGCGCCCACCAGCAGGAGCGTCCCGCCGAGGGCGAGCACCGTGGCCAGCGCCCAGCGTCGGCCGGGCCGCTCGCCCCGCACGGCCAGGCCGAGGACGCCGGCGACCACCGGGGCGCTGCCGATGCCGACCATCGTGCCGACGGCCACGCCGGTCCGGGCCACCCCGCCGAAGAACAGCGGCTGGTAGGCGGCCATGCCGGCGACGGCGGCGACCAGGGCCAGGCGGTCGCGCCGGCCGGGTGGCAGCGGCCGCAGCCAGCCCCGCCGCCACGCCAGCAGGACCAGGACCGCCCCGCCCACCGCCAGCCGGGCCGCGCCCACGGCGGCGGGGGCGGCGTCGTCCGGGCCCAGCGCCCGGGCGGTGCCGGTCGTCCCCCAGAGGGTCGCCGCCGCCACGACCAGCAGGCGGGGGTCGGGGCGGCGCACGGGGGTCGAGCCTGCCCCGGCGCCCCGCCGGGCGTCGAGCTCAGTCCAGGTCGACCCGACCGACGGCTCGGCCGCCCCGGCGCAGCTCGATGTCGCCGGCGGCCGAGGGGACCACCTCGACGTCGGCCCCGACCGCCCCGGGTGGCACGGTCGTGTCCGGCAGGCGCTCGACCTCGCCGCCCGCCCGGAACGCCACGGTGTGCACCTCGCCGTCCGGCGTGACCGCCACGTAGCGCGACGATCCGTCCGCCTGCGGGACGCTCACGCAGCGGGCACCGGCCACCTCGACCGCCTCCAGGCGCTGGGGGATGGGCTCGCACTCGACGGGCCCGCTCACGGCCTGCTGCTCGGCGCCGATCTCGTCGGCCATGCGGATGGCCTCGTCCGGCGTGCTGGCCGCACTCCCGCCGCCGGGGCGGGACCGCAGGTCGACGCCCCGCTCGGGCCGGCCGCGCCGGCCCCAGTCGGCGGCCAGGTCGTCCGCCTCGTCCGAGAGCATCTCGACCTTGGGGTCGTTCTCGGGGACGCCGGCGGCGACCATGGCGTCGACCTCGTCGCGCAGCTGCTGCACCGGAGGCGGGACCCGCTCGTCGTCGGCGGTCGCCGGCTCGTACGTGCCGGCGGCCAGGAGCCCGACCACCACCAGGGCGGCGGTGACCACGCCGACCCGGAGGCGGCGGCTGCTGCGCCCGTCCGACGGGGAGGTCGAGCCGGGCTCGGGAGAGGGCTGGGGCATCGTCGCCTCCTGCTCAGTAGTGCCAGTCGATGTCGGTGGGGCTGTCGATGCGCCGTTGCACGGTCGCCGGGTGGCTGTTCGTGTACCAGAGCAGGTAGTCGTGGGACTGCCGGGCGGTGAGGTCCGTGCCCGGGCAGGCGCCGGCGCCGACGCGGGTGCAGGCGGCCCGCTGGGACATGGCGCCGAAGAAGTACACGCCGTCGCCCCGCCCGGCGCCGTAGCGGTCGATCATGTGCCACTGCCGGGCGTTGGCCCCGCTGGTGGCGTAGATCTGCGGGACGGGTAGGGCGGGGTCCCACTCCCAGGCGGTGCGCCACACCCGCTCCTGGGTCCAGCCGTTCGAGCAGGCGCCGTTGCTGGCTCGGTACTGCGGGCAGCCGTCGGCCGAGTTGTTGGCGTGCACCCCCCGGCGTCCCGCGACCGTGCCGTAGCCGGCCCTCCACTGGCGGGCCTTGCCGTAGGTCGACCACGACGGCTCCATGTCCATGGCGCCGTAGATACGGATCCGACCCGGGTAGTGCCGGTCGGCCCAGGCGGCGACGATGGCCACCATGCCGGACCAGGCGCGGCCGTGGCCGCGGAGCCAGCTGTCGCTGCGGCGGTCGATCGTGCTGTTCGACGTGCCGATGCCGATGAACAGCGTGTAGTCCGGCGAGCGGCGGCACCATACGTAGCCGCGGGCGAACTCCATGACGATCCCGGCGATGGCGCTGGTCGACATGTTCGGGGCGCCCCAGAGGGTGGCGCCGTAGCCGGCGCCGACGGCGGCGGGCGCCCCGAAGAACAGGGACATCCTCCCGGTCTTGTCGCCTTGGGCGCAGCCGAGGTTGCGGGCGCCGACCCGCGACCCGTCCGCCATGTAGTAGCTGCGGGTGATGCGCTGGGGCAGGAGGGCGGCGGCCGCCTCCAGGGTGACGGGGGCGGCCTCACGGACCGGCGTGCGGGTCGCCCCGGTCGTGGCCACGAGGGCCGCCGCCAGGAGTACCGCAAGTGCTCGTCGACGTCGCAATGGCCTGCCTTTCGCGTCGTCCCGGGGTGAGCGACGGGCGAAGGATTCCGCAGGCTCGGTACAGCTTCAAGCACTCACCGTACGAATCGGCCCCCTTCAGTGGAGGATCGCACGTTTCGTGTGGCCGGCGTGCGGGCAAGGCGGCGCCCGCCGGGCCTCAGATCTGGGTGCGGCCGCGGTCCGTGACGGCGGTGCGCCGCGCCTCGATGGCCGCCGGGTCGAGCCCGGCGCCCTGCCAGCGGGCGGCCACGGCGGCCTCGTTGCGCCAGGCCTCGCCCATCGGCACCAGCATTCCCTCGTCGTAGGTCTGCAGCACCCGGCGCACGGCCGTCCGGTCGTTCGAGACGACGTCGGCGGCGAGCTTCCGGACGAACGGCAGCAGCTCCTCGTGGGGGACGACGTGGTTCACCAGGCCCCAGGCCAGGGCGGTGGGGGCGTCGAGGAAGTTGCCGGTGGCCGACAGTTCCCGGGCCCGCCGGACGCCGACGGCCTGCGGCAGCAGGACCGTGAGGCCCCAGTCCGGCATGATGCCGACGCGGGCGTGGGTGTCGGCGAAGCGGGCGTGCTCGGACGCCACGAGCAGGTCGCAGCGCAGGGCGACCTCGAAGCCACCCGTGATGGCGACCCCGTTGACGGCCCCGATGACCAGCTTGCGGGTCGGTGGGAACGGACCGCGGTCCTGCGGCGGCACGTCGCTGCCGCCCAGCGCCTCGACCGAGGCCCCGGCGGACGCGCCCAGCTCCTTGAGGTCGAGCCCGGCGCAGAACGCCGGGTCGGCGCCGGTCAGGATCAGCACGTCGACCTCGTCGTCGGCGTCGAGGTCGAGCACGGCCCGGTGCAACGCCTTGCGGAGGTCGCGGTTGAGGGCGTTGCGGGCGCCCGGGCGGTTGAGCGTCAGCGTCGCCACCCGGTCGGCCACCTCGACCAGCAGCACGGGATCGTCGGCCATCGTCAGTCGTCCTCCACGGGGGGCAGGAAGGGCAGCTTGAGGTCGCCGAGCTTCACGAGGGTCGAGGTGATCCACCCACCCATGGCGGACAGGTGGTCGTCGAGGATCGTCCCGTCGGCCAGCGTCGCCTCGTCCAGCTCGTAGCTGCCCTCGTACGACACCTCGATGGCGTACTCGCGCTCGTTCAGGTCGGCCGAGCACACGGTTTCGATCGTCGGCCCGGACCGCTCGAGCCGCTCGCCGCCGATCGCCACGCTCGTCTCCGGCAGGGTGGCGAGCACCATGCCGGGCTCGGGCGCCTCGGCCAACCGCTGGATGCGCAGGACCAGCTCGATCTCGATGCGCGGCGGGTCGGAGAAGGGCTCGCCGATGTACCAGGAGCGGTACGCCGTCTGGGCCCACGTGGGCCAGTCGAGAGTGAGGTCGGCTTGCACCCGGGGCGGCAGGCCCTCGCCGGGCAGGCCGTAGGAGGTCTCCCACGTGACGTCGCCGAGCAGCACGTCGACCTGGAAGCGCTCCTCGAAGGCCTGGCGTTCGAGGAACGCACGCTCCAACGAGTCGCGCAGCGCACCGATGGCATCGGTGAAAACGTGGTCGAGCATGCGGTGGCGCAGGCTACTGGTCGGCCCGGCGCGCGCCGAGTCCGACGTCGGGCGTGAGGAACGCGGTGGGCACCGCCACGCCCGCGGTGCGGCGCAGGGACGCGATGCGGCGGCCGGCCTGGACGGCGTCGCGGGGCGCGGTGAGCGCGTCACCCAGCAGGGTGGCCGTGGCGTCCAGGTCGGCGACCTCGTGAGCCAGGCCCCAGAACCGGGCCGGCCCGTCCCCGGTGGGGGTGGTCGGCCCCACCAGCTCGAGGACGACCTCGCCCAGGCGGAAGAACCGCTGCCGCCGCGCGATGCCGTCCGGCCCGGTGCCGGCGTCGCGGGTGCGGCGGGCGGCGATGCCGAGGGCCTCCAGGGCGGCCGTGGTCCGGTCCAGGTCGGGGGTCGTGACGACGACGTGGTCGACCTTCGTCACGCCGTTCGGGTGCGCCTGCGGGCCGGCCGGCGGCCCGGGTTCCCCGGCCTCCGTGGGCAGGCCGTCGATCGCCCCGCCCGGGGGCGGCTGGGGCAGGCCGGCGAGCGTCCACCCGGTGACGCCCGGCCGCCCGCCGTCGGTGGCGACGGGGACGAGGCGGACCGTCGTCGTGCCGAGCACGACCCGCCCCTCGCCGTCGAGTGTGAAGCCGGCGGCGGACCAGGCGGAGGGGTCGTCGGCGACCCGCACCTCCACGATCACGGCCATGGCGGGACGCTAGTGAGCGCCGCCGGCAGGGGCCAGGTGCGCGTCAGTAGAACGTCGTACGGCAGCGGTGTCGGGGCGTCGCCTTGACCGCGGGGGACTGGCCCCGCTGCCAGAGCTGGTGGTCGATGACGGCGGGGGTCAGGCGGGTCCGCGCCGCCAACAGCTCCACGGCGTGCACCGCGCACGCCCGCACCTCGACCTCGGCCGGCTCGCCGGGCGTGAGCAGCTCGCCGGCGGCGATGCGGTCGGCCAGCTCGTCGCCGTAGCCGAGGACGCCCGCCACCCGCAGCGTGTGCGGCACGAGGTTGTCGGCGAATGCGGTGAGGCGGTGGAGGTCGTCGAAGTGGCCGATGCCGGACCCGCCCGTGGCCTGGGCCAGGTGCGAGGCCGTGATCTGCGCCCGCTTGAGGAGCGGGACGGGCTCGCCGTCGTGGACGGCCACGTCCTGGGCCAGCGGCATCGTCGCCAGCGTGGCGGTGAGCCGTTCGGCCGACCCGCCCGCCGAGCGCACCAGGGTGGCGGCCGACCCGTCGAAGTCGAACAGCAGCTCGGCCAGGTCGCGCCAGGCTCGGGCGAACAGGCCCATCAGCTCGTCGGCCGGGCCGGGGTGGGGCTGGCCGAAGATGCGGGCGCACGTGCCGGTGTCGGCGTCGGAGAGCCACTCGGCCGTCGGGGAACCCAGGGCGGCCACGTTGTCGGCCAGTGCCGCCGCCAGCGTGCGGGCGCCCGAGAGCCCCGGCCGCTTGTGCAGCACGGGGAACCACCCGGACCCGAAGTTGACGGCGTTCCAGGCCACGACCTGCGCCGCCACGTCGTAGTCGCTGTCG
>DATFOS010000048.1:0-17333 GCA_035265325.1 Acidimicrobiales bacterium
CGGTCACCGATCGGCTGCGGGGCCGGTGATCACGCGTCGACCACGACGAGCTCGTGGGCGGCCCGGTTGAGCGGGTCGGGACCCGCCTCCGCCGCGACCACGATGTCTTCCAGGCGCAGGCCGAAGCGGCCGGGCACATAGATGCCGGGCTCGACCGAGAAGGCGTGGCCCGGGGCGAGCGGTGTGCGGTTGCCGGCGACGATGTAGGGGTCCTCGTGCTCCTCGACGCCGATGCCGTGACCGGTCCGGTGGATGAACCACTCGCCGTAGCCGGCCTCGGTGATGACCCGGCGGGCGATGGCGTCGACCTCCTCGCACGGGACGCCGACGACGGCGCCCGCCACGGCCGCGTGCTGGGCCTCGTGCAGGACGGCGTAGGCCTCGGCCACCTCGGCCGACGGCTCGCCGACCGACACGCAGCGCGTGATGTCGCTGCAGTAGCCCACGCCCTCGTCGTCGAGCATCGTCCCCCCGAAGTCGCACAGCACGACGTCGCCCGCCTCGATGACCCGTTCGCCCGCCTCGTGGTGCGGGCTGGCGGCGTGGGCGCCGGCGGCCACGATGGCGAAGTTCACCCGCTGGTGGCCCTCGTCGACGAGCCGGCGGCCGATGTCGGCGGACACCTCGGCCTCGGTCCGCCCGACGAGCGGGATGTCGCCGGCGTGCAACTGGGAGGCCACCCGGTCGGCGGCGGCGGCCGCCTTGCGGAGGGACTCGACCTCGGCCGGGTCCTTCACGGCCCGCAGCGGGCCGACGACCTCGCTCCCCCGCCGGAAGGCGGCGCCGGGCAGCGCGGCCTGGAGGTCGAGGACGAAGCGGGCCCAGGTCCGGTCGCCGATGGCGACCGACCCGGCGGCCCCCACCAGGCCGGCCACGAGGGCGACCGGGTCGTCGGTCTCGTCCCACGCTGCGAGCGTGAAGACGTCGGGCCGTTCGGTGACCCGCGGCGCCTCCAGCCGGGGGACGACGAGCGTGGCGTCGCCCTCGCGGGGCAGGACGAGCATCGTCAGCCGCTCGAGCGGCATGGCCTCGTAGCCCGTCAGGTAGGGCAGGTCGGGCCCGACGGAGAGCAGCAGGACGTCGACGCCCACCTCGGCCATGCGGGCACGAATGCGATCGGCACGATCGGCGAGCATCCGCCCAGCCTACGACCGGCCGGCGACCGCCCCGGCGCCCCCGGCCGGCTCGGCGGCCTGCCCGGCCCGGCCGGTCTCGGCGCCCCCGGCCGGCCCGGCGGCCTGGCCGGGCTGGCCCGTCTCGGCGCCCCCGGCCGGCCCCGCGGCCTGGCCGGCCTTGGCGGCGTGGGCGGCTCGCTGGGCGTCGACCGCCGCCACGGCGTGGGCATGCTCGACGTCGAGGCCGGACAGGCCGTCGATGCTCTCCCGGTTGGCCGTCGTCCAGCTGTGTGCCAGCTGGTCGGCAGACTTCCGGCCCAGGCTCTGCTGGAGCGTCGGGCGGTCGGATCGGAACTCCATCCGGGGCACGGCGTAGCCGCAGGACGTGGACACCCGGTCGACGGCCACCCGGATGACGGCCCGCGCCACGGCGACGTCGTCCCCGAAGTGCGGGCGCAGGGCCTCGAAGCCGTCCGTGCCGGCCGGCAGGGTCTCGCCCCGCCCGTAGAGCCGCACGATCAGCGGCTTCGCGTCGAACGAGCAGAACATGAGCGTGATGCGCCCGTTCTGGCGCAGGTGGGCGGTCGTCTCGATCCCGCTGCCGCCCAGGTCGAGGTAGGCGACGCTGGTCGGGCCGAGGACGGCGAACGTGCCGGCGAGGCCCTTGGGCGAGACGTTGACATGGCCGTCGTCGTCGGTCGGCGCCGTGCCCACGAAGAACACCGGCTGCCGGGCGACGAAGTCGGCGAGGTTGTCGTTCAGCGCGTCGAGGACCAGGCCCATGACGGCGACGCTACGACCGGCGCCGACGCACCGGCAGGTCCATTACCCGCCCGGATGGCCCGGCCCTGCCAGCGCGGGCCCGGTCGGCAAGGCGTGCAACCGCGGGGCCACGGTCGTCCTCCTCGACACGCTGGGACGGCGCGACCGCTGGACCGACTGCGGGCCGGGCCGGCGCGTGCCGGCCCGGCCGCGGGTCAGACGGGCTGGGGGGAGGCGCCGGCCTCGGCGGCGTCCCCGGCGGCCTGGCGGGCGTGGTAGCTCGACCTGGTCAGCGGGCTCGACTCGACGTGGGGGATGCCCATCGTCTCGCCCGCCCGCTTGTACTCCTCGAAGACGGCCGGCTCGACCCACCGGGCCACGGGCAGGTGGTGGGCGGTCGGCCGCAGGTACTGGCCGATCGTGACGATGTCGACGCCGACCGCTCGCAGGTCGGCCAGCGTGACGACGACCTCGTGGTCGGTCTCGCCCATGCCCACGATGAGGCCCGACTTCGTGACGAGTCCGGCCTCCTTGGCCCGGGCCAGGACCGCCAGGCTGCGGGCGTAGCCGGCCGACGGCCGCACGGCCCGCTGCAGGCGGGCGACGGTCTCGGTGTTGTGGTTCAGGACGTCGGGGCGGGCGGCGAAGATCGTCCCCAGCGCCGCCTCGTCGCCCTTGCAGTCGGGAATCAGGACCTCGACCTGCACGCCGGGCGTCCGCCGCCGGATGGCCTCGATCGTGGCGGCGAAGGCCCCGGCCCCGCCGTCGGGCAGGTCGTCCCGGGCGACGGCGGTGACCACGGCGAAGCGCAGGCCCATCCGGTCGACCGCCTCGGCCACCCGCTCGGGCTCCCCTGGGTCGAGCGGCAGGGGGTGCCGGGTGTCGACGAGGCAGAACCCGCACGCCCGCGTGCAACGCTCGCCGTTGATCATGAACGTGGCCGTGCCGTCGGCCCAGCACTCGTAGATGTTGGGGCAGCCGGCCTCTTCGCACACGGTGACGAGGCCCAGGTCGCGCATCGTGTGCTCGAGGTGGTGGAACTCCGCGCCGGTCTTCAGCTCGGCCCGTAGCCACGACGGCTTGCGCTGCGAGATCGCCAACCCGTCGGTCACGCCGGCCTGGGCCAGCCGCCCCTTGAGCCGGACGGGGACGCCGTCGTCCCGGGGCGCCGGCGCCTGCTCGCGGCCGCGGGTCGGGCCGGTGGAGACGGCCACCACGCTGGCCTCGCCGCGGCTGAACGCCGACAGGTCCTCGGGGGCGTGCCGCCAGACCACGTCGGACCGCTCGACGTCGACGCCGCGGTCGGCTCCCCACAGCGCCGCCGCCCGGGCGCTCACGGCCTCGACGACCTCGCGCATCGACACGTGGACGCCCTCCTCGGCCAGCGACGTCACCCGCTTGTCGGGAATGCCGCACGGCACGATGTGGCCGAAGAAGGCCATGTCGGGCGCCACGTTCAGCCCGAAGCCGTGCATCGTGCGCCCCCGGTTCAGGCGCACGCCGATGGCGCAGACCTTCCGCGGGTCGGACGACTCGGGGTCGACCCACACGCCCGGGTACTCGCGCAGCCGGCCGGCGTTGGGCAGGCCCACGTCGGCCAGCGTGTCGATGATCAGCTGCTCGACCGATCGCACGTAGGCGACCGTGTCGGCCATGCCCGTGCGCGTGCCGCCGCCCTTGGCCGGCAGGGACACGATCGGGTACCCGACCAGCTGGCCGGGGCCGTGGTAGGTGACGTCGCCGCCCCGGTCGACCCGGACGAAGTCGGCGCCCACCTCGGCCGGCTCCCGCAGGATGTGGCGGGTGTCGGCCCGCACGCCGAGCGTGTAGACGTGCGGGTGCTCGAGGAGGAGCAGGTGGTCGTCGGGCGAGCCGGCGTAGAGCGCCCGCTGCAGCGCCCAGGCCTCGCGGTACGGGACCCGGCCGAGCCAGCGCAATCGCAGCGTCATGGGGTGAGCCTACGGAGGCGTGCGGCCATGCCGGCGGGGGTGTGACGGATGCCGGGCGGGCCCGTCAGGCCAGCTCGGCGGCCCAGTCGCGGGTCTCGATGATCTCCTTGACCCGGGCCAGGAAGCTGGCGGCGTAGGCGCCGTCGAACGCCCGATGGTCCCAGGTCAGGGTGATGTTGCCGACCGAGTGGATCGCGATCGACTCGCCCCCGTCCTTCGTGGCGACCACGACCGGACGCCGCTTGACGCCGTCGGTCGACACGATGGCCACCTGCGGCTGGTTGATGATCGGCAGCGTCATCGTCGTGCCGAACGGGCCGGGGTTGGTGATCGTGAACGTGCCGCCGGCGATGTCGTCGGGGCCGAGCTTCTTGCCGCGGGCCCGGGCCGCCAGGTCGCCGATCTCGCGGGCGATCGCCCGCAGCCGCTTCCCGTCGGCCTCCTGGACGACCGGGACCATCAGGCCCTTGAAGTCGAGGTCGACGGCGATGCCGAGGTTGACGTAGTTGTGCACGACCAGCTCGTTCTCGCCGAAGCTGGCGTTGACCTCGGGGTACTCGCGGATGGCGTCGACCACGGCCCGGCTGATGAAGGGCAGGTAGGTGAGGCTGAAGCCCTCGGTCGCCTTCCACTCGGCCTTGTGTGCCGCCCGGACCCGCTCGACGGCCTCGAAGTCGACCTCGATCGAGGCGTAGACGTGGGCCGACGTCTGCTTCGAGGCGATCATGTGCTGGGCCGTGCGGCGCCGGATGTTGGTGTGCGGCACCACGGCGTCGCGCTCGCCCGGCTTGGCGAGGACCTGAGGCGCCGGCCGGGCCGGCGGGGCGGACGGCGCCGCGGCGGCCGGGGCCGACGGGGCGGCCGCGGGTGCGGCGGCGGACGGCGCGGCCGCTGCGGCCGGCGCTGCGGCGACGCCCTTGTCGATGGCGTCGAGGACGTCCTTGCGCGTGATGCGCCCACCGGGGCCGGTGCCCGTGATGGCGGCGGGGTCGAGGCCGTTCTCGGCCACGAGCCGGCGGACGACCGGCGAGAGGAGCTTGGCGCCGGCGCCGTCGGTGCCCGCGGATGGGGCCGGAGCGGCGGGGGCAGGCGCGGCGGGCGCCTCGGCCGGGCCGGGGGCGGGCTGGGACGCGGCTGGGGCGGGCGTCTCGGGCTGGACCGGGGCCTCATCGGTCGGCGCGGGCGCCGGGGCCTCGGCGGCCGGGGTGACGCCGTTGCCGTCGGGCCCCGAGGCGGGGGCCTCAGCCTCGGGCTCGGCCTCGGGCTCGGCCTCGGCGGCCGGCTCCGGGGCCGGCTCGGGCTCGGCCGGCGCCTCGGCCGGGGCCTCGGCACCGCCGGACGCGTCGCCGGCGGGGGCGTCGCCCACGCGTGCGAGCACGGCGCCGACGTCGACGGTGTCACCCTCCTCCACCAGGATCTCGGAGACCACGCCCGAGATGGGCGACGGCACCTCGGAGTCGACCTTGTCGGTCGAGACCTCGAACAGCGGCTCGTCCTCGGCGACCTGGTCGCCGACCTGCTTGAACCACTTGGTGATGGTCCCCTCGGTCACCGTCTCGCCGAGTTGGGGCATCTGGATGTCGGCCATCGTTCTCAGGTCTCGCTCTCGATGTCGTGGCGGGTGGGCGCGGGCCTAGTGGAGGCGACGCCCGGTCATGTCCTGGACCGTGTCGCCGAACAGCTCGGACAACGTCGGGTGCGGCTGGATGAAGGCGGCGACCTCGTCGACGGTTGCTTCCCAATTCACGGCCAGGTACCCCTGGCCCAGCTGCTCGGTCACCCAGGGGCCCACCATGTGGACCCCGAGGATCGTCCCGGCCTTGCCGTCGGGCGTCTTCTCGGCGATGACCTTCACCAGGCCCTCCTGGTCGCCGACGATCTTGGCCCGGCTGTTGGCGCTGAAGCGGTGCTTGGTGGCCACCACGGCATAGCCGGCCTCCTTGGCCGACTGCTCGGAGTGGCCGGCGAAGGCGACCTCGGGGCGGCAGTAGATGCCCCACGGGACCTTGCCGTAGTCGATCGGCACCGGCTCCTCGCCGAGGATGTCGCGGATGGCGACCATGCCCTCGGCGAAGCCCACGTGGGCGAGCGCCGGCGTGGCGACGCAGTCGCCGGCCGCCCACACGCCCGGCTCGCCGGTCCGCATGTTCTCGTCGACGACCACGAAGCCGCGCTCGTCGACCGTGACGGCCGTGCCCTCGAGGCCGAGTTCGGCAGTGGCCGGCTTGCGGCCCACCGACACGACGACCACGTCGGCCTTGATCGGGTCGGCGCCCTCGACGTCGACCACCGTGCCGTTGTCGCCGGGCTCGTGGCCCGCGACCTTGACGCCCGTGCGGACCTCGATGCCGCGCTTCTTGAAGGACCGCTCGACGACCGAGGTCACATCCTTGTCGCAGCCCGGGAGGATCTTGGGCAGCACCTCGAGGATCGTGACCTGTGTGCCGAGGTCGCTCATCATCGAGGCGAACTCGCAGCCGATGGCGCCGCCGCCGATGACGACGGCCGTGCCGGGCACGTCGGGCATCGAGAGGACCTCGTCGGAGGTCATGACGACCGTGCCGTCGACCTCGAAGCCGGGGATCGTGCGGGTCTCGGAGCCGGCGGCGATGATCACGGCGTCGGCGGTCAGCTCGACGTCGCCGGAGCCGCCGCCCGAGACGGTCACCCGCCGCTCGGCGTGGAGCCGGCCGTGCCCGTCGTAGATCGTGACCTTGCGGCCCTTGAGCAGCTGGGACACGCCGCCGACGAGCTCGTCGACGACCGCCTGCTTGCGCTGCTGCGTGACGGACCAGTCGATGTTGGGCTGGCCCGCCTCGATGCCGAAGGAGGCGGCCTCGGCGACGGTGCGGTAGACGTGCGCGGTCTCGAGCAGCTCCTTGGCGGGGATGCAGCCCACGTTCAGGCAGGTGCCGCCGATCCAGCGCTTCTCGACCAGGGCGATGTTGAGGCCGGCGCTGGCGCCGTAGAGCGCCGAGGCATAGCCGGCGGGACCGCCGCCGATGACGACGAGGTCGAAGTGATCGGCCGTGGGGACCACCTCCCAGTGGAACGAAGAGGCCGGATGGCCGCACTCTACCGGCCACGCATGGCCCCATGGACGGTGCCGAACGCCACGTCCGAGCGGCCGGAGAGCGGCCGGAGAGCGGCCGGAGTGGGGCGCGCGGCCCGAGGGGTCACCGCCCGCGTGCGTGCGTCACCACCCCCTGCGACGGGCCTGTTGCCCTACGGTGGCCACCGTCATGAGCACCCGGCGCCTCATCATCGCCGCCCTCGCCTGCGGCCTCGCCATCCTCGTCGCCTTCTCGGTCCAGTTGGTCCTCGCCACCCGCTGACGCGGCGTTCCATGCACGGACGACGATGACGGGACTCGACGGCTACCGCCCGCGGCTGGGCGCGCTCGTGCGCGACGCCGTCGAGGCGCACGGCGTTCCCGGGGCGGTCGTCGGGGTGCTGCTCGGCGCCGACACCGCCGTCGCCACCGCCGGGGTGGCCAACGTGGCCACCGGCGTCCCGGTCACTCCCGAGACGCTGTTCCAGGCCGGGTCGCTGACCAAGCTGTACACGGCGACGCTGGTCCTGCAGGCGCACAGCGCCGGGGTGCTGGCGATCGACGAGCCGGTCCGGGCGCAGCTGCAGGAGTTCTCCGTCGCCGACCCGGGCGCCACGCTCGAGATCACCCCCCGCCACCTGCTCGCCCACACGAGCGGGATCGCCGGTGATCACCTCCACGACACGGGCGCCAACCAGGACGCCCTCCAGCGCTACGTCGCCACCCTGGCGGCGCTGGGCCAGGTCCACGCCCCCGACGAGGCC
Organism: Acidimicrobiales bacterium; assembly: GCA_035265325.1. Lineage (GTDB taxonomy): Bacteria > Actinomycetota > Acidimicrobiia > Acidimicrobiales > VFJN01 > DATCLS01. The sequence continues at coordinate 7,643 of DATFOS010000048.1, forward strand.
TACAGCTTCTGCAACACGGGCTTCGGGGTGCTCGGACGGCTGGTCGAGGTGGTGGCCGGCGGCAACTTCGACCAGGTGCTGCGCCGGCGCCTCGCCGGGCCGCTCGGCGCCGCCAACACCTGGACCCTGCCTCAGCACCTCCTGCTGCGGCAGGTGGCCGTCGGCCACGTGCAGGGCCCCGGCGAGCCGGCCAGCCGCCAGCCCCGGTGGACCCTCACCCGGTCCAACGGGCCGATGGGCGGCATCGTCTGCACCGCCGAGGACCTGCTGGCCTTCGCCCGGATGCACCTCGAGTCCGGCTGCGGGCCGGACGGCCACGAGGTGCTGCCCGCCGCGGCCGTCGAGCTGATGACCGAGCCGCACGTCGAGACACCCGTGCCCGGCGAGGCACAGGCGTTGGGCTGGACCCGGCGGCTGTGGGGCGACGTCGCCTGCCTGGCGCAGGACGCCGACACGTTCGGCCAGCGGGCGTTCCTGCGGGTCGTCCCGAGCGCGGGCTTCGCCCTGGCCGTCCAGGCCAACAGCCCGCTCGGCGCCGCCCTGGCCCGGGACGTGATGACGGCCGTGGCCGCCGACCTGGTCGGGCTCCCGGTGACCGGCGACCTGGGCGTGCGGGAGAGCGACGGCGACGCCGCCGGGGCCTCCGACCCGGGGCCGTTCCTCGGCACCTACGGGCGGCTCCACCAGCGCATCACGGTGAGCGACGAGGCCGGCGCCCTCGTGCTGGCCACCGAGCCGTCCGGCGTCCTCGCCCGGCTCGGGCAGCGGGGGGCGACGAGCCGCCTGCGTCCCGTACGGTCGGGCGACGGCGTGTTCGCCGCCACCGACCCCGCCACGGGCGTCGAGCACACGGTGGCGTTCACGGGGGGCGACCACACGCACGCCCGCTACGTCCACGTGGACGGCCGCCTCCACCGCCGCATGGTGTAGCGGCCGGCGGCCCGGTCGCCCGGCCCGCCGGCCCGCCGGTTCGCCTACTCCGGCGACGCCGCCTGGCTGCCGTTGGCACCGACGGTCGAACCGTCGCCCTCGGTGAGGATCTCGCGAACCTCGTCGATGCTCTCGTCGGTCACGAGGACCAGCACCTCGTCGCCCGGCAGCAGCCGGGTATCGCCGCGCGGGACCACCACGCGGTCGCTGCGCAGGACCGCCACCACCGTGGAGTCGCGCGGGAACTCGAGCTCGCGGATCTCCTTGTCGGCCGCCGGCGTGCCCGTGGCCAGCGTGACCTCGATGAGGCTGGCGCGCCCGCCTTCGAACGACAGCAGGCGGACCAGCGAGCCGACGCTCACCGCCTCCTCCACCAGCGCGGTGAGGAGGTGCGGCGTCGACACGGCCACGTCGACGCCCCAGTTCTCGTTGAACAGCCACTCGTTCTTGGGGTTGTTGACGCGGGCCACGACGCGCGGCACGGCGAACTCCTGCTTGGCGAGGAGGCTGATCACGAGGTTGTCCTCGTCGTCGCCCGTGACGGCGGCGACGACGTCGGCGTCGTCGAGCCCGATCGTGCGCAGGCTGTCGACCTCGCAGGCATCGGCGGCGTGCCACTCGACGCCGGCGTGCTCGCCGCTGGCGCGGGCGCGCTCGGTGCGGCGCTCGTCCAGCTCGATGATGTGCACCATGTGGCCGGCGCGTTGCAGCTCGTCCCCGATGAACGTGCCCACGGCACCGCCCCCGGCGATCACGACCTTCATCGGATGCGTCCCTCCGTGTCACGCATGGGTGTTCATGCCCTCGGTGAGGTGCTGGTCGACGTCGGCCACGCGGCCGACGGCCACTGCCAGGTAGACGACGTCGCCGTCCTGGGTGACCAGCTCGGGGCTCGCCACCTGCGACGTCCCCATCCGGGAGACCGCCACCGAGCGCGACACGCCCGGCAGCTCGATGTCGGACAGCGGGCGCCCGGCCCAGCTCGGCGACACCGGGCGCTCGATGAGCACGACACGGGCGCTGGGGTCGATCCAGTCGGTCTCGGAGGCGTCGGGGAGCAGCCGCCGGATGACCCGGTCGATCGTCCACTGGACCGTGGCGATCGTCGAGATGCCGAGGCGCTCGTAGATGACCGCCCGGCGCGGGTCGTAGATGCGGGCGACGACGCGCTCGATCCCGAAGGTCTCGCGTGCGACCCGGGCCGTGAGGATGTTCGAGTTGTCACCGCTCGTGACGGCCGCCAGGGCCCCGGCCTCCTTGATGCCGGCGTCCTGGAGGCGGTCGCGGTCGAAGCCGACGCCCGTGATGTAGTGACCCTTGAAGCCCGCGTACAGGCGTCGCGAGGCGGTGGGGTCCTTGTCGAGGACGGCGACGGAGTGACCCTGGTCCTCGATGATGCGGGCCAGGCCCGAGCCGACTCGGCCGCACCCGACGATGACCACGTGCATGGTCGGGGACGCTACAGCAGTGAGGTCGGCGCGCCCCTGACGCGACCTGCGCCTCGACGGACCTGTCGTACGCGGGTCTTGACAGCCCCTGGCCGGCGTAAGGCATGCTTACCTCCCGTCGGACGGTATGCACCACCTCGCCACCAGGGAGACCCGTGATCGTCTGCCACTGCATGAGGGTGAACGACCGGGCGATCCGGGCGGAGATCGACAACGGCGCCGAAACGGCGGACGAGGTCGCGGAGGGCTGCGGAGCAGGCGCGCGTTGCGGGTCCTGCCGTCCTACGATCATCGCGCTCCTGGCCACCCGCGTGGCCACGGGCCGCGCCCAGCCGGCCGCCTAGCTCCCCGCAGGGCCCCGGCTGCGTCGTCGCCGATCCGACCAGCCGGAAGTTGAGAACCGCCAATGCAGGGGCACCCCGAGATCATCGAGCTGCTCAACGACGTCCTGACGGCCGAGCTCACGGCCATCAACCAGTACTTCGGCCACGCCAAGCTCCAGCAGAACTGGGGCTACCTCAAGCTCGCCGAGCACTCGCGTGACGAGTCCATCGACGAGATGAAGCACGCCGACACGATCATCGAACGGATCCTCTACCTCGACGGCATGCCGAACCTGCAGCGGCTGGGCCCCGTCCGCCTCGGCGAGGACCCGGTGGAACAGCTCCGCCTCGACCTCGAGGTCGAGGTCGAGGCGGTCGGCCGCTTCAACCGGGGCGTCGCCCTGTGCGTGCAGCACGGCGACAACGGCACCCGCGACATGCTCGAGGGCATGCTCCGCTCCGAGGAGGAGCACGTCGACTGGATCGAGACGCAGCTGCGCCTCGTCGAGCACCTGGGCGAGCCGCTCTACCTCAGCGACCAGCTCGGCAGCTGATCAGTAGTTCCGCGGCGGGCCGGGCGGCGGGACCGTGCCCGGCGGGGCGGCCCCCGGCGCCGGGATGGCGCCCTGCTGGGGGACGGCGCCCCCGCCGTTGCGCTGCATGCGCAGCAGGTCGCGGATCTCGGCCAACAGCACCGCCTCGTCGGTCGGCGGCGACGGGGCGGGCTGGTCCTCGCCCCGGCGGAACCGCTCGTTGAGCACGTTGATCGGCTTGATGACGAGGAAGAACACGGCGGCGGCGACGGCCAGGAACTGCAGGACGGCGTTGATCACGTCCCCGTAGCGGAAGACGCTGTCGTTGATCGTGAACGTCATGTCGGAGAAGTCGCGGCTGAAGAAGATGCCGATCAGCGGCGTGAGCAGCCCCTCCACGACGGCGTTGACGATCCCGATGAAGGCGGCGCCGATGACGACGGCCACCGCCAAATCGATCACGTTGCCACGTGAGATGAAGTCCTTGAACTCCGCGAGCACCTTCGGCACGAGTCCTCCCAGCAAGGTTGTGAACGGGGCAGGCGGTCGCCGGTACCTTACGGGCACTCGTGTCCCGGTCTCGACGAGGAGCGCACATTGGACATAGCGGTCACCGGTGCCAGCGGCCTCATCGGGTCGGCACTCACGGCCTCGCTGCGGGCCGACGGGCACCGTGTGCGGACGGTCTCGCGTCGCGCCGGCTCGGGCCCCGACGCCGTCCGTTGGGACCCGGCGGCGGGCGAGCTCGACCCGGCCGCCCTGGCCGGGGTGGACGCCGTCGTCCACCTGGCCGGCGCCGCCATCGCGGAGGGGCGCTGGAGCGACGACCGCAAGCGCGAGCTGGTCGAGAGCCGGACCGCGGGCACGGCCCTCCTTGCCCGCACGCTGGCGTCGCTCGAGCCCGCTCCCGCGGTCCTCGTGTCGGGTTCGGCAATCGGCATCTACGGCCTGCGCGGCGACGAGGAGCTCACTGAGGAGTCCTCGCCGGGCGACAACTTCCTCGCCGACCTGGTCCAGCGGTGGGAGGCGGCGGCCGCCCCGGCGGTCGAGGCCGGCATCCGCACGACGTACGCCCGCACCGGCCTCGTGATGGCGAGGCAGGGCGGCATCCTCGGCGTCGTGCTGCCGCTCTTCAAGTCCTTCCTCGGCGGCAAGCTCGGGTCGGGCAAGCAGTGGATGAGCTGGGTCACGATCGACGACGAGGTGGGCGCCATCCGCCACTTGATCGACACGGACGGGCTGGCCGGGCCGTACAACGTCGTGGCACCAGAGCCCGTGACGAACGCCGAGTTCACCGCCGCCCTCGGGCGGGCGGTGGGGCGGCCGACGGTGCTGCCCGTGCCGTCGTTCGGGCCGAAGGCGCTGTTCGGCGGCGAGAAGGCCGAGCTGACGATCTTCGCCAGCCAGCGGGTGCGCAGCGACAAGCTGGCGGCCAGCGGCTACACGTTCCGCCACCCCGACATCGACACCGGCCTCCGGGCGGTGCTGGGCGAGGGCCGGGCGTGAGCGACGTCCCGCCGGGGCCGGCCATCGGCGAGAGGGTCGACGACGCCGCCGACATCGACGAGGTCCTGGCCGAGCCGGTCGTCGCCGCCGCCGACCCGGCCGAGGACGCCGTCGGCGCCCTGAGCACGGCCGAGGCGCCGCCCACGCCCGGCGTCGCCATCGGCCCGGAGCTCCCGCCGGACGCCGGCGTCACCGGGCCCCGGGGCATCGCCGCCTTCGACTTCGACGGCACGCTGGCCCGGCAGGACACGTTCGTCCCGTTCCTCCGCCACGCCTGCGGCAACCGCAGGGTGGCCCTCGCCGCCGCCATGGCGGCCCGGACGACCCGCGACCGTGACGTCCTCAAGCTGGCCGTGCTGGCCTCGCTGCTGCGCGGTTGGCCGGAGGACCGCCTCGCCGAGGTCGGCGCCGCCTACGCCCGCCGGCTCCCCGCCCTGCTGCGCCCCGAGATGGTGACGCGCCTGCGCTGGCACCAGGACGAGGGCCACCGGGTCGTGCTGGTGTCCGCCTCGCTCGGCGCCTACCTGCGCCCGCTGGCGAACGCGCTCGGGCTCGACGCCGCCCTGGCCGTCGAGATGGAGGTCGGCCCGTCCGGCCTGCTCACCGGCGCCGTGCAGGGCGGGTTCAACACCCGGGGCCCGGCCAAGGTGGCGCGCCTGCGCGAGTGGCTCGACGGGTCCGTCGGCGCCGACGCCGAGCTCGAGGTGTGGGCGTACGGCGACTCGGCCGGCGACGAGGAGCTGCTGGCCTATGCCGACCATCCCACGTGGGTGGGCCGGCGGGCCGAGCGAGCCGGCCGGCGCTCGCGGTTGACCCGCTGAGCCCCGGCGCCCCGCCGTCCGGCCGTACCCGGCGATTAGGGGGGCCCTCGGCCGCGTCCCCGCCGCCGTCCTCTCGGCTCTACCGTTCGGCGCGCACGACCTCGTCGGCGTCGGGGCCGGCGGTGATGAACATCGTCATGCGACGGTCGAGCGCCCCCGCCCACGTGACGGTCCGCCCGTCAGGCTCGAGCACGTCCAGCGGGTTCATCGCCGCCGCGATCGGGAGGTCGCCGGCAACGCTCAGGTTGACCTCGGCCTCCTCCGGGATGGCGAGGGGCTGCTGGGCGAGGTCGAGGACGTAGGCGTCGCCGCCGAGAACGGTGCCCTGGACCTCCAGCTCGACCAGCGCCGTGGCGCCGGGCGCGATGTCGAGGAACGTGGAGTACACGTTCCGTCCCAGCTCCTGCTCGGACGACAGCGAGGCCGGCTGCCCGTTGATGCGGACGGCCGCCAGGTCGAGGGTCGAGTAGACGGACAGGTATGAGCGGTTGGTCCCGGTGGGGAGGCCCACCGTGTTGCCGATCACGTAGTCGGGCAGCCCGCCGGCCGGCGACTCGTTGGTGAGGGCCAGCGTGATGGTGCCGCTCACCAGGCCCGTGGCGGGGTCCCAGGCCGCGTCGTAGCGCAGGCGCCGCCGCAGGAACAGGTCGATCTTGGACCCACCGGCGTTGCTGGTCGTGACCGCCAGGGCGTCGCCGTTGGCGTCGCCCAGCCGGCCGGCGAGTCCGAACGAGTCGAGCCAGAAGAACGTCTCTTCGTCGAACGTCGTGAACTGGATGTGCCCGCCGTCGACCATCGGGTCGAGCTCCTGCGCCACAGCTCGCGGGCTGGGAAGGGTCCCGGTCGTGAGCCGCTCGAACGTGGTGCGGGCCACGGTTTCCAGCACGTCGACCCTGTTCTCGCGATCGGGGAACTCGACGTACTGGTCGAACAGGAGGAACTGGGCGGCGTTCTCGGCGTCGAGGGGGTAGGGCAGCCCGGCGACCTCGACCGGGTCGGTCCAGCGCATGAGCGCGGCCAGGCCCATCGGGTCGATCGCCATGACGCCGTCGATGGGCTGGCCCCCGGACTGCGGGTACAGGTCGCGGGCGACGGTCGCCACCGCGGGGAAGTCCGGTGACATCGTGATGTTCCGCCAGGTGGCGGCGGGGTCGAAGCGGGCGTAGCGCTCGACGTACTCGGGCGGCTCGGTGATCTGGCGCTGCTCGCCGGGGATCCCGGCCTGCTCGAGGTCGGTGATCCGGCCGAAGACGGGCATCGACAGCCTCCCGTTGTCGACGACCAGTTCGGCGTAGTTGCCGGGGAAGCCGGTGCGGCCCCGCGCCTCCACCGGCGTCGTGAACAGCACCAGGTAGCGCCGGGGCTCGCCGACGCCCAGGATGTTCGGGGCGTTGCGGATGGCGCCCAGGGCCGTCTCGCCGTCGGGGACGGCGTCGCCCACCTGGCCGCCGAGCAGGTCGAGCCGGTCGGCGATCGGCGCCACCAGCCAGGGCGAGTGCGCCACGTCGTCGAGCGTGTCGTCGAGGCGCTGGACGGCCGCCAGGCTGTCTTCCAGCGGCTCCTCCATGTTGGCGATCGCCTCGGTGTCGATGCGGCCGTCGAGGAAGCGCAGGGTGTCGATGTCCGCCGTCTCGGCCGCCTCGGAGGCCACCGCAGCCACGTTGGCCGACTCGTCGGCCAGCGACTCGACGGCGTCGAGGTTCGGCCCGACGGCCGGGAGCAGCCGGGCCGGCTCGACGAACCAGCTCGTCAAGGTCACGTCGGCGCTCGTCAGGTGCCGGGCGGCCTGACCCAGGCGCTCGCCGGCCAGGTCGTCGTCGGCCTCGCGGGCCGCGTCCAGGCCCTCGTCGATCAGCCGGACGCCGTCGGTCAGGTCGCGCTGGGTCGAGATGATGCCGAGCGTGGCGCCGGCGGTGACCAGCAGGCAGGCACCGCCCAGCGCGCCGGCCACCATGCGGACGTGGGCCTGCGAGCGGTGGTGGGCGTAGCGGTAGCCGGTGACCGCGGCCGGCAGGACGGCGAGGACCGTGGCGATGGCGGTGGCGCCGTGGAACCCCACGTCGTCGGCGCCCATGAGGGCGGCGGTGCCGAGCCCGCCGATGAGCGCGCCCCGGACCCGCGTGCGGGTGTCGGTGATGACGCACCAGAAGGTGAGCAGGATCGCCACCCCGGCCACGCCGGTCGCCCAGTTCCCGCCCGACAGGGCGGCCGCCACGCCGGCGGGGATGAACCAGCTCCACCGCCGGGCCGTGCCCGACAGGTAGGCGATGGATGCCACCAGCCCGCCCGTCCAGAGCTCGTCGACGCCGCTGATGCCGGTCGGGGCGGCCTCGGACAGCCACGCGCCCAGCGCCGCCGTCCCCAGGCAGGCGGCCGTGAGCAACGCCAGGCGCGCCCGCGTCGGCGACAGGGCGGAGGGACGGAGGCGGCGGGTGACGGCGGTCATCGCGGGGCGGAACCTTACGGCGTCCCGCCGCGGGCGGAGGAGCCCGGGCGCAGGTCGCCGGGTGAGCTCAGTAGGCCCCCGACCCCCTCAGGACGGTCGAGAACGTCTTGGCGACGATGACCATGTCCATGATCGGGGTCCAGTGGTCGACGTAATAGAGGTCGAGACGCACGGTCTCGTCCCACGACAGGTCCGAGCGGCCGCTCACCTGCCACAGGCCTGTCAGCCCCGGCTTCACCAGCAGGCGCCGGTTGACGTGGTTCTCGTACAGTTCGACCTCGCTCGGCAGCGGGGGCCGCGGCCCGACGAGCGACATCTCGCCCACCAGCAGGTTCCACAGCTGTGGGACCTCGTCGATCGAGTGCTTCCGCAGCACGCGGCCCACCCGGGTGATGCGCGGGTCCTGCTTCATCTTGAACAGGAGGCCGTCGGTCTCGTTCTTCTGGTTGAGGTCGGTGAGCAGCGTCTCGGCGTCGACGACCATCGTCCGGAACTTGACCATCGTGAAGAACGTGCCGTCGCGCCCGACCCGCACCTGGCGGAAGAACACGGGGCCGCCGTCGTCGAGCTTGATGGCGATGGCCACCGTGGCGATGACCGGCGCCATGGCCAGCAGGCCGAAGACGCCGGTGGCACGGTCGACGATCTCCTTGGCCAGGCGCTGGGGGCCGCTGAACGTCGGCTCCTTCACGTGGACCAGCGGCACGCCGGCCAGCGACCGCACCGCCATGCGGGGGCCGGCGACGTCGACGATGGCGGGGGCCACCAGCAGGTCGACGCCCGCCCGCTGCACGAGCGCCGTCAGCGCCGGCAGGTCGTCGCCCACGGACTCGTCGGTCACGGCCACCGAGTCGGCCCGCGACGCCGCGATCGCCCGTTCGAGGTCGGCCAGCCGGCCCATCACCGGGACCGCCACGCCGTTGACGCCCAGGGCCGTGAGGTCGGTGTCGGCGCACGCGCCGACGATGCGGAAGCCGGACCAGCCCGTCCGCAGGATGTGCGTCCCGACGTCGACGATCGTGCCGGGGCTACCCACGAGCAGCGTGCGGTGGAGGTACTCGCCGGCGCTGCGCCGGGCGTAGAGCCAGGAGCGCAGCCAGTAGCGGGCGGCCACGGTCAGGACCAGCGCCACCGGGATGAGCACGCCCACGAACCCCCGGGCGATGACCAGCCGCCCGACCAGGTGGAGGACGGCGACCACGGCCAGGAAGTGCACGGCGCCGTTGATCACCCGGTGGTACTCGTCGGACCCGATCCCGAGGATGCGCCGGTCGTAGGCCCCGGCCAGGGCCAGCACGGCCAGCCACATCGGCACGGTGGCGATCGAGACGAGGACGTAGGGGATGTCGGTGCCCTTGAGCTCGGCCAGCGTCACGCCGAAGCGCAGCAGGTGGGCGATCAGGAGGGCGGCGGACAGCGCCAGCAGGTCGACCGCCACGTAGACGGCCGTGGCCGGCGCCGCGCCCGTCCCGCGTTTCGCCACCCGTCCCACGGCAGGAGCCGGAGCGGAGGCCGCGATCGCGGTCCCGCCCGGCGCCGGCCTCGCCCCGCGCCCCGTCCCAGACACTTGGGGCAGCCTAGTAGTGGACGGTCATCGCCGGCCCGCGCGACGGTCGACGCCGCGTGACGGCCGACGGCGCTCAGCGCTCGCCGGTCACTTCGGCTGCATGCGCACGCCGCCGTC
>DATFOS010000049.1:0-6342 GCA_035265325.1 Acidimicrobiales bacterium
AGAACGAGGGCTGGGAGGCGCCCGGCTACTGGCACCCCACGCGCGCGGGCTGGTTCGTGCAGACGTTGCACGGCGCGCGGGCCGTGGCCGGGGCCGAGCCGGTCGTGCACGTGAGCTGGTACGAGGCCGACGCCTTCGCCCGCTGGGCCGGCGCCCGGTTGCCCACGGAAGTCGAGTGGGAGGTGACCGCCGCCGGCCGCACCGCCGGCCACACCGCCCCCGGCCTGACGGCCGACGCCCTCGGGACGAGCCTCCACCCGCGGGCGGGCGGGCCCGACGCCGAACAGTGGTTCGGCGCCGTGTGGCAGTGGACGGCGAGCCCGTACACGCCCTACCCGGGGTTCCGCCCCGCCGCCGGAGCGGTGGGTGAGTACAACGGCAAGTTCATGGTCAACCAGCAGGTGCTGCGGGGCGGCGCCTGCGTCACGCCGGCCGGCCACTCACGCCCGTCCTACCGCAACTTCTACCCACCGGGCTCACGCTGGCCGTTCACGGGTGTGCGACTGGCGACCGACGACCCGGCCGCGTCCGGGACGGCGACCGGGGGCGGCCGGTGAGCGCCACCCTGACCCGCGGGCGGCTCACGGTCGACGTCCGCCTCACGCCCGACCAGCTGAAGGCCACCCTGCGCCGCGACGTGCAGGGCGGGCTCACGGCGACGCCGAAGACGATCCCGCCGACCTGGTTCTACGACGACCGGGGCTGCGAGCTGTACGAGCAGATCACCCGCTTGCCCGAGTACTACCCCTTTCGGACCGAGCGCGCGCTGCTGCGCCGGTCCGCCGGCCAGATCGCCGAGGCGGCGGGGGCGTCGGTGCTCGTCGAGCTGGGGTCGGGCAACTCCGAGAAGACCCGCGAGTTGCTGAGCGCCATGCAGCGCGCCACCGGGGGGCTCGACGGCTACGTGGCGTTCGACGTATCGGAGGGGACGCTCCGCACGGCGGCCCAGGCGGTCGTCGACGAGTTCGACATCGAGGTGCACGCTGTCGTCGGCGACTTCCGGCGGCACCTCTCCGCCGTGCCGGCCGGGGGGCGGGCGCAGCTGATCGCCTTCCTCGGCTCGACCATCGGCAACTTCGCCCCGGCCGAGCGGGCCGAGTTCCTCGGCGAGGTCGGCGCGTTGCTGGCGCCGGACGACCGCTTCCTCCTCGCCACCGACCTGGTCAAGCCGGCCGACCGGCTCGTCGCCGCCTACGACGATGCGGCGGGAGTGACCGCGGCGTTCAACCGGAACGTGCTCGACGTGCTGAACCGCGAGCTGGACGGCGACTTCGCCCCCGAACGCTTCACGCACGTCGCCGTGTGGGACCCCGACAACAGCTGGATCGAGATGCGCCTGCGCAGCGACGCCGCCACCACGGTCACGCTGCGGCGGTTGGGCCTGGCCGTCCGCTTCGCCGACGGCGAGGAGGTCCGGACCGAGGTGAGCGCCAAGTTCACCCCGGCGCAGGTGGCTTCCGAGCTGGCCGCGGCCGGGATGCAGGCCGTGGGGCTGTGGACCGACCCCGCCGGCGACTACCTGCTCACGCTCTCCCGTCCCGCCCGCCGCTGAGCGGCGGTCCTGCGACGGCCGGTGGGCGCGCCGGTAGCGTGCCCGCCCATGAGGCGACAGGTGGGTGTGGCGCTGGCGGTGGTCGTGGCCTTCGGGCTGGGGGCGTGTGGCGGCGGTAGCGGCGAGGACGAGGCGTCCGACGACACGGCTGCCACCAGCGACGACAGCACCGCCGAGGCGAGCGACGGCTGCCTGCTGAGCCCCGAGGCCGTGTCCGCCGCCGTCGGGACGGAGGTCCTCGCGAACGGGCCCACCGCCGGCGGGACGAGCGGGGACATCGGCGAGGGCGAGTACAGCCTTAGCTGGCAGGGCTGCTCCTACGACGCCAAGGGGACCGAGGTCGTGGTGGCCGAGCTGGTCGACGACGAGGGCGAGCCGGACGTGAGCGGCTACGAGCAGATGGCGGCCGCCGCCGACGAGGCGGGGCCGGACCTGACGGGCCTGGGCGACGAGGCGTTCGTGGCGGACACCGAGCTGGTGGTCCGGGCGCCGGAGGCGACGATCCTGCTCGGCTTCGGCCCCGGCGCCGAGCCGACGGCCGACGACCTGACCACGCTCGCCGCCCTCGGCAGCGAGGTCGTCGCCCAGGGCACGGACGACTTCGCCACCCTCTGCGCCGCGGTGCCGGGCCTGGTGCCCGACGTGTGGCAAGAGGTGGGCGAGCCGGTGACGAGCACGGACGCCGGGCTCGCCGCCGCGTTGGAGTACACCTACGACCGCTGCACGGTCCCACTGCTGGGCGGCGACGCCGAGCTCAACGTGGGCGTCGCCGGCGCCGACGTGTACGACGCCCGGGTGGCGGCCGAGGGGCCGACCGACGAGCTGCCGGCCCGGGTGGAGGGGATCGGCGACGAGGCCGTGTCCTACGAGGGCCGGATCTACGTGCTGGTCGGCGGCCGCGCCGCCCTGGCCGACGGCGAATCGCCCGACGGCGAGCCGCTCCCGGCCGACGCACTCGAGGCGCTGGGCCTGGCGACCGCCGACGCCCTGGCGTGAGCCCGGGGAGCGCCGCCGGAGCGGCGGGCGGGGGCGGCGCAGTAGGGCCGGGGGGCGCGTCGGGCGCCGCCGCGCCGGGGGGCGTCGCCGTTCACGTGCGCACGGGCGGCGGCGTCGATGCCGAGCTGGCCGCCGATGCGCTGCGGCAGGCGGGCGCGGCGGCCGTGGAGGAGCGGGCGGTGCCCGGCGGGATGCTGCTCGTGGGCGCGCTCGCCGACGGCGGCGACCCCGCCCCCCTGCTGGCCGCCGTGGCCGGCCGATGGCCCGCCGAGGCCGTCCCCGTCGACCCGCGGGCCGCCCTCGACGCCTGGCGGCCCTACGCCCGGGCGGTGACCGCCGGTCGCGTCACGGTCCGCCCGCCGTGGGTGCCCCCGGGCCCGTCCCCGTCCGACGCCGGTGCGATCGAGCTGGTCGTCGACCCCGGCGGGGCCTTCGGCAGCGGCTCGCACGCCTCGACCCGGCTGGCCCTGGCCGCGCTCGGCGACGTCGTGCGTGGCGGAGAGCGGGTGGTGGACGTCGGCTGCGGCAGCGGCGTCCTCGCTGTCGCAGCGCTGGCCCTGGGGGCCGCCGGCGCACTGGCCACCGACGTCGACCCCGAGGCTCTGGCGGCCACGCGGGCCAACGCCGAGCGCAACGGCGTCGCCGACCGGCTGAGGGTCGTCCCCACCCTCGCCGACATCCCTCCCGGCGAGGCGGACGTCGTCGTGGCCAACATCCTCGCCCCCGTTCTCGTCGAGCTGGCGCCGGCGGTCACGGCGCTGCTCGCCTCCGGCGGGACGCTCCTGCTCAGCGGCTTCCTCACCGCCCGCCGCCCAGGCGTCGTCGCCGCCTACCCGGCGCTCGAGGAACGGGCCACGGCGGCGGAGGACGGCTGGTCCGCCGTCGTCCTCGCCGCGCCGGCGTGACCGGCCGGCACCGGTGAGGCCCGCCCAAAGGCCTGGCCGGGCGGCCCGGAGCCGGGCTACCGTCGCCGACGTGCCCGCTCTCCGACCGGGCCAGCGCCGCGAGATGGCCTGGCGATCGAAGGCAACGATCCTGAACGGCTGATCCCGCCGCTTCCCCTTCAGCCATGAGGAAGCGGCGGGAGACACGGCACGGCAGACGCCCCCCGGGACCTTCGGCGCGCGCCATCGTCGTGACGCTCCCGCCTCGAGACACCTACTCGAGTCGAATGAGGGAGTGGTCACGGTGCCGATGCCGCATCAGACCTTTCGCCAGGTCATCAAGCGACGTCTCGTCGGCAAGGAGGGCAGCGTCCGTACGCGGGAGCTGCGGGCGATCCTCGACGAGCTGCCGGACTACCGCAACGGCCCCTATGCCGACCTGCGGAAATGGGTGCATTCACAGATCGACGAGACCCACAAGCGGTCGGCGGTCACACAGCGGGACTCCATCCAGGTGCGGCGCCAGGGCGCCGCTCAGGTCGCCGTCGTGGGCCCGCCCAACGCCGGGAAGTCGAGCCTGCTGCAGGCCCTCTCCGACATCCAGATCCGGACCGGCGACTACGCCTTCACGACGACCCGACCCGTCCCGGCGGTCATCCGGGCCGGCGGAGTGCCGGTCCAGCTCGTGGAGATCCCCGGGCTGATCGAGGGGGCGGCCGAGGGCCGGGGCGGCGGGCGGGCGCTGCTGGGCGTGCTGCGCTCGGCGGACGCCATGGTCCTGTGCCACGCGCTGACCGAGCCGCTGGGCACGCTCGACGCCCTGCGCCGCGAGCTGGACGCGGCGGGCATCGACCTGCCCTCCGTCCTGGTGGCCACGAAGGTCGACGAGGTGGGCCCCGAGACCGTGGCAGCCCTGCGCCGGCACGCCGCCGACCTTCCGGTCGTGCCGGTCTCGGTCCTCGACGACGCCACGCTGGACGCCCTGCGTGAGGCCGTGTGGTCCCTCACGGGCCTCACCCGCGTGTACCTGTCCAAGGACGGTGACGTCGCCGCGGAGCCGGTGGCCCTGCCGGGGCCGGTCACGGTCGCCGACGTGGCCGAGCGCATCCACAAGGACCTCGGCCGCGCCTGCCGCGGGGCGCGCCTGTGGTCCCCGTCCGCCCGCCACCCGGGCCAGTGGGTCGGCCGCGCCCACCCCCTCACCGACGGCGACACCGTCGAGATCACCACCTGAGGCCCGGGCCGGGCCGCGGGCCGAGAGGTCAGGTCGGTGGGGCCTGCAGGGGCTCCACCGACAGGACCATCGACGTGCGCAACGGCTCGTAGAGGTGGGGGAACGGGGGCTGGTCGGGGACGCTGAGCTCCCAGCGGAGGTCGGCCATCGCCGAGACGTCGAGGACCAGGCCGAGCAGCGGCCTGGCGCCGGCGAAGTGGCGGGCCAGCGTGCCCGGGAGCTGGCCGCGGGTCGAGCAGTGCACGAAGCCCTCGGTGGCCAGGCTCTCGACCGGCACGGTGCCGCTGCCCTGCGCCTCCTGCCAGGCGGCGGGCGTCGTGATGTGGAGGACGTCGTCGTCCGAGCGGAGCGTCATGCCGGGTCGACCCGCGCGATCTCGCCGCCGAGCGAGAGGACGTAGGCATCTCCGACGGCGTCCACCCCGAACGACACGGGCTCGCCGAGCGTGGCGTCGTCGAACACCCGCTGTTCCGCCAGCGCGCCGTCGGTGGCCCGCAGCGCCCGCAGGACGCCCTGGCAGTAGTCGGTGAAAAGGTAGGCACCCTCGAGCCCCGGCACCGACGGGCCGGCGTAGACGACGCCACCGGTGATCGAGCAGCCCTCGTCGTGCGAGTACTCGAAGATCGGGGCGACAGCGCCGTCGGGCGCGGTGCCGCCGTCGTACTGGTGGGTCCCCTCCATCTGGTCCCAGCCCAGGTTGGCGCCGATGCCGGCCCCGTCGGCGGCGGGGAGGAGGTCGACCTCCTCCCACTGCTCCTGGCCCACGTCGGCGACCCACAGGTCGTCGGTGCCCGGGTCGAACGTGATCCGCCACGGGTTGCGAACGCCGTACAGCCAGACCTCGGGGGCGCCGCCGTCGCCGTCGGCGAACGGGTTGTCCGGCGGGATGGCGTAGCCGCCCTCGGCCGGCGTCGGGTCGAGCCGGAGGACCTTGCCCAGCAGGGCCGACGTGTCCTGGCCGTTGCCCTCGGGGTCGCCGCCGGCGCCGCCGTCGCCCAGCGCCACGTACAGGAACCCGTCCGGGCCGAACTCGATGTCGCCACCGTTGTGGTTCGGGTACGGCTGCTCGACGGCGAGGATCTCCTGGTGGGAGTCGGTGTCGAGGGCGTCGTCCGCCATGGCGTAGGCGTCGACGCGGGTGTCGCCGTCAGGGGCGAGGCTGTAGCTGAGGTAGAGGGTGTCGCCCTCGGGGGAGAAGGCGATGTCGAGCAGGCCCCGCTCGGCGTCGGCCACCACCGAGTCGCTGATGTCGATCAGCGGGTCGTCGGCCAGCTCGTAGCTGCGGTCGGCGCCGCTGCCGGACACGTCCACCCGCCTCACGGTGCCCTCGCGCTCGGCGACGTAGAGCTCCTCCGACCCGGGGCGCAGGACGAGCGACGTCGGGCTGTCCGCCTCGGCCACGGGGGTGAGCGCGACCTCGACCTCCGCCAGGGCGCCCGGACCGGGATCCGCAGCGGCGCTGTTCGCCGACGTGGCCGCGGTCGACGTGGCGGCGGACGGGCCGCCGGCGGCGCCCTCGCCGTCGCCGGCGTTGTCGGAGGAGTCGTCCCCGCTGCAGGCGGCGGCCAGGAGCGCACCGGCGGCCAAGGCGGCTGTCGCCCGGCGGGCGCGGGACCGGCGGGCCACGGGGGTCGCGCGGCTCACGACCGCAGCTTCCGGATGACGCCCTCTTGCAT
>DATFOS010000050.1:0-34125 GCA_035265325.1 Acidimicrobiales bacterium
CCTGGGTCGTCTTCCTCGCCGTCACCCTGGTCACCCTGGCGTTCGTTGCCGCCATCGCGACGGTCCTGGTCCGCCAGCTCACCAACTTCGTGGAGTCCGCCCCCGACTACCTCGAGGACATCGAGACCTGGGTCAACGACCGCTTCGACGCCGACCTGGACACCGACGAACTCGTCGACGAACTCACCGAAGCCGAAGGCCCCCTGCGCGACCTCGGCAGCCAGGTCGCCCAGAACGCCCTCGGCTACACCGTGGGCGTCGTCGGCGGCGTCTTCCAGGTCTTCACCGTCGCGCTGTTCACCTGGTACCTCGTGGCCGACGGCCCGCGCCTACGCCGAACGATCCTCGCCCGGCTGCCAGCACACCGCCAGGACCAGGTCCTGCGCACCTGGGAGCTCGCCATCGACAAGACCGGTGGGTACATCTACTCCCGGGCGCTACTCGCCGCGATCTCCGCAGTCACCAGCTGGGTGTTCCTCAGCATCGTCGGCGTTCCCTACCCGGTGCCCCTCGCCCTGTGGATCGGCGTCGTGTCCCAGTTCGTGCCTGTGATCGGCACCTACCTGGCCGGTGCCATGGCCGTGCTCGTCGCCCTGCTCAACGACCCGGTCGACGGTGCCCTCACGCTCGGGTTCGTCATCGTCTACCAGCAGGTGGAGAACTACCTGCTCGCCCCACGCGTCACCGCCCACACCATGGAGCTCCACCCCGCCATCGCCTTCGGGACGGTCATCACCGGCGCCGCCCTGCTCGGCCCCGTCGGCGCCGTCCTCGCCCTGCCGGCCGCCGCCATCCTCCAAGCCTTCGGCTCCACCCTTCTCGAACGCTACGACGTACCGGAGACCTCCCTCACCGCCGAACCCATGCGCCGCACCCCCTGGTGGGCCCGCAGACGCCGCCAGCACACGGCGGCCAGCCCGGGCGCCGAGAAGGGTGAACGGTCCTCGCCGGGACCCGGACCATGAGCCGGTGCCTGCCACGGGCTCGCCCATAGGCCCCGAAGCGGCGGCCGCCAGGTCGAGCGGGTAGCGCCCGCCGTTGGGTCGGGCCGCCCGGGTCGGGTGCCCTACGGGTCAGGGTGCCGCGGGCTCGGCCGTCGACTCGAAGACCCCGGCGATGCCGGAGACCAGCCACGCGTCGTCGCCGTCGAGCCGGGCCGGGAACGGCACGCGGATGCTCAGTGCCTCGAGCAGGGTCACCGCTGGGCCGGCGAGCATGGGGGCGCCTGCGGGCGCGGGGCCGCCCCGCACGGAGGCCGCCCCGTCGACCTCGACCACGACCGTGGCGTCGGGACCGCGCGCCTCGATCACGAGGGCGCCCCGGCGGCCCGGGGTCGCCAAGACGACGAAGGCGGGGCCGAGCGCGGCGGCGTAGCGGAGCGAGGCCAACACCTCGTCGTCCTCCTCGGCGGGGGTGAGGCCGAGCGGCAGGGCGATGTCGCGCTCGTGGACCCAGCCGTCCCACAGGGCGTGGTGGGCCAGGACCGAGGCCGGGACGTGGCCGGGCGGCGCCTCGGCGAGCGCCGCCCACCCGGCCTCGTCGAGCCCGTCGACCACCTCGGCCAGCCCGGCGGACGCCGCCCGGAACCGGTCGGCCACCTCAGCGTGTGAGGCGCCGCCGGCGGCCTCGACCATGGCGGCGGGCGTCGCCTTGGGATCGAAGCCGTCGAGGAAGCGGGTGGGCTCGCCGGCGACGCCCATCTGCAGCGACAACGTCCAGAACCCGTCGGCGTCGGCCAGGTGCGACACGACGTCGCGCACCCGCCAGCCCGCGCAGCGGGTCGGTGCTTCCCACGCAGCGTCGTCGAGGCCGTCGAGCAGGGCCGCCAGCCGGCGCCGCTGGCGGACCAGGGCGGTACCGATCCCGTCGACCGGCCCGTACATCTGAATGATCGGCGTCGCGTCGTAGCGTGGTGCGAGCTGCATGGCATGTCCCCCGGGTCGGCCGTCCGCCCGCGGATCGTAGGGGGTGCACGCGACGACAGCCCATCGGCGGGCCCGCCGCGGGCCTCGGGCCCGGCCGGGCTCCGGAACGTGTCGCCTACTGCTTCCCGGCGTCGCCGACAGCTTCTCCGGCCGATGCGAACGTGAAGCCGTGTCCATCGACGGGACCCGCTCCTACGACGGCCTCACCGGGCTGCCGACGCTCGTGAACGACTGCCTCGACCTGGCGCGCCGGCTGGTCAGCTCGTGGGCTCGAGCACGACGACCGGGATCCGCCGGGTGGTCAGGCGGCGGTACTCGTCGAACCCGGGGTTCAGGCGGGCGAACGTCGACCAGAGCTCCCGGTCCTCGGACTCGGTCGTCTGGCGGGCGAGCACGGCGGTGCGGCGCCGGTCGGCGAGGACGGTTGCCGCCGGGTCGGCCTGGAGGTTGAGCCACCAGGCGGGCGGCCGGTCGCTGCCGGCGTTGGACGCCAGCACCGCGAAGCCTCGGCCGTGGCGGAGGAAGCCGACCGGCACCGATCGGGACCGGCCCGAGCGGCGGCCCGTCGTGGTCAGCACGAGGACCGGCATCCCGCCTGTGAACAGGAGGGACCGCTGCACGCGTCCCCCACTCAAGCGGATCAGGCGGCCGTGGAGCCGGGTCACCGCCGAGCTCGTCCGGCGCATCCGCAGGAGGCGGTGACGAGTACGGGCGAAGGTCCGGTTGCGCCAGAAGCGGGCGACCGGGCCAAGCGGACCGGTGGGCGCCGAGGCGGTAGGGCGCCGGGCCGGGCCCCCATCGAGGGTGAGGTCGGTGGTCCGGCCGGTGGTCGATGTGTTCACCAGGGGCTCCTCGGGGGGTCGACGTCGCTGCACTGTCCGCCCGGCCGCCCCCGGGGGCGACTACCTGCGGGGTAGCGCGCCGTGCGCCGCCACCCCAGAGGACGTCGGCGCGAATTCACCCGTACCGTTGTCTTCGTCGGCCGCGCCTTGGAGGCAACGGCGAGCGGGGTTGCCACCGTCGGCGTCACCCGACGTTCCCGGAGGGCGCCGACCTCGTCGGCCTCACCCCGGCGTCGACCTCGACCGGCGACGTGCGGTGGGACGGCGGCCAGCCCGCCCGGCCCCGCCGGCGTCGGCCGTCCCACCCGCATCCGACCGCATCGTTCCGCCAGCGCTAGGACGGGTCGGCGGCGCCCAGCGGTCGTCAGGTCACCCGGCTGTCCGGCATCGGGACTTGCTCGTGGACGCCGGCGGTGACCAGGCCGCGGAGGCGGTCCATGGCATCCCACACGTCGACGAAGCGCGTCGCGACCGGGGCGGGGCCCAGCCGCAGTCGGTCGGGGGCCCGGAAGTCCGGGACGACCTCGGCCCGCTCGCGCAGGGCCCAGGCGATGCGGGCGCCGTCGGGATGGGCCAGCGCGACGTGCGAGCCCCGTTCGGCGGCGTGCCGCGGGCTGGCGAGGGTGAAGCCCAGCGGCGCCAGCCAGGTGTCGTGGAGGTCGACGATCAGCGCGGTGAGCGCCTTGCCCTTGGCTCGCAGCCGGTCGATGCCGGCCTCGGCCAGCAGCGCAACGCCCTCGTCGACCGCGGCCAGGCCCAGCACCGCCGGGCTGCCGGTGACCCACGCCCCGATGCCGTCCACCGGCCGGAAGCCGGCGCCCATGGCGAACTGGTCGCGCTGGCCGAACCACCCCCAGATCGGCTGGCGCAGCGTGGCTTGGTGCTCGCTGCGGACGTACACGAACGCGGGCGCTCCGGGCCCGGCGTTGACGTACTTGTAGGTGCAGCCCACCGCCAGGTCGGCGCCGCTGCCGTCGAGGTCGACGGGCACCGACCCGACCGCGTGCGACAGGTCCCACAGGGCCAGGGCGCCGTGGCGGTGGGCCAGCTCGGTGAGGCTCGTCATGTCCGCCAGCGCGCCCGAGCGGTAGGCGACGTGCGACAGGCACAGCAGCGCCGCGCCGGGCAGGGCCGCGGCCAGCCGGGCGGGATCGGGACCGATGATCGGATCGCTGCGGACCTCCCGGTACTCGAGCCCGTGCCGGGCGGCGAGCCCCTCGAGGACGTAGCGGTCGGTCGGGAAGTTGTTGTCGTCGGTGACGAGGGCGGTCGCGTCGGGGCGGGTGGCGATCGCCGCGGACGCCGCCTTGTAGAGGTTTACGGTGGTGCTGTCGGCGACCACGACCTGGCCGGCCGCGGCGCCGAGCAGGTGGCGCCCGAGCGCGTCGCCCACGGCCACCGGCTGCTCGATCCAGCGCTCCCACGACCGCACCAGCCCGGTGCCCCACTCGTCGTCGATCACCCGCTGCAACCGCGCCCGCACACGGTGCGTCAGCCGCCCCAGCGAGTTCCCGTCCAGGTAGATCAGCCCCGGCTCGTCGTTGCTCACCACCGACTCGTCCACCAACCCCGCCAGCTCATCCCGGCGATCGAGCTCCTCCGCCCACCGCCGCTCGGTCACCTCGCTCTCGTGGGCCTCCACGTCCCGAGCGTCGCACGTGTCCGCAGGGGGGCGAGGAATGGGGTGGACCGGCCGCCTGCGTGCTTCTGGTTGTCATGCGGTCGCCCGGCTAGCCTCCAAACGACGGTTCAATCCCGTGCTGTGCGGTGACAGCCCGCAGGTTCCACGGCTGGTGGAACGACTCGGTGAAAGTCCGGGCCAACGGTGCCAGCCCGATTCCGAGGACGGTGGCTGCCCTTCTCGTGGCGTTGAGTTTCTGCCGCGCGATTGGAGGACATGGCTGTGTTCACGGGTCGGATTGTGGAGGTCGGAACGGTCGTCGCTGCCGGCGCGCAGCTTGCGATCGAGGCACCGAAGGCGGCCGCTGCGCTGGCACCGGGGGCGTCGGTGTGCATCTCGGGTGTGTGCTTCTCGGTCGTCGAGGTCGACGTCGACCGGGTGCGCGTCGACGTGTCGGTCGAGACGGCCCGTCGGGCGACGGCGACCGAGCTGAGGGCCGCCGATCGAGTGAACCTCGAGCTGCCGCTGCGGCTCGGTGACCCACTCGATGGGCATCTCGTGCAGGGCCACGTCGACGCGGTCGGCAAGGTGACGAAGGTGGATGCCGAGGGCGGGGGCGGGCGCCGCGTGTGGATCCGTCCGCCGGGACGGTTCCTGCGCGAGATCGTCCCGAAGGGCTCGGTGGCGGTGGACGGGGTGAGCCTGACGGTGGCCGAGGTGGTCCGGGACCGGTTCTCGGTCGCGCTCATCCCGCTGACGGTCACAGAGACGACGCTCGGGGACCTGCGAGAAGGCGACCGGGTCAACTTGGAGTCCGATCTCGTCGTCAAGGCAGCCGGCGAAGTCCACGAGACTGCTCGCCTGGTGGTGAACCGCACGTTCGCGGCCCTGCCGTGGGCGGGAGAGCTGAGCGGTCCTGTCGGTGTGCAGAAGGCAGCGGCGCAGCTCGCGGCCGGCGGCGGTGTCGTCATCTACGACCCCGACCGGGAGGGCGAAGCCGACGTCGTGTTCGCCGGGGCCGGATTGCGGCCGGACGCTTTCGTCTTCCTCCTCACCCAAGCGTGTGGCCACACGACCGTGCCCTGCGACCCGGCACGGCTCGAGCGCCTCGCGATCCCACCGATGCCGGGCAGCGGCGACCGCCACGGCACGGCCTACCACGTGTCGATCGACCTCGCCGCCGGCGAGGGCACCGGCGTATCCGCGCACGACCGGGCGGCAGCGGTGCGGCGACTCGCTCACCCCGACGCCCGGCCGGCGGACTTCCTGCGTCCGGGCCATGTCTTCCCGCTCGCCGGCCGTCCTGGAGGGCTCGCCGAGCGGCGCGGCCACACCGAGGCCTCCCTGGCGCTGTGCGAGGCAGCAGGACGTCCCACTGTCGCGGTCATCTGCGAGGTCATGGGCCCCGACGGGCACATGCTCACCGGCGCGGCCGTCGAACGGTTCGCGCTGCGCTGGGGACAACCCATGGTGAGCATCGACGAGCTCGTCAGCCACCTCTAGCCTCGCTCGCGCCCGATGGCCCGAATGAGCAACCCTGATGCGGTAACGCGTGCTCGGCGCTACGACACGATCGGCCGCGGCTACGCCCGTTTCCGCCAGCCCGATCCCCGCATCGCCGCCGCCATCGACGAGGCCCTGGGCGACGCGGCGTCGATCCTCGGTGTCGGCAGCGGCACCGGCTCCTACGAGCCGCCGCACCGGCGAGTCGTCGCGCTCGAACCGTCACGAACGATGATCGACCAGCGGCCCGACGACGCTCCACCCGTGGTGCAGGGCGTTGCTGAGCACCTCCCGTTCCGGGACGCTTGCATCGACGCCGCACTCGCCGTCCTCACCACGCACCACTGGCGAGACCACCTGGCGGGCCTCCGCGAGCTTGCCCGCGTGAGCGAACGCCAGGTGATCCTCACCTGGGACCCCAAGATGTTCGCCCGCTTCTGGCTCGTCGCGGACTACCTCCCAGAGATCGCAGCACACGAAGCTCGCCTGGCGACGCTCGACGCCGTCACCGACGCCCTCGAGGTCATAGACGTTCGGCCGATCCCGATCCCCGCCGATTGCGCCGACGGCTTCTGCGGCGCCTACTGGCGACGACCCGCCATCTACCTCGATGCCGACGCTCGCCAGGCGATCTCCGCGTTCGCTCGGTGCGACCCGACCAACGTCGCCAGGGCGATGAGACGCCTCGACGACGACCTCGCTTCTGGACGTTGGGCACGCCGATACCGCCGAGTCGCAACCATCGACGCGCTCGACCTCGGCTACCGGCTCGTCATCAGCCAGGGGCTGGCCCCGCGCCGATAGCCAGAGATCGATTTCCTCCTTGCTGTCAAGCTCCTGGTCGGAGCGGTGCTCGGCCGCGGTGGGCCCGCCGTGACGGCGACGACGTGGATGGGGGGCCTCCCGGGAGCCGGCCGTGGACAGCTATGTGGTCCCGCGGTAGAACAACACGGGTCTCTACCGGTCGTGCTCTGGGAGCTCTCAGAATGGTCGGTGCCCTGGCACGACGACTCGGTGGTGCGACTGCCGGGCTCGACTCAGGCAAGCGGTCGGTCACCGTCGTGGTGATCCCACCGCAAGCGGGTGCCCAGTGATGCCGGCCGACCGCGGGGGGCTCGACCCGAAGGGGCCGGTCGCCGAGACCATGGCCGAGCTGTGGTGGCTGATGCTCGCGCTCGGCGCGCTGGTGTTCGTCGGCGTCGTGGTGCTGCTGGTGCTGGGCCTGTTCCGCGGGCGCCGGGACGTCGAGTCGACACCGACGCCGGACACGGGGCGGAGCAGCCGCTGGCTCATCGGCGGTGGCGTCGTCATGCCGGTGCTGGTCCTCGTCGTCGTCTTCGGCGCCACCGTCGCGGCGATGCGGGACGTACCGACCGAGGCCCCGGCGGGAGCGCTCGTCGTCGAGGTGATCGGGCACCAGTGGTGGTGGGAGGTCCGCTATCCCGAGGAGGGCATCACCACGGCGAACGAGCTCCACGTTCCCGTTGGCCGTGCCGTCTCCATTGAGCTGACCTCGGCGGACGTGATCCACAGCTTCTGGGTGCCGGCCCTGGGCGGCAAGCTCGATGCCCTGCCCGACGGGACGAACACGCTGGTCCTCGAGGCCGACGAGCCGGGCGAGTTCCACAGCGAATGCGCCGAGTTCTGCGGGTTGCAGCACGCCAACATGGCGGTGGTCGTCGTCGCCGAATCGCAGGACCGGTTCGCGTCATGGGTGGACGCCCAGCGGGGGCCGGCGGCGGAACCGGGCGACGCCACCGCCCAGCGGGGCCGGGAGGTGTTCTTGGGAGACGAGGCGCAGTGCGCTGCCTGCCACACCGTCAGGGGCACGGCCGCCGATGCCACCGACGGACCGGACCTCACCCACGTCGGCAGCCGACCGACGATCGGCGCCGGCACGCTCTCCAACACCCAGATGAACCTCGCGGACTGGGTCCGCGATCCGCACACCGCGAAGGACGGTGTCGGGATGCCCGCCTCCAGCCTTACCGACGAGCAGCTCGAGGCGGTGGTCGCGTACCTGGAGACGCTCGAATGACCGACGCGCTCGGGCCGCCGCGATCCGGCGTGGACACGCCGCTGGTCGAGGAACCGATCACGCATGAGGCGCTCGACCGCCTCTTCGCTGATCCGCCCGGTCTGCGGGGACAGCTCACCGGCGTCCAGAACGACAAGATCGGTGCCCGTCTCATGCTCACCGGGTTCTTCTTCCTGCTGCTCGGCGGGAGCTTCGACTCGGTGTTGATGCGTCTGCAGCTCGCCGTGCCGGAGAACGACCTCCTGTCACCGCAGTTGTACAACGAGCTGTTCACCAACCACGGCACCGTCACGATGTTCCTCGTGATCCTGCCGATCTTCGAGGGCTTCGCCATCCTCCTGTTGCCCTTGCTGCTCGGCACGCGTGAGCTGCCGTTCCCCCGGCTCGGCGCCTTCAGCTACTGGGCCCTGCTCTTCGGGGGGTTGCTGTACTACAGCAGCACGCTCTTCCAGCTCGTCCCCGACGCCGGGTGGTTCGCCTACACACCGCTCAGCGGCCCGGACTTCTCCCCCGATCTCGCCCTGGACTTCTGGGTCCTCGGGCTCGGGGTGGCCGAGGTGGGGGCGATCGCCGCCGCGCTCGAGCTGATCATCGGCATCTGCAAGATGCGCGCGCCGGGGATGACCCTGAGCCGGATGCCGCTGTTCGCGTGGGCGATCCTTGTCTTCAGCTTCATGATCCTGTTCGCGTTCACGCCCTTGATCATCGGCAGCCTCCTGCTCGAGCTCGATCGCGGCTTCGGCACAGAGTTCTTCAACCCGGAGCTGGGGGGCAGCTCGCTGCTGTGGCAGCACCTGTTCTGGATCTTCGGTCACCCCGAGGTCTACATACAGTTCGTGCCGGCGACCGGCGTGGTGTCGATGATCGTGCCGGTGTTCACGCGTCATCGGATGGTCGGTCACACGTGGCTCATCGCGGCCTTCGTCGCCATCGGCTTCCTGTCGTTCGGCCTGTGGGCTCACCACATGTTCGCCGTGGGGCTCCCCCCGCTGATCCTGAGCTTCTTCGCCGCGGCCAGCATGACGATCGCCATCCCGGCAGGGGTGCAGATCTTCGCGTGGCTGGCCACGATCTGGGAGGGCAGAGCGGTGTTCGCGACACCCTTCCTCTTCGTCATCGGCTTCCTGGCGATCTTCGTGCTCGGCGGGATCACCGGCGTGATGGTCGCCGCACCTCCCTTCGACCTGCAGGCGCACGACTCCCACTTCGTCGTCGCCCACCTCCACTACGTGCTCATCGGAGGCGTCGCATTCCCGATCTTCGCGGGCGTGTACTACTGGTTCGGGAAATTCACCGGCAAGATGCTCGACGAACGGCTCGGCCGCTGGAACTTCTGGCTGCTGTTCATCGGCGTCAACGTCGCGTTCTTCCCAATGCACTTCGCAGGGCTGCTGGGCATGCCGCGGCGGATCTACACCTACGACTCCGACACCGGCTGGGGCATCTACAACCTGATATCCACCACCGGAGTCGTCCTCTTCATCGTCCCCGGCATCGCCATCTTCATCTGGAACGTGGTCCGCAGCCTCCGGCGCGGAGAGCCGGCACCGGCCAACCCGTGGGGCGGCGACACCCTCGAGTGGGCGGTGCCGTCCCCTCCGGCCCAACACGGCTGGTCGGTCCTGCCGATCGTGCACAGCCGCAACCCACTGTGGGACCAGGACAGCCTCCACCGAGGTGACGAGCGCCTCGAACGGTTCGTTCGCGCCCTGGCGGACTGGCCGCTGCGGTGGCGTGCCGCCGTGACCGTCGGCACGGCCGACGCGCGACCGCAAGAGGTCTTCCGGATCGCCGATCCCTCGATCTGGCCCCTGGTCACTGCGGTGGGGCTGGTGGTCACCTTCATCGGTGAGCTGACGAAGGTCCGCTTCGGTATCCCCCTCGGCGCGCTGGTCATGGTCGTCGGCGCGATCGCCTGGAACTGGCCGACGGAGGCGCCGATGACCGTCGAGGACGAGGATGCCTTCGAGCGCGAGCACCACGTCCCGGTCAACGCCGGCGGCAGCGTCGTCGTGGCCGCCTGGGGGATGGGGCTGGCCATCCTCTTCGTCGGCATAGCGTTCGCCAGCCTCCTGCTCAGCTACTTCTACCTGCGGCTCGAGAACCCGCAGTGGCCAGCTCGCGGGATCGCCGACCCCGACCTCACCCTCCCCCTGGTCGCCGTGGCCCTGGTCCTGCTCGCCGGCGTGATCGGGCGTGGCGGCCTGCGCCGGCTGATCGCCGACGACCAACCCGGGTTCATCCGTGGCCTGATCGGCGGGCTCGTCGTCGGGAGCGCCGCCATCGTCGTGCAGATCGTCGATCTCGTACGCCTGGACTTCGGCTGGACCGCCCACGCCTACGGGTCGATCTTCTACACCCTGTCCGGTTTCGTGCTGCTCGTGGCGGTCGGCGTCACAATCATGTCCGTGATGGTCCTGTACTGGGCGCTACGCGGGCTGTACACCTCCCGCCGGCACGCCGCAGTCGCCAACGTCGCCCGGTTCTGGACCGCGGCGCAGGTCATCTGGATCGCCGGGTTCGGCACCGTCTACCTCGGGCCGCACCTCACGTGAGCCGGCCCGACCCTCCTGAGTACAGCGCGCCGCCCACCCGCGGAGCGACCACCGCCGTCGGAGGTACGCCGTTCGCGGTCGACGTCTCCGGAGACCGGCGCGCCCGCATCACGTGGGTCGTGCTCCTCGCCGGCCCGGTGATCTGGGTCACCCACTTCATGGTCGTGTACCTGACCGCCGAGGCCGGCTGCACCGGTGACGGGCCGGGCCTCGACCTGTTCGACCCGCCCGTCCCCAGAGCGGTCACGCTCGCGGCCACCGCCCTCGCCGCCGTCGGCTGCGTCGGTTGCGCGGGATGGGCGTGGCGGCGCTGGCAGGCCAGCCCGATCGTGCCTCACCCGGCAGGTGCCCGCGAGATCGCCGACACACACGACGGTGACGGCCGGGGCCCGCTGGCCTTCGCCGGCTTCCTGCTCTCCGTGCTGTCGTTCGCGGCGGTGCTGTTCGTCGGCGTGCCGGCCCTCGTCCTGGGGTGCTGATGTCGACTCTGGCCCACACCGGTCAACCAGTCGCCCCCCACGATCTGTGGGGTTCGTGGGACGCCGACCCGGTGCTCGTCGC
The DNA here is from genome assembly GCA_035265325.1 of Acidimicrobiales bacterium. Classification (GTDB taxonomy): domain Bacteria; phylum Actinomycetota; class Acidimicrobiia; order Acidimicrobiales; family VFJN01; genus DATCLS01. The sequence goes on from DATFOS010000050.1 coordinate 11,046, forward strand.
CGGTCTCGTTCTCACCGTGTGGGCGTATCGCCGGGGGCACGCCGCCAGCCCACGACGGACCGTCGACGACTGGCGAGCCCGATGCTTCGCCGGAGCGGTGCTCGTGATCGGCATCGCCCTCGTCTCGCCCCTCGACGCCATGTCCAGCTCGCTGGCCTCCGCCCACATGGTCCAGCACGTGCTCCTGCTGCTGATCGCCGCGCCGCTGCTCGCGCTCAGCGCGCCCACGGCCACCCTCCTGCGAGGCAGTCCGGCCCTGGTACGCCGCGAGAACGCCCGCTGGCGTCGACGTCTCGGACTCACCCGGACCAACCTCAGTCCCCTGCGCGATCCGGTGACGGTCTGGGTGCTCCATGTCGCGACGCTGTGGTTCTGGCACGCGTCGCGCCCCTACGACGCAGCGCTCGACAGCGAGCTCCTCCACATCGTCGAACATGTCAGCTTCCTGGCCACCGGCGTCCTGTTCTGGCGGGTCGTCATCGGGACGCGTGCCGCCGGACGAGTATCCAACGGCTTCGGTGTCCTCCTGGTGTTCACCATGGCGCTGCAGAGCATCTTCCTCTCGGCTCTGCTGACCTTTGCCCGGACCCCCTGGTACTCGGGCTACGCGGCGACGACCAGGCCGTGGCACCTCGAGCCGCTGGCGGATCAGCAACTGGCGGGGGCCATCATGTGGATCCCCGCCGGCCTCGTCTACATCGGCGCGGCGCTGGCCCTGCTCGTCGCATGGGTACGGGCGACCGAACTCGAACCGACCATGTGATCGCCGGGGGCCTAAGTGCCGGTCCAGGGGCGGCGCCCGCGATGGCGAGGTTGGCGTGATGGCCGAGAAGGCGGCCGCGAGCGACGTCAGCCGGTGAGGGGGCCGGAGAGGTCGTCGGACCGGCCGGGCTCGTTCAGGGAGAGGTCGCGGGAGCGTCGTCGTGCTCGGCGTGACGGGTGTCGTACTCCTCGCGGTGGGTGAGTACCTCGTCCATGTGGGCTTCGGCCCACACCTTGATGCTGCGCATCACGTGGTGGAGCGAGGTTCCGAGGTCGGTCAGCTCGTAGGTGACGGTGACGGGGACGGTCGGCGTCACCGTGCGCGTGAGCAGGCCGTCACGCTCCAGGGCGCGCAGCGTCTGGGTGAGCATCTTCTGGCTGACCCCGGACAGCGTGCGGGCCAGCTCGGAGTAGCGCATCGGCCGCGGCTCGCCGACGCTGTCCCGTCCGGGCGTCGGGCCGCCGCTGCCGAGCGCGGCCAGGACCAGCGTCACCCATTTGTCGGAGATCCGGTCGAGGAGCTGGCGGCTGGGGCAGCCCGCCAGGAACGCGTCGTAGTCCGCCTTCGCCCGCGCCCGCTCCTGGCCCGCTGTCCTCGTCGTCATCGTTACTCCTTCCATCCGTCCCGCAGAGGGCAACGCACTCGAAAGTGCCTACTTCCCGTTGGAGAGTTACTCATCCATTGTGGTGCTTAGCACCGACACGTCCACAGGAGGGCGATTATGGCCACCACCTTCCGCGCCGCGGTCGTCCGTACCCCCAGCGGTCCCGAGTCCATCGAGATGGTCGACGTCCCCGTCGTCGAGCCCGGGCCGGGCCAGGTCCGGGTCGAGATCGCCGGCGCCGCGGTCAATCCCGTCGACCTGGCGCTCGCCGCCGGGCTCTTCCACGAGCTCGGGCTGGTCGACCAACCCGCCCACACCGGCCTGGGCTGGGACTTCGCCGGCACCGTCACCGCAGCCGGCCCGGGCGTCGACCTCCCTGTCGGCAGCCGCGTCGCCGGCCTGGTCGCCGGGTTCGACCGCGCCGTCGGCACCTATGCCGAACAGCTGGTCGTCGCGGCGGGCGACACCGCCCTCGTGCCCGACGGTCTCGACCTGACCACGGCGGCCACGGTCCCGCTCAACGGCCTCGCCGCCGCCCAGGTCGTCGACCTGCTCGGCGACGGTCGAGGCCGGAACCTGCTGGTGACCGGAGCCGCGGGCGCCCTCGGCGGCTACGCCGTCCCGCTCGCCCAGGACCGTGGCTGGCGGGTCACCGGACTGGCCCGGACCGAGGACGAAGAGTTCGTGCGCAGCCTCGGCGCCGACTTCACCGCCCGGGCCACCCTCGGCTGGGACGCGGTGGCCGACGCTGCCGTCCTCCACGAGCAAGGCGTCGCGCTGGTCCGCGACGGCGGCCTCTTCGTCGGCGTTCGGCCCGGCGCAGGGCCCGCGGAGGAGCGTGGCATCACCGTTCGCGTCCTGGTCTCCGAGCCCGACGGCGCCCGGCTCGCCCAGCTCCTCGAGGCCACAGCGAGCGGCCACCTACCGGCCCGGGTGCATGCCGTCGTCCCGCTCGACCAGGCCGCCGCCGCCCACCGGGCTGTCGCCAAGGGCGGCGTGCGCGGCCGGTACGTCCTCCACCCCTGAGCCCACCCCCGCCGTCGCGCGGCGCGCCACGTCTCGGCGCCGGCCTCGTGCCCGCCGGAGCGACGGTCATCGTGCGTCGACGGCCGGTGCCTCGGCCAGGCGGTCGTCGAGGTTGCGGGCGATCCAGTGGCGCTCGCCCCCGGCGGCCAGCAACTCGTACCCGAGGCCGGGCTGGATGAGCTGCACCTCGTCACCCACCGTGCGGTACGGGATGCGCCGTTCCCAACGCACGTCCTCCAGGGCGGTCGCCGGGCCGGCGGCGGCGAGCCCGACGGTCAGCATCCCCGCCTCCGTGTCCGCCGGGGTGAACGCCTCCTCGTCCTCGGGTGTGGTGGCGGCCGCGCCGGGCTCGAGATGCCACGACACGTCGTAGCGGTCGCCCCAGGACGAGTCGCCGGCGAGAAGCCGCACCTTCCGGGAGCGGCCGTCGCTGATGTACGCCACCATGTGCGTCCGGTCCGTCTGGTTCGTGACCTGGAGGTGGAGCAACAGGCCCTCGCCGCGCCCCAGGCGCAGCCGGGTCGGCACCAGGCTGGGCTCCAGGAACACGTCGCCCGCCTCGTGCTGCTGGACCAGCTGGTAGATCGCACGGTCCGGGAAGCGGTCGAACAGCTCGAAGTTCCGCTCCTCCCGGTCCTCGGCGTAGAGGACCGGCTGGTCCAGGTCAGGCTCGTTCTCGAGGAACGGCACCGGTGACAGGAAGCCGTCGCGGCCGCGCTGGGGCACCACCAGCACGGCCGACGTCAGGCCCAGCGCGTCGACCTGGTCCTCGACCTGGCGGTAGCTGTCGCGCACGTCCGCGTTCGCGTCCACCTTGGCCGGCAGGTCCACGGCCGTCAGCGCCACCCCGGCGAGCACGGCGGCCACGCCGATGCGCCGTGCGGCGCCGGCACGCTGCCACAGCAGGTCGAACCCCCACGCGCCCAGGATCGCCACCGGCACCAGTACGGCCAGGTGGTAGAAGGGCCCCAGCGTCTGGACGCCGGGCCACCGGAGCGACATCGAGAACGGGCTCCAGAAGAAGACGTAGCCGACGCACACCGTGGCGGCCAGGCCAGCCAGCGCCCAGGCCCACGGCGTCCGGCGCCACCCCGACCGCGCCGCGGCCACCAGGGCGAACCCGGCGAGGCCGAGGACCGCGATGCCGCCGAAGGACCACCTGGGGAACCACCGCATGTTCTCGCCCAGGGCCCGCAGGCCGTCTCGGGGCCCGAAGTCGAACGTCCGGTCGGCGAAGACGCCCCGGTCGCCGAACCCGACCGTGTCGTTCGGGCCGGTGACGGTGAACGGCAGGGCCAGGGGGCTGCCCATGGTCCGTGCGTTGTACGCCAGGTCGAGCGTGAGGACCGGTACCGCCCCCGCCGCCACCCAGCCAGCGGTGCGGCCGAGCGACGCCGGCTCGTGGCGCAGCCGCCACGCCAGCACGGCGACGAAGGGCAGGGCGAACAGCAGGGCGTCGAACGGCCGGGCGAAGAACCCGACGCCGAAGGAGGCGCCGGACGCCGCGAGAAGCACGGCCGAGCGGCGTCGCACTCCCGCCAGCAGCCCGACCGGGAACCCCAGGCCAGTGACCAGCCCGAACAGGTAGGGCAGGAACGTCCCCCCTTGGAACAACGTGACCGGTGAGAAGGCGAACACGCCGGCCGCCATCAGCGCCGTCCGACGCCCCGGAGCCACCTCCCGCGCCAGGAGGTACACCAGGCCGACTGCAGCGGCCGCCACGCCTGCCGCTGCCACCCGCATCGAGCCCAGCGCCCACTGGCCGGCGGCCAGCACCGCCGGCCACGGCGGCGTGTACTTCATGACCACCTGGCCGTCGCGGACCCCCGAGGCCCAGGGCCTGAAGACGTCGTGCTCGGCGGCCGGGAGCGTGAGGCGGCCGTCGCCCAGGACCTTCGCCTCGTAGACGTACATCGCGTCGTCGTGGTTGATCGAGTACAGGGGAAAGAGGGACCGCGCCACGGCGAGCGACAGCACGAACGTCGCCACCATCAAGGCCGCCAGCACGAGCACGGAACGCGTGAGCCGGGGGCCCCCTGCCGTCCACCCTGTCCCCACAGCCCCGCAACGATAGTCACGCCGGATCACCCAGCGCGCACGCACGACCACCGAACACGTGCATCGACGCCGCCGACGGAGTAGACCGGTGGTGCGGACGAAGCTGCGGCTGGGGTGCCCTTCGGTCGCGAGGACAGGGCAGGGGGCGCCGGTGATGCGGCGCCCCAGCGGGCCGGGAGATGACGGCGTGGGGCAGCGCGGGGACTGGACCGGGCGGGTGGCGGCGGTCGCGCTCGGCCTGCTCGCCATCGGACTGGTGGCGTGTTCGCCGAGCCCGAGCGGGGCGCCGGAGGCATCGCCGACGTCGGTGGGCTTCCCGCAGACCGTGGTAGGCCAGGACGCCACACAGGACGTCGGGATCACGAACGTCGCCCCGTCGGGAACGCTGACCATCGAGTCCACGGGCATCGCCGGCGACGACGCCGCCATGTTCGCCGACCGGTTCGACGACGACTCGTCGGTGGCCCTGTCCCCCGGGCAGTCGACCACCGTCACCGTCGTGTTCTCACCCACGGCCGCCGGGGCCCGGTCGGCCACCCTGCGCGTGAACCAGTCCGGGAGCGGCGATCTCAGCATCCCGCTGTCGGGCACCGCCATCGACGCCGACCCGGGCACCCGGCCGCTCGTCGCCTCGCCCGCCTCGCTGAGCTTCCCCGGCACCACCGTGGGCCAGTCCGCCGCCCTCGATGTCACGTTGCGCAACGGGGCGTCGAGCGGTCCCATCGACGTCACTTCGGTCGCCGTGTCCGGGACCGACGCCACGATGTTCACCACGAGCTTCCGTGGCCCGGTGACGCTGCAGCCCGCGGCGTCGGTCACCGTGCGGGTCACCTTCTCGCCCACCGCCAGCGGCGCCCGGTCGGGCACGCTCGCCGCCACGCACACGGGCACGAACTCGCCACTGCCGATCGCCCTGTCGGGGCAGGCGAGGCTGCCGGCGCCCGGCGTGGTCCTCCACCGGGTCAACGCCGGCGGGCCGGGGCTCCCTGGCACGCCGCGCTGGTCGCCGGACACGGACGCCACCCCGTCGCCGTACGCCAACGCATCGGCCACGGGGAACACGGTGTCGGCCTCGAGCGCGGCCGTCGACCTCTCCGACGAGTCGGTCCCCGCCGACACCCCGGTGGAGGTTTTCGGGACCGAGCGCTGGGACGCCCCGGCGGCACCCGACCTCACGTACGCCCTGCCGGTCCCGGCCGGCTCGCAGGTCGAGGTGCGCCTCTACCTCGCCGAGACGCACGCCCCGGCGCAGGTGGTCGGCGGGCGGGTCTTCGACGTCGAGGTCGACGGCACCACCAGGTTCCGCGACGTCGACGTGTTCGCCCGGGCCGGCGCCAACCGGGCGCTGGTGCTGTCGACGCCGGTCGTGTCCGACGGGACCGTCGACGTGCAGTTCGTGCCCGGCGTCGGCAACCCGGCGGTCAAGGGCGTCGAGGTCGTGACCGCCGACGAGACGGTCCCGCCGTGGCCGGCCGCCTCACCGACGGCGGTGGACTTCCCCGACGCCGTCGTGCGCCAGCCCCAGACCCAGGACGTGACGGTCACCAACCTCGGCACCTCGGGCTCGCTCACGCTGTCGTCCACCAGCATCTCCGGGACCGGCGACGAGCTCTTCGCCGACGGGTTCCACGACGGCTCGCCGGTCACCCTGGCGCCCGGCGCGTCGACCACGATCCCGGTCACCTACCTGCCGACGGCCACCGGCTCGCACGCGGCCACGCTGACGGTGACCCACTCCGGCGCGGGCTCGCCGCTCGTGATCCCCCTCACCGGCACGGCGCTTGCGCCGGCCGGCGGGAGCACCGGCCCCTCCTTCGGCCGCACGACGCTGTCGGGGGCCGGCGTGAGCAACCCGACATCGCTGCAGTTCGGCCCCGACGGCCGGCTCTACGTGGCGCAGTTCGACGGGACGATCCGGGTGCTCAGCGTGGCCCGGTCCTCGACCGGCCAGTACGCGGTGACCGCCGCCGAGTCCATCGGGCTGATCCGGGCCATGGCCAACCGCGACGACAACGGCGCCCTCAACGCCTCGGTCACCGGCCGGCTGGTCACCGGCCTCCTGGTCACCGGCACGGCCCAGAGCCCCACGGTCTACGCGGTGTCGTCCGACCCCCGCATCGGCGCCGGGACGGACGGCACCGACCTGAACCTCGACACCAACTCCGGCGTGCTGTCCCGGCTCACGACGTCCGGCGGCACGTGGCAGAAGACCGACCTGGTGCGGGGCCTGCCCCGGTCGGAGGAGAACCACACGGGCAACGGCCTGGCCGTCGACCGCGCCACGGGCGACCTGCTCATCGCCTACGGCGGCAACACGAACAAGGGCGCGCCGTCACACAACTTCGCCTACCTGCCGGAGTACGCCCTGTCCGGCGCCATCCTCTCGGTCGACCTCGGCGCCATCGGCAACACGACCTACGACCTGCCGACGCTCGACGACGAGGACCGGACGGGCACCGCGGACGCCAACGACCCGTTCGGGGGCAACGACGGCAAGAACCAGGCCCGGCTCGTGCCCGGTGGGCCGGTGCAGGTCTACGCCCCCGGGTTCCGCAACCCCTACGACCTGGTCAGCACGGCCGCCGGCAACCTCTACACCATCGACAACGGCGGCAACGCCGGATGGGGCGGAGCGCCGGTGCCCGACGACATGACCGGTGCCTGCAGCAACGGCCCGGTCGAGACGAGCGACACGGACGGCGACTCGCTGATGCGCATCCCCGGCCCCGGCTTCTACGGCGGCCACCCCAACCCGACGCGGGCCAATCGGGCCAACACTTTCAACCCCCGCAACCCGCAGTCGCCGGTGGCCACGGCCTCCCCGGTCCAGTGCGACTACCGCAACGAGACGGCCCGGGGCGCCATGACAAGCTTCGGCTACTCCACCAACGGCCTCGACGAGTACACGGCGTCGGCCTTCGACGGTGCCATGCGCGGCGACCTCCTGGCGGCCTCCTACGACGACTCCATCCGGCGGATCGAGCTGAACGCCGACGGCACGGGCGTCCTCTCGAACACCGTGCTGTTCTCGAACGCCGGCGACCTGCCGCTCGACGTCACCGCGCTCGGCGACACCGACCCGTTCCCCGGCACCGTGTGGGTCGCCGACTTCCTGGGCAACGCTCTCAACGTGTTCGAGCCCGACTCGGTCGCCTGCACCGGCGCCGCCGACCCGGCGCTCGACGAGGACGGCGACGGCTTCGACAACGCCGACGAGACGGACAACGGCACCAATCCGTGCTCGTCCGCCGACGTGCCGCCCGATGCCGACGGCGACCACACGTCGGACGGTAACGACGCCGACGACGACAACGACGGGCTCCCCGACACCTCCGACCCGTTCGCGGTCGACGCCCTCAACGGCCGGGGGTCCGCGGTGCCATCGGTGTTGACCTGGGACAACGACGCCCCGCCGCCCGGCGGCCTGCTCGGCATGGGGGTCACGGGCCTGATGACCGACGGGACGAGCGACTACGCCAGCCTCTTCGACGCCACCAAGATGACGACCGGCGGCGCCGCCGGCGTGGTGACGGTCGACGAGGCGGGAGACGGTGACGCCCTCGGGGCCGCCAACACCCAGCACTACGGCTTCCAGCACGGGGTCGACGTGACGGGCACCAGCCCGGCCTTCGTCGTGCACACCCGCCTGCCGGCACCGTTCTCGGGCACCACGCCCACCGGTGACCAGTCCTACGGCGTCCACTTCGGCACCGGCACCCAGGACGACTACGTCAAGCTGGTGATCGCCGCCAACAACGGCGCCGGCGGCTTCCGGCTGGTCGACGAGCAGGGCGGCACCCCGTCGACCGTCACGGTGCCCGGCCCGGCCTGGCCGGGCCCGGGCGCCGTCGACCTCTACCTCCGCGTCGACCCGGCGTCACACACGGTGCAGGCCAGCTATGCGGTCGACGGGGCCGCGCCCGTGGCCGTCGGCGGCCCCCGGACCGTGCCCGCCGCGTGGTTCACCGGCACCACGGCCCCGGCCGTGGGCCTCATCTCCACGTCGACGGGGGCGGCGCCGCCGTTCCCGGCCACCTGGGACTTCCTCGAGGTGCAGCCGGCCGGCCAGGCGTCCCTCACCCCGTCGACCGCCGTGGCCGTCGGCGCCTCCGGCCTGAACTCGAGCACCTACGAGAGCGGGTCGTTCCGGGTCACCAACACCTCGGCCGGCGGCCAGCAGATCGCACGCGTGCGCGTCGACCTGTCGACCAGCCTGCTGCCCGACCTGGTCTTCGACCCCAGCGGCACGGCCGGCGACACCGTGAGCAAGGGCTTCACGGTCGACACCGACCCCGGCCTCGGCACGATCGGCCACCAGTTCACCGGCAGCCACGACGGCGGCTACGACGCCCTCGACGCCACCTTCACCGACTTCGGGCCGGGCGAGGCCCTCGCGTTCTCCGTGGACGTCGACCCCACGAGCATCAGGGGGTCGTCACAGCCGGGGCCGGGTGAGTCCGGGAGCGTCTCGGGCCTGGAGCTGACGGCGGCCACCGTGACCGTGACCTACGAGGACGGCACGTCCCAGTCCGGGCGCCTCTTCCGCAGCCCGGGCAGCCTCGGCCAGTCACAGGCCCGCCTCGACGGCGTGGCCCGCCCGGCACCGGGGGTCACCGTGGTCGGGGTGCCGACGCCCGCGACCGTGTCCCAGGCCTCACAGGCCGTGCGGGTCACCGCCCCGGCGGGCGCCTCGGTGCGGCTCCTGGTGGCGGAGGGCGCGCTGTTCACCGCCGGCGTGCCCGGCGGGGGCGCCGACCTCGACCCCTACGAGGCCAACAGCGTCGTGGCCGTCGCCGAGACCTCGGCCACGATCGGCGCCGGCGGCTCGGTCGACGTCCCGGTCACGCTGACGTCCACGGTCGGCGGCGGCGGGAACAACCGGCTGGTGGCGGTCGTCGACACCCCGGGCGCCACCGGGCCGACGTCGGCGGTGGCCGTCGTCCAACTCGGCCCCTGACAGTGATGACGTGTGGGGGCGGCGCCGACGGTGCGGGTCGCCCGGAGGCCTGCGGATCCGTGCTCGTCGGTCCTCGAGCCCGGCAGTGCTCGACGCTCGTGCATGGCAACCGTCAGTGGCCAGCGCGGTGCAGGTGTCCTGCGCCGGCGACCAGTAGGTGACGGCGACCTCGGGCCGGCGGGCCACGTCCCGGGTGGCGCGGCAACGAGATGGCGAGGGCGCCCTCGGCGGTGGCGGCCGATTCGACGACCTCGGCCGGCCGCATCGAAAGCCGCGCTCGGGGCAACGCCCACCCCCGACGCCGGCCGAGCGGGATGCCCGCCGGAGCGGCAAGATCCAGGCATGCCCGATCCCGTCACCTCCGGTCCGGCCGAGGTCGACCCGGTCGCCTACCTCACGGACGGCGACGCCGAACTGCGCCGGTGTGCGGCGCGCCACTGGTGGGCGCGGGGGGTGGACCACCACGGGCACCCGATGCCGGTGGTGCTCGGCTGGGAGGCGAACCGCGAGACGCTGTCCGACCGGCGCCTGTCGCCGCGGTCCTTCGTCGACGACATGATCGACAGCGGGCTCTCCCCCGCCACCGCCGCCCAGATCGCGCCGCTGTTCAGCCGGCACGGCGCGGAGCACCGTCGCCTCCGGGGAGTGCTCGCCACCGCGTTCACCCCGCGGAGGGTGGAGCAGCTGCGTCCCGTCGCGCGCTCGATCGCGGAGCGCCTCGCCGACGGTATCGAGGCGGCCGGCGGCGCGTGCGAGTTCGTGGCCGCGTTCGCCGAGCCGCTCCCGCCGGAGGTGTTCGCCATCCTGTTCGGCCTCCCGGTGGAGGACCGCGACCGGATGGCCCGGTGGGCAGCCGCCATCGCCCGGGCCTTCACGCTGCAGATGGGGGTGGAGGACGTCGAGGTGGTCGAGGCCGCGGCGGGCGAGATGCGCGCGTACGGCCACGAGCGCATCGCCGCCAGCCGAGCGGCGCCGGGCGACGACCTCGTGACCCGCCTCGTGGAGGCCGAGGTGGACGGCGAGCGGCTGTCCGACGACGACGTGATCGCCATGATCACGGGGTTCGTGTTCGCCGGCGCCGAGACCACGCGGCGCCAGCTCACGGCGGCCGTCGCCGTCCTCGCGGAGCACCCGGCGAGCTGGGAGCGCCTGGCCGCCGACCCGGGCCTCCTGCCGACGGCGGTCGACGAGGTCCTGCGGTTGCGTCCGATCGTGCCCGGTCTCACCCGCCGGACCGAGGAGCCGTTCGACCGCGAGGACTTGGCTGTCCAGCCCGGCGGCCGGTTGCTCCTCTGGTTCACCACCGCCAACCGAGACCCCGCCCGGTTCGAGCGGCCCGACGAGTTCGAGATCGACCGCTCCGAGGCCCACGCGCACGTGACGTTCGGGTGGGGACCACATCTGTGCGTCGGCGCTGGCCTCGCCCGCCTCGAGCTGGCCGAGGCGCTCGGCGCGCTCACCGCCCGGTTCGCACCGCCGGTCGTCGAGGAGTCGGGCCCGATCGGCGGTCTCGGGGCCCCCGACTGGCTCCGGGCCCGCTTCCCCCGACGCTGACAGGCGGCTCGCCGTAGCAGCGACGCACCGCTCCCACCGTCCGCCCCGCGCGTTCCCACCACGACGAGGTCGGCGCCGATGCGCTCCGCCTGCCGGCGCCGCCGCGGCGGCGGGCGATCCGCCCACGCAGACCTGCGCCGCCTGGGAATTCGAACGCGGTGCCGAACCGGGCGCAGCGCCGGCGTAGTCGGGAGGACCCGTGGGCCTCGGCGCGGACGGCGTGGACCATGCCGGCGCCGGGGCGCCGGCATGGCCCGTGCGTATCTGGTGGGTGAGCGGGGCCCGCCCTACGCCGGCCGCGCCGCTTCGAGGGCCCGGCGCACCAGCACCTGCGCCAGGTGGCGCCGGAACTCCGGCGAGGCGTTGATGTCGCCGGGCGGGTCGGTGCCCTCGGCGGCCCGGGCGGCGGCGTCGGCGGCCGGCGCGCCCTGGCGCAGGGCCTCCTCGACGCCGGCGGCCCGCAACGGGACCGAGCCCATGTGCACGAGGCCCACGCCCGGCCCGCCGCCGTCCCCATTGGCGGCCATCACCGCCGCCACGCCGACGATCGCCCAGTCCTGCGCCCGGCGGTTGAACTTCTGGAACGCCCACGGGGCCCCGTCGGTGGCCGGCACGCGGATCTCCGTGAGCAGCTCGTCGCTGCCGAGGGCCGTCTCCAGGAAGCCGGTGAAGAACTCATCGACGGGGATGCGGCGCTCGCCGCCCTGCCCCCTGGCCACGAGCGTGGCCCGCAGCGCCAGGAGCGCGGCGGGGAGGTCGGACGCCGGGTCGCCGTGCGCGATCGACCCGCCGATCGTCCCCCGGTGCCGCACCTGGGGGTCGCCGACCTGTCCTGCGGCCTCGGCGAGCAGCGGCGCGCGCCGCCGGAGCACGTCCGACGTGGCCACCTCGTGATGCCGGGTGAGGGCGCCGACGACGACCTCGCCGGTGCCGTCGCCGGCCTCGCGGACGTACGCCAGGTCCCGCAAGTTGCCGATGTCGACGAGCATGGCCGGCTGGGCCAGCCGCAAGCGCATGAGCGGCAGCAGGGAGTGGCCGCCGGCGAGGAGCTTGGCGTCGTCACCGTGCTGCGCGAGCAGCGCCACCGCCTCGTCGGCCGACGAGGCCGGGGCGTAGTCGAAGCCGGCGGGGATCATCGTCCTGCCTCCTTGGCGGCCCGGATGGTCGACCACACCCGCTCGGGCGTGGCCGGCATCTCCATGTCGGTGATGCCCAGGTGGGCGAGGGCGTCGACGACGGCGTTGATGACCGCCGGGGTGGCGGCGATCGTGCCGGCCTCGCCGATGCCCTTGACGCCCAGCGGGTTCGTCGGGCTCGGCGTCACGGTGTGGTCGAGCCGGAAGCGGGGGACCTCCGCCGCCGTCGGCACCATGTAGTCGAGCAGCGAGGGGTTGAGGAGGGTCCCCTCGTCGTCGTAGGAGGCCTCCTCCCACAGCGCCTGGGCGGCGCCCTGCACGATGCCGCCGTGCAGCTGGCCCTCCACGATCATCGGGTTGACCTGGATGCCGCAGTCGTCCACCGCCGCGTAGTCCACGAGGTCGACCCGGCCGGTCTCCTCGTCCACGTCGACGACCGCCACGTGGGTCCCGAAGGGGAACGTGAAGTTGGGCGGGTCGTACGCCACGTGCCCGTACAGGTTGGGCTCCATGCCGTCGGGCAGGTCGTGGGCGCTGAACGCCTCGAACGCCACCGCCTGGAGCGTCATCGACTTCGCGGGCGTGCCGCGGACGCGCAGCTCGCCCTGGACCAGCTCCAGGTCCTCCTCGGCGCACTCGAGCTGGTGGGCGGCTATGCGCCGGGCCTTGGCGATCACCTCGTCGGCGGCCATCGCCACGGCGACCCCGCCGACCGGCAGCGAGCGGCTGCCGTAGGTGTCCATCCCCTGCGGGCTGGTGGCGGTATCGGAGTGGATGACCTCCACGAGGTCGGGGCTCACGCCGAACTTGTCGGCCACGATCTGCGACCACGACGTCTCGTGGCCCTGCCCGTGCGGCGTGGTGCCGCTCACGACCTGGACCCCCCCGGTGGGCAGGACCCGCACAGTCGCCGCCTCCCAGCCGCCGGCCGCGTACTTGAGCGCGGCGAGCACCCGGCTCGGCGCCAGGCCGCACATCTCGACGTAGGAGGAGATGCCGATGCCGAGGTGTCTCGTCTCGCCGGCGTCGCGCCGGCGCTGCTGCTCGGCCCGGAGCCCGTCGTGGTCGATCAGCTCCAGCGCACGGTCGAGCGCGGGCTCGTAGTTCCCCGAGTCGTAGAGCAGCGTGCCGCTCGACTGGTAGGGGAACCTGTCCGGCGGGATGTAGTTCCGCCGCCGGATCTCGACGGCGTCGACGCCCACCTTCCGGGCCAGCGCCTCGATCGACCGCTCGACGGCGAAGGTCGCCTCGGGCCGCCCGGCGCCCCGGTAGGCGTCGGTGGGCGTCCGCGTGGTGAACACGCCGGTGCACTCGAAGTGGTAGGCGGGCACGTCGTAGGCGCCGTGGTAGAGGAACGCCCCAAGGATCGGGATGCCGGGCGTGATGAGCTGCATGTACGCGCCCATGTCGCTGAGCAGCTTCGCCCGCACGGCGGTGATGTGGCCCTCGGCGTCGGCGGCCAGCTCCATGTCCTGGATCAGGCCCCGGCCGTGGATCGTCGCCACGCCGGCCTCGCTGCGGGTCTCGGTCCACCGGGCGGGGACGCCGAGGCGGCGGGCGAGCGCCACGGCCAGGAACTCCTCGGCGTACACGTCCAGCTTCGAGCCGAACCCGCCGCCGACTGCCGGTGCGATCACCCGCACCTTCTGTTCGGGCATCCCACACGTCAGCGCGATCGTCACCTTGAGGATGTGGGGAATCTGCGTGGACGAGTAGAGCGTGACGTCGCCCCCGTAGGGGGCGGGGACCGCGGCCACGCCTCGCGGCTCCATCGCCGCCGGGATCAGGCGTTGGTGGCGGTAGCGCTCCTGGACCACGTGCGCGGCTTGGGCGAACGCACGCTCGACGGCTTCGGGGTCGGGCGACAACGTCCACGTGTAGCTGCGGTTGGTGCCCAGCCCCTCGTGGATGACGACACGGTCGCCGGCCGCCTCCTCGATGTCGACCACCGCGTCCAGCGGGTCGTAGTCGACGACGACGGCGTCGACCGCGTCCGCGGCGGCGTACCGGCTGTCCGCCACGACCACGGCGACGATGTCGCCCGCGTAGCACACCTTGTCGAGCGCCACGGGCCAGTGGTCGGGCGCCTTCATGTCGTCAGTGACGGGCCACACGCAGGGCATGGGGTTGGCCCACGCGCCGCCGTCGCGCAGGTCGGCACCGGTGAACACGTGCCGCACACCGGGCATGGCGGTCGCGGCCGCCGTGTCGATCCCGGTGATGCGGGCGTGGGCGAACGGGCTGCGCACCATCCCCATCCACACGGCCCCGGGGATCGCCAGGTCGTCGACGTACCGGGCCTCGCCCGTGACCAACCGGCCGTCCTCCTTGCGGAGCAGCCGGTCGCCGATGGCGCCGGTCGGGGTGGCGTCGGTGGCGGTCATGCCGGCCCCTCCGCACGCTCCTGGCGGTCGGCGGCCGCGAGCACGGCCTCGACGATGTTGTGGTAGCCGGTGCAGCGACAGAGGTTCCCCTCGAGGCCGAGCCGCACCTCGTCCTCGCTCGGGTGGGGGTTCTCACGCAGCAGCGAGACGGCGGCCATCACCATCCCGGGCGTGCAGAACCCGCACTGCAGCCCGTGGTGCTCGTGGAACGCCTGTTGCATCGGGTGCAGGGCGCCGCCCTCGCCGTTGCCCGCGGCCGTGGCGCTCGCGGGAGTCGTCAGGCCCTCGATCGTCGTGACCTCGTGCCCGGCGGCCTGCACCGCCAGGACCGTGCACGACTTCACCGACTCGCCGTCGAACAGGATCGTGCAGGCGCCGCAGGACGACGTGTCGCAGCCGACGTTCGTGCCCGTGAGCCCCAAGGCGTCTCGCAAGTGGTGGACGAGGAGCGTGCGGGGCTCGACGTCCCCACTGCGTTCCTCCCCGTTGACCGTCAGGGTGATCCTCACGGCAGCTCCCTCCCTGGGCGTCGAGGACACGACCAGGATGCGCCTCCGCCGCGCGTTGTGCCAGAGGTCACATCTCAGCGAAGGAGCTCGGCGGCATGGTCGGGCACGTAGTTCTGGGTGTCGCGGGGCGGTCGCTCGTAGCCCTTGGATGCCGGTCGCTTCGGCAGCTTCAGCGGCAGGCGGGTGACCTCGTGGTAGTCGATCGTGCTCAGCAGGTGGGCGATCATGTTGATGCGAGCCCGGCGCTTGTCGTCGCTCTCGACGACGTACCACGGCGCCTCGGGGATGTCGGTGTGGACCATCATCTGGTCCTTGGCGCGGGAGTAGTCCTCCCACCGGCTCACCGATTCGAGGTCCATGGGTGACAGCTTCCACTGGCGCATCGGGTCGTCGAGGCGGGACCGGAAGCGTGCCTCCTGCTCGGCGTCGCTGACCGAGAACCAGTACTTGCGGAGGAGCAACCCGTCCTCGACGAGCATGCGTTCGAAGATGGGGCACTGGTGCAGGAAGCGGTGGTACTCGTCGGCCGTGCAGAACCCCATGACCCGCTCGATGCCCGCCCGGTTGTACCAGGAGCGGTCGAACAGGACGATCTCGCCTGCGGCCGGCAGGTGGGCGATGTAGCGCTGGAAGTACCACTGCGTGCGCTCGCGCTCGGTCGGTGCGGGGAGCGCGGCGATGCGGGCGACCCGGGGGTTGAGGTACTGGGTCACCCGCTTGATCGTGCTGCCCTTCCCGGCCGCGTCACGCCCCTCGAAGATGACGACCAGGCGCTGACGCTCGGCCCTCACCCACTCCTGGGCCTTGGCCAACTCGGCCTGCAGCCGGAACAGCTCCTTCTCGTACTCCTTCTTGGGCATGCGGTCGCCTGTTGCCGCCGCCTTCACCTGGTGCGTGCTCTTGGCCATGGTGGCGAGCGTACGGCGACGTCTGGCGGCGGAGGGGAAGACCAGGCACGATGGGCCGTGCCCCGGCCGGAAGGGGGAGGGTGGCAGCGACGAGCAACGACGGCCCCGAGAACCGCACGACCCCGGCGACCGTCGAGGATGTCGTCGAGGGGTTGAGTGCCCAGGGATACCTGGCCGACGAGGGGTTGGCGACCGTCGTGTTCCTGGCGCTGCGGTTGCGGCGGCCGCTGTTCCTCGAGGGCGACGCCGGCGTTGGCAAGACCGAGGTGGCCAAGGCGCTGGCGGCCTGGTCGGGGAGCCGCCTCGTGCGGCTCCAGTGCTACGAGGGGATCGACGCCGCCCAGGCCCTCTACGAGTGGGACCACGCCAGGCAGCTCC
The DNA here is from genome assembly GCA_035265325.1 of Acidimicrobiales bacterium. Classification (GTDB taxonomy): domain Bacteria; phylum Actinomycetota; class Acidimicrobiia; order Acidimicrobiales; family VFJN01; genus DATCLS01. Next base: position 27,323 of record DATFOS010000050.1, read on the forward strand.
TCCACCTGCGCGCCGCCGAGGCGGCGGGCGCAGCGGCGGGCGGCCGGCCGGTGATCGAGGAACTGGAGGCCCAGCTGTACGACGAGCGGTTCCTGGTCCGGCGGCCGCTCCTGCAAGCCCTCGAGGGGACGGCGGAGGGTGGCCCGCCGCCGGTCCTCCTGATCGACGAGGTCGACCGGGCCGACGACGAGTTCGAGGCCTTCCTGCTGGAGGTGCTGGCGGACTGGGCCGTCACCATCCCCGAGCTGGGCACCGTGCGGGCGGCCGTGCCACCGGTGACCGTGCTCACGTCCAACCGCACCCGTGACGTGCACGACGCCCTCAAGCGGCGCTGCCTCTACCACTGGATCGACCAGCCGGACTTCGAGCGGGAGGTGGCGATCGTGCGGGTGCGTGCGCCGGAGGTCCCGTCCGCGCTGGCCGGCCAGGTGGCGGCGGCGGTCGGCGAGATGCGGCAGCTGGGCCTCTACAAGGTGCCGGGGGTGGCCGAGACGATCGATTGGGCCCAGGCCCTGGCCACCCTAGGCCGCGACGGGCTCGACGAGGCGTCCGCCCAGGCCACGCTGGGCTCGGTGGTGAAGTACCGCGAGGACCAGCAGCGGGTGCTCGACCACGGGCTCGACGGCCTCGTCCGGGAGGCCGTGCGCCGTGGGGCGTGAGGGCGAGGTGCCCGTCGCCTTCGCCCGGGCGCTGCGGCGGGCCGGGCTCTCCGTCCCCACCGACGCCACTGTCCTCCTCGCCCGGGCCCTGGCCGAGGTCGGGATCGACCGGCCGGAGCACGCCTACTGGGCGGGGCGGGCGGCCGTGGTCCGCCGGCCCGAGGACATCGCCACCTACGACCGCGTGTTCGCGTCCTTCTTCGGCGCCCGCCCGGTGCCCCTCCCGGGCGGCATGACCCGGCGCGAGGAGCTCCAGCTCGATGCCGGCGACGAGCCCGCCGACCAGGTGGGGCCCGAGCCCGACGACGACGATGCCCCCGCCGAGGTGCGGGCCGTGCGGTGGAGCGCGGTGGAGGTCCTGCGCCACAAGGACCTGGCCACCTGCACCGCCGACGAGTTGGACGAGGCCCACCGGCTCATCGCCGACCTGCGCGCCCACGCCGCCCGGCGGCGGAGCCGGCGCCGCCGCCCCCGGCCCCACGGGCGGGGACGGCCCGACGTGCGGCGGACCGTCCGCCGCGCCCTGCGCACCGGCGGCGAGGTCCTGCAGCCGGCCACCACCCGGCCGGGCGAGCGGCCCCGCCGGCTGGTCCTGCTCCTCGACGTGAGCGGCTCGATGGAGCCCTACGCCCGCGCCCTCGCCCGCTTCGCCCACGCCGCGGTGGTGGCCCGCCGGCAAGGCCAGGTCGAGGTGTTCACCCTCGGGACCCGGGTTACGCGCATCTCCCGGGAGCTGTCGACTCACGACCCCGACCGGGCGCTGGCCCGGGCGAGCGTGGTGGTGGCCGACTGGGCCGGCGGCACCCGTCTCGGGACCGGGTTACGCGCCTTCAACGACCGCTGGGGCGTGCGGGGGGTGGCCCGGGGGGCGGTGGTCGTCATCCTGTCCGACGGCTGGGACCGGGGCGACCCCACGGTCCTCGCCGAGGAGATGGCCCGCCTGCGCCGGGTGGTGCACCGGGTCGTGTGGGTCAACCCGCTGAAGGCCTCGCCCGGGTATGCGCCGCTGGCCCGGGGCATGGCCGCCGCCCTGCCGCACGTCGACGTCTTCGTCGAGGGCCACTCCGTCGCCTCGCTGGAGGCGCTGGCCGAGGTGGTGGGGGCGATGGCCGACCGTCGGCGAACGCCCGACCGAAGGGAGCAGCCGCCGCCATGGAACTGAACCACGAGTTCAGGGTGGACAAACCACCCGAGCAGGTGTGGGAGATGATGACCGACATCCCGGCCATCGCCCCATGCCTGCCCGGCGCCGAGCTACACGAGGTGGTCGACGGCGAGTACCGGGGCGTCGTGAAGGTCAAGCTCGGGCCCGTCACCGCCCAGTACAAGGGGGCCGCCACCTTCCAGGAGCGGGACGACGCCGCCCGCCGGGCCGTCCTGCGCGCCGAGGGGCGGGAGACGCGGGGCCAGGGCAACGCCAGGGCGACGATCAGAGCCCGCCTGGAACCCGACGGCGGGGGCACCCGCGTGGCGGTCGAGACCGACCTCATGATCACCGGCCGGGTGGCCCAGTTCGGCCGCGGTGTGCTCGCCGACGTGTCGTCCAAGCTGCTCGACCAGTTCGTGGCCTGCCTCGAGGCCAAGCTGTCGGGCCAGGCGGCGCCGGCGGCGACCGAGACGGCCGGCGGCGGGGACGGCGGGAGGCCCGACCCGCAGGACGTTCCCTCCGACGCGGCGTCGGCCGAGGCCGGCCCGGTCCCCGGCAGCGCCACGCCGGGGTCGGCCGAGTCCGCCGGCCCCGCAAAGCCCGTGGACCTCTTGGGGACGGCGGGCGTCCCGGTCGGGAAGCGGCTCCTGCCGGTCGTCGTGGCGGTGCTCGTCGGGCTGTTCCTGCTCCGCCGGAGGCGCCGGTCACACCGCGACGGAAGAAACTTGTGATGTGAACCATTTATGGCCCCACACCGTTGAGGGGTCAGGTACTTTCGGGCTCGGGGGAGCAGGCAGACGGGGGTTGCCATGTACCCGGCAAGGTTCGAGTACGAGGTTCCAGCCACGCTCGAGGAGGCCTTGGCGGTCCTCGCCGAGCGCGGCGACGACGCGCGGGTCCTGGCCGGCGGCCAGAGCCTCATCCCGATGATGAAACTGCGGTTCGCCACGCCGGCGGCCCTGGTCGACGTCAACCGCCTGCCCGGGCTCGACCGCATCGAGGAGGTCGACGGGCAGCTGCGGCTCGGCGCGCTCGTCCGCCACAACGCCATCGCCGACTCGGACCTCGTGCGGCGGCGGAACCACGTCATGGCGGCCGCCGCCCCGTGGATCGCCGACCCGCTCGTCCGCAACCTCGGCACGATCGGCGGGTCGCTGGCCCATGCCGATCCCGAGGGCGACTGGGCCTCGGTCATGCTGGCCTGCCGGGGCGAGGTCGTGGCCACCAGCGGCGCCGGCGAGCGGGTCGTCCCGATCGACGAGCTGATCACAGGCATGTTCACGACCAGCCTCCGCCCCGGCGAGCTGCTCACGCAGGTGCGGGTGCCGATCCCCAGCCGGCCGAACGGCGGCACATACCTGAAGCTCGAGCGGAAGGTGGGTGACTACGCCACAGTGGCGGTGGCCACCCGGTTGGAGGTCGACGACGGCAGGATCGCCGACGCCGGCATTGCGCTCACCTCGGTGGGGCCTTCGAACCTCCACGCCCGCGAGGCGGAGCAGGTGCTCGTCGGGGAGCACCCAGGCGACGAGTTGTTCACCGAGGCGGCCGACGCCGCCGCCCGGGCCGCGAGCCCGCGCAGCGACGTCCGGGGATCGGCCGAGTACAAGCGCCACATGGTGCGGGTGTTCGTCCGCCGGGGGCTGGCCCGAGCCGCCGAGCTGGCCGGAAGGACCACCGCGGCCTGAAGAGGGGACGGCCATGAAGATCACGGTCACCGTCAACGGTGTCGAGGGCAGCTACGACGTCGAGCCCTGGGTGCTCCTGGCCGACTTCGTGCGGACCCACTTGGGCCTCACCGGCACCCATATCGGGTGCGACACCACGAGCTGCGGGGTGTGCACGGTGATGCTCGACGGCACGCCGGTGAAGTCCTGCACGCTGTTCGCGGTGCAGGCCGACGGCCGGGCGGTCACCACCGTCGAGGGCCTGGCGCGCAACGGCGAGCTCGACCCCGTCCAGCAGGGCTTCAAGGAGTGCCACGGCCTGCAATGCGGGTTCTGCACGCCGGCGATGATGCTGGTCAGCCGGGCGCTGCTCGACCGCAACCCCGACCCCAGCGAGGACGAGATCCGCTGGGCCATCTCCGGGAACCTGTGCCGCTGCACGGGCTACGTGAACATCGTGAAGTCGGTGCGCTGGGCGGCGGAGCATGCCGCCACGCCGGCCACCGCCACCGAGGGCTAGGAGGGCGACCATGACGACCACCGGGCAGCCCACGACCCAGGCGACGCCGCCGGGGATCGGCGGCATCGGGCACTCGCTGCGGCGCAGGGAGGACGACCGCTTCCTGCGCGGCGCAGGGCGCTTCGTCGACGACATCGTCCTGCCGCGGATGCTGCACGCCGCCGTCCTCCGTAGCCCCGTCCCCCATGCCCGCATCGCGTCCATCGACACCTCGGCGGCCGCCGCGCTGCCGGGCGTCGTGGCGGTGGTGACCGGCGCCGACCTGGCGGCCCACAACCTGGCGTGGATGCCCACCCTCTCGGGCGACACCCAGGCCGTCCTGGCCACCGACAAGGTGCGGTTCCAGGGCCAGGAGGTGGCGGCGGTCATCGCCGAGGACCCGTACGTGGCGCATGACGCCCTCGACCTCATCGACGTCGACTACGACACCCTGACGCCGGTGGTCAACCCGCGGCAAGCCCTGGCGGACGACGCCCCGCTCATCCGCGACGACAAGGAGGGCCAGGAGGGCAACCGCTGTTACCGGTGGGAAGCCGGCGACCGAGAGGCGACCGACCGGGCCTTCGCCGAGGCCGACGTGGTGGTCGAGCTCGACACCCACTACCCGCGCTCCCACCCGTCCCCCCTGGAGACCTGCGGGTGCGTGGCGGACGTCAACCCCGCCACCGGGCACGCCACGATCTACATGACCTCGCAGGCGCCGCACGCCCACCGGACGCTCTTCGCCCTGGTGGCCGGGCTCCCCGAGGAGAAGATCCGGATCATCTCGCCCGACATCGGCGGCGGGTTCGGCAACAAGGTGCCGATCTACCCGGGCTACGTGGTCGCCACGGCGGCGTCGCTGCTCATCGGGCGGCCGGTCAAGTGGGTGGAGTCGCGGTCGGAGAACCTCATCTCGACCGGGTTCGCCCGCGACTACCACATGCACGGTGAGCTGGCCCTGAAGCGGGACGGGCGGATCCTCGGCCTGCGCGTCAACATGCTGTCGGACAACGGCGCCTTCTTCGCCGACGCCCAGCCCACCAAGTTCAAGGCCGGCCTCTTCCACATCGTGACCGGCTCCTACGACTACCCGGCCGCCCACGTCGTGACCGAGGGTGCCTACACGAACAAGGCGCCGGGTGGGGTCGCTTACCGGTGCTCGTTCCGCGTCACGGAGGCGTCGTACCTCATCGAGCGGCTCGTCCAGAACGCCGCCTACGAGCTCGGCGTGGACCCGGCCGAGCTGCGCCTGCGGAACTTCATCCGCCCCGACCAGTTCCCCTACCGCTCGCCGACGGGGTTCACCTACGACTCCGGCGACTACGCCCGCGCCCTGCGCCTGGCCATGGAGCGGGTGGGCTACGACGACCTGCGCCGTGAGCAGGCCGAGGCGCGGGAGCAGGGCAGGCTCATCGGCATCGGCCTGGCCAGCTTCACCGAGGTGGTGGGCGCCGGGAACCACAAGGAGTTCGACATCGCGGGCATCAAGATGTTCGACTCCGCCGAGCTGCGGGTGCACCCGACCGGCAAGGCGATCCTCAAGCTGGGCGTGCGTAGCCAGGGCCAGGGCCACGAGACGACCTTCGCCCAGATCGTGGCCGAGGAGCTCGGCATCCCAGCCACCGACATCGCCGTGCAGGAGGGCGACACCGACAACACGCCCTACGGCCTCGGCACCTACGCCTCGCGTAGCACGCCCGTCGGCGGCGCCGCCACGGTCATGGTGGCTCGCAAGCTGCGGGACAAGGCCCGCGTCATCGCCGCCCACCTGCTGGAGGCGGCGGAGGAGGACCTCGAGTGGGAGCCCGGGCGGTTCTTCGTCAAGGGCACGCCCTCCCGGGGCGTCACCATCCAGGACGTCGCCTTCGCCGCCTACACCAACTTCCCCGAGGGCCTGGAGCCGGGCCTGGAGGGCGTCCACTACTACGACCCGCCCAACATGACCTACCCCTTCGGCAGCTACATCGTGGTTGTCGAGGTCGACGCCGAGACGGGCCAGTGGAAGGTCCGGCGGATGGTGGCCGTCGACGACTGCGGCGTGCGGATCAACCCGATGATCGTCGAGGGGCAGATCCACGGCGGGCTGGCCGAGGGCTATGCCATGGCGAACATGCAGTTCATCACGTTCGACGAGGACGGGAACTGCATCGGGTCCAACTTCATGGACTACCTGATCCCCACAGCGTGGGAGACCCCCCGCTTCGAGCTGGACGAGACCGTCACGCCGTCGCCCCACCATCCGATCGGGGCCAAGGGCGTGGGGGAGTCGGCGACCGTGGGCTCGCCCGCGGCCTACGTCAACGCGGTGATCGACGCCCTGGCGCACCTCGGCGTGCGCAACATCGACATGCCGGTCCTGCCGCACCGGGTGTGGGCGGCCGTCCGGGACGCCGGGGGCTCCGGCGGCGGTGGGCAGGGCGGGGTGCCGCCCGCCCCATGACCCCCGAGCTGCTGGAGCAGGCGGCGGAGCTGACCCGCCGGCGCGAGCCGTTCGTGCTGGCCACGGTCGTGTGGCGGCGCGGCCCGTCGTCGGGGAAGCCCGGGGCCGCGGCGCTGGTGCTGCCCGACGGCTCGGTCCGGGGCTGGCTGGGCGGCGCATGCGCCGAGCCCACCGTGATCCGGGAGTCGCTGGCCGCATTGGCGTCCGGCGAACCGCTCCTCCTGGCCTTGGGCGAGGCCGACGAGGCGCGGGCGCCGCCGGGGGCACGATCGGTCCCCATGGCCTGCGCCAGCGAGGGGGCGCTGGAGGTTTACCTCGAACCGATGCTGCCGCCGCCACACGTCGTGGTGATCGGGCGGTCGCCGGCGGCCGGCACGCTGGCGTCGCT
>DATFOS010000051.1:0-2132 GCA_035265325.1 Acidimicrobiales bacterium
CACCTCAACCGAGCCGACGCCCGCGGCAACGCCATGTTCCTCGGGCCCGACCTCTATTGGGACGACCTCATGCTCCAAGCGGCGCCCACCGGCGGGCGGTTCATCTCTGCCGAGCGGATCATCGACACGGCCGACCTGCGCGGCGAGGGCTGCGTCCACCAGATGCGCATCAGCCGGCTGATGGTCGACGGCGTCGTGGCCGCGCCGGGCGGGGCCCACTTCACGCTCTGCGACCCCGACTACGGGAGGGACGAGGCGCTGCAGCGGGCGTACGCCACGTCGGCCACGTCGCCGGAGGCCTGGGCCGCGTTCCGGGCCGAGTGGATCGACCTCCCGGAGCCCGACTACCAGGCCAAGGTCAAGGAGGCCTCGGCCTCCGGCCGAGTCGAGGAGCCGTGATGGTGCACGTCACCCGGGCCGAGGTGTGCGTCGTGGCGGTGGCCGAGTGCTTCCGGGGCGACGGCGAGATCCTGGCCAACCCGATCGGCACCATCCCGATGATCGGCGGGCGCCTGGCCCGGGCGACGTTCGAGCCCGACCTGGTCATGACCGACGGCGAGGCGATGCTGGTCGCCGACGATGCCGTCTTCGCCGGGCCGGACCGGTTGGGTGGCCCCGACGGGCTGGACGGGAAGACCGTCGAGTACTGGAACCCGTACCGGTCGATGTTCGACTGGGTGTGGTCGGGCCGGCGGCACATCGTGATGGGCGCCACGCAGGTCGACCGCTACGGCAACCAGAACCTGGCCGCCATCGGCGACTACGGCCGGCCCAAGGTGCAGCTCCTCGGCTACCGCGGCGCCCCCGGCAATACGATCAACGACCCCACCAGCTACTGGGTTCCCCACCACGGGCCCAAGGTGTTCGTCGAGAAGGTCGACACCGTGACGGGCGTCGGCTGGGACCGCGCCGCCGCGCTCGGACCGGCGGGCCGGTTCGTCGACGTGCGCCGGGTGGTGTCCAACCTGGGCGTCTTCGATTTCGAGACCCGCGACCGCTCGATGCGGTTGCGCTCGCTCCACCCGGGAGTCACCCTCGACGAGGTCGTGGCCGCCACGGCGTTCGAGCTCGCGGTTCCGGCCGAGGTACCGCAGTCGCGGCTGCCGACGCCCGGCGAGCTGGAGCTGATCCGCGAGGTCATCGACCCCGAGGGCGCACGCGAGCACGAGGTCCCCGACCCGGCCTGAACCCGTCTCCTCTGGGGCGAGCCCCAATCCAGCGCCCATCCGTCGCGAGGACCGGGACGGATCGACGCCGGTTCGAGAGGGGGGCGCACCTCACACGCCCAGGACGCCGTGCACCGCCAGGTCGATCCCCCCGACGATCGCCAGGGCCGCCGCGCCCCAGCGCGCCGCCTCGCCGAGCGCAGCGCCCCAGGCGGGAGGGTCGCCACCGGATGAGGGCAACAGCGCCAGTGCACCGGCGGCCGCCACCGCGGCGGCGACGCCTGCGCCGGCGGCCCATCCGGCGTCGGCGGTCACGGCGAACGCCAGCAGAGCCACTGACGGACGCAGGAGGGCCGGCGTCAGCAGAGGAACCAGCAGCCCGTGCCCGGGCCCGGCGGCGGGGAACGGTCCGCTTGGTGGGCGGACGGCGTCGACAACCCCCACCAGCGCCACCACCAGCCCGGCCCCGATCAGGCCGGTCGCCGGGCTCACATCGAGCGCCCGCAGCAGCGGGCCGCCGGCCGCGGCGACGAGCGCGATCACCGCCCCCGCCGCGATCGAGCCGGCGGCCGCGGTCGCGACCGGTACCCGGCCCACGAGGCGGCGCACCCGCAGCGGGTTGACGGCCGCCAGGGCGATCGCCGCGAGCCAGACCGCACGCCACGCCGATACGTCGTCGTCGGACGACTCGGCACCGCCCGCCGCCGCGCCCTCCTCCGCCAGCGCCGGCTCGGCCAGCAGCAGCGCCGACAGCGAGTGCTGCTGGTCGTCCATCTGCGTGAGGTCCTTGTAGAACCAGGCGCCGCGGGCCAGGCCGGGATGCCCCGACTCGGCGGCCTCGGCCGCCGTGACCTGGCGGTCGACCAGCATGCCCGCCACGCACCGGAGGCGCTCGCTGATCGCGCCCCGGTCGCCGGCCAGCCCGTGGTCGGCGGCGGACAGCCGCCACAGCGAGCCGAGCCCCTC
>DATFOS010000052.1:0-23629 GCA_035265325.1 Acidimicrobiales bacterium
CGCCTACCTGGAGCGCTCCGCCTTCGCCACCCACACCGGCGACACCACCCCATGGGCGGACGGCGCCGAGCCGGCGCCGGCGGGTGACACGAGAGACGACGCAACGGACGACAGCGATGGCGTCGAGTGGTCCCGCCTCGACCCGGCCGCCGCTCCCGCCCGCAGCGAGGGCATGGCGTGGTCCGGCCTCGACACGGCCGGCGACGACGCCCACGAGGGTGGCGACCGTCCGGGCGAGCCCGTGGTGACTCCGCCGGCCGCCGCGACCGAGGCACCGGCGGTCGACGCCGCCGCGGACGACGCCGGGCACGACGCCGCCCGGGACGCCGAGGGCGAGCTGGCCGCCGAGGGCGAGGGCGAGCTGGCCGCCGACGCCGCCCGGGACGCCGACGGCGAGTTGGCCGCCGACGCCGCCCGGGACGCCGAGGGCGAACTGGCCGCCGAGGGCGAGCACGACGCCGAGGGCGAGTTGGCCGCCGAGGGTGAGCCGGCCGCCGTGGCCACGGGCCGCTTCGGGCCTCGGCCGCCTGCCAGCCGGCTGGAGGACCTGCTCGCCGACATCGACGTGCTGGTCCGGGTGCTGGGCGAGGTGGAGGTCGTCCGCCTCCTGCCGCAGGCCGAGGGCACGGCGACGACCGAGCAGCGCCTCGTCCCCGGCCGCCAGAAGGCGCTCGAGGCCATGACGTACCTCTCCCTGCGTGACGTCCCCGTGGATCGCGGGGACCTCGAGGTGATCTTGTTCCCGACCGGGGCCAACGCCGCCAAGACCTTCCAGAACGCCGTGGCGGCCGCCCGGAACACGCTGGGCGACGACCTGTTCCCGCCGCCCGCCGCCGGACGTTACGAGCTGTCCGAGCGGGTCGTGACCGACTACGGCCTGTTCCACGAGTTGGCCGCCGAGGCCGAGGACATCGAGGACGCCGAGGAGGCGGCCGACGTCCTGTCGGAGGCGCTGGCGCTGGTGCGCGGCGAGCCCTTCTCCGGCGCCGGCCGCGGCTACTCGTGGGTGTCGCCGCACCGCGGGATGATCGTGGCCCAGGTCGTCGACGTGGCCGAGGAGGTCGCCGAGATCCGCCTGGCCACCGGCGACTGGCGGGCAGCCGAGTGGGCGGCGCGCCAGGGCCTGAAGGCCTTCCCGGTCGACGAGCGGATGTTCCGCCTGCTCATGCGGGCTGCCCATGCCGCCGGGAACGTGCCGGGCGTGCACGCGGTGTTCCGCGAGCTGAGCGACATCGTCGCCGACCCCGACGGCGGCGCCGAGCCGGAGGACACGATCCACCCCGAGACGCTCGCGCTGCTCGACGCCCTCACGGGCGGCCCGCGCCGGGCCAGCCGGGGCCAGGCGAGCGCCTGATGCCCACGAGTCGTAGGCTTCCCCTCACCCGAACGGCAGTTCCCGCAGTTGCGTTTTCCCATCCCCGTAGTCGCATCAGGACGGTGTGGGCTTGAGCGCTCTCCGCCTCACACGGCCGTCCGCCAACGGCCAAGCGCACAATGGCAACGGCAACGGCGCCGTTGACGCGCCCGCGCGGCCCGACCCCCGGCGCACGACCACGGCCCGCCCCACCACGCAGCTGGCGGCGCGCGTCGGCCTGTGGGCGCTGGTGGGCCTCGGAGCGCTCGGGGGTCTCGTGGGGCTGCTCCGGCCGGCCGCGGAGCCGACCGTGAGCGACGCCGGGTCGTCGGCCGACGACATCGTCCCGCCCGAGACGGCCGGCTTCGCCGAGGTGGCCGTGACCACGTGGGTCGAGGCGCAGGGCGACGACGCCGACAGCGCGCTGGGCCCGCTCTACGCCCAGGACCCGTCGACCAACGCCGGCGACACCGGCCGCCGCCGGGTGGCCGGCGACGCCACGACGATCGGGGCGCGGCAGGTCCAGGAGGACTACTGGGCGGTGACCGTCGCCGTCCCCGTCGAGGAGGCCGTCGACGGCGGCTGGCAGGACGCCGGCACCTGGTACGCCGAGGTCGGCATCGCCCGCTCCGACGGGGACCTGGTGGCGGTGGCCGAGCCGGCGCTGGTCCCGGCCCCCGTCGAGCCGGCCGACGCGCCCCGTCCCGCCGGCGACAGCCTCGTCATCCCCTCCCAGGACGACGAGGAGATGGCCAACACGGTCCAGGGGTTCCTCTCGGCGCTGCTGGCCAACAGCGGCGACGTGTCCCGCTACCTGGCGCCGGACGTCGAGATCCTGCCGATCACGCCCGCACCGTTCACCGAGGTCGCCCTGCAACGGTGGGATGTCACCCCGGTGGACGACGGCGAGGCGCGCGTCCGGGCCCTGGCCCGGGCCCGCTCGGCCGGCGGCGTGCCCCGCACGCTGTCCTACGAGCTGGGCCTGGCCGAGCGGGCCGGGCGATGGGAGGTCACCTCCCTCTCCGGCGCCCCCACGATCGACGCCGACGAGGGCGCGCCGTCCTCCGCCGGGACCGTGCAGTCGAGCACGACGACGACCGCCCCCACCACCACGTCCGTCTCCATCGCCTCGGAGCCTGGTGCCTGATTAACCTTCTAGCCCGCTCTTGCCCCTCGACACCCGCGCCGCTGCACCGCTGCACCCGCGACGGATTCCGCCAACCCGTCAAGGAGCCCTGACGTGATCGACCTCTTCAACAACCTCATCGCCGAAGCCCAGGACCTCGTGACCGCCGCCGTGGTCCTCGTTTCGATCGTCGTCATCGTCGCGACCTGGGCCAGGACGCGCGCGTTCGTGCCCACGATCGGTGCCATCATCATGGGAGCGCTCGTGGTCTGGGCCGTCTTCAACATCGACTTCCTCCAGGACCAGATCGGCGAGGACATCGTCGAGGAGTCCGGGCTGCCGGCCACTGCGGCCCCCGGCGGCCTCGATGCCTGAGGCGGTCGAGCCGCCTCAGGTTCACTGCGCCACCTACACCCACGCCCGCCGGCACCCGATGGTGCTCGGCCGGATCGCGGGGTGGACGCCGCCGTTCCAGCTCAGCCTCGCCCAGATCGGCGTGCTGCTGGTCGGCTTCTGGGTGATGTTCCAGACGTGGCGCCTGTGGGCACCGGCGCTGCCGTCCTCGCTGGCGCTCATCATCGGCGCAGGCGTCCCGATCGGGCTCACCTGGGCCGTGCGACGCGTCCGGGTCGAGGGCCGGTCGCTGGTGCGCGCCGCCCTCGGGTGGGTCTCGCTCTGGAGCACCCCGCCCAAGGGCACCTTGCGCGGCCGCCCGCACCGCGAATACCGGCCCGTGTCGCTGGTGGGCGTGCAGATGAACGTCGCGGCCGACCCCGAGGGGCCGTTCGACATCGACGTCCCCGCCCTGGGCGCCGGGGCCGTCGACCAAGGCCGCGCCCGGCGCGGCCGGTGGCCCGGGCTCGGTCGCCGACGGTTCGGGCGACGGGGTGACCGGTGAAGCCGCCGGCGCGGGCGCTCGTCGGGAACCTCATCTGGTCGACCGACGGGGGCGTGTGGGCCTTGTGGCGGGTGGCGCCGTTCGCCCACGCTCACACGTCGGCCGCGGACAAGGTGGGCGTACATACGAGGCTGCGGGGGATGCTGATCTCGCTGCCGGTGGAGTCGATGCTCCTGTCGGTGTGCGAGCGCCTCGACGAGTGGGACGTCGTGGCCAACATGCTCGAGGACGTCGACGTCGACCGCCACCCGGCCTGGGCCGAGGTGTGCCGGGCGACGGCCGAGTCGCTCAGCGACATGCCGCTGCACCGCCGGGTGTACTACGTCGCCGCCTCGCTGGACGGCGGGAGCCGCCAGGGCCAGTGGCGCGACGCGCTCAAGGCGGCGGCGGAGGACGTGGCGTCCGGCTTCGGCCTATCGCCCATGCCGGTGTCGGCGCGTGACCTCGACACGCGGCGCAGCCAGGCGCGGGCCCTGGAGGTCCGCCTCGGCGCGCACGTGAAGCTGACGCGCGCCACCGCGGGCGAGATCCGCTGGCTCTACGCCCGCACCCTGCGACGCGGCGGCCCGGACGAGCCCGTCCTCGACGAGGGCTGGGAGCCGCCGACGCGCCCCGCCGGCGCCGGCCGGGTCAGCGTGCTCGCGCCGCTCACCGACGCCGTCGTCAAGGAGGGTGGCTACCGCGACGACGCCGATCGCCCGCGGCACCGCCGCTACGTGCGTGTCGACGCCGGGGACACCACCACCTACCAGACCTGCCTGGCCGTGGCCGACATGCCGCACGAGTTCACGTTCCCGGGCGGGGGCGGCGAGTGGCTGTACCACGTGGACGACGTCGGGTTCCCGATCGACTGGTGCGTGCGCGTCCGCTCGGTGCCCAACGCCGAGTCGCAGCTGAAGGTCCGGCGCCAGCACCGTCAGCTGATAGGCCAGGTCGACGAGTACGACGTCGAGATGACGGGCGCGCCGCCGTCGCTGGCCGAGGCGATCGCCGCGGTCGACGGCCAGCGCTCCAAGCTCGCCGCCAACCCGGCCGAGCCCGAGCTGCAGGCGACGATGGTGTTCTCGATCTCCGCAGAGTCGCTCCCCGAGCTCGAGGACCGGGCCAACGCGGTCACGGCCCTGTTCGAGCCGCACGAGTACGGCATCTTCCGGCCGACCGGCGGACAGTCGGCGCTGCTCCGCTCGATGATGCCGGGCACGTCCGCGGCGGCGGTGTGCCGCGACTACACGCAGTTCCTCCTGCCGGGCGACCTCGCCGCCGGCGCCCCGTTCTGCGGCCCCGAGGTCGGCGACCCCACGGGCCTGCTGCTCGGCGTGGCGCTCGACGGGGGCGGCGGCAACCCGGTCCTGCTCGACCCGACCTACGGGCCCCGGGTCGGCCGGACCGCCTCGCTCGCCGCCGTCGGCGCCCTCGGGTCCGGCAAGTCGTTCTTCCTCAAGCGCCTGTGCTGGGACACCATCGCCCGGGGCGGCCAGATCGTCACGATCGACCGGACGGCCATCGGCGAGTACGTGTCCTTCGCCGAGGTCGTGCCGGGGAAGGCCCAGGTCGTCCGCCTGTCCACCGACACCGACGTGTGCCTCGACCCGCTGCGCACGTTCACCGGCGACGACCGGGCCACGGTCACGCTCGGGTTCCTCTCGCTGCTCGGCGGCTGCTCGGCTCACTCCAACGAGGGCGCCGCGCTCGCCGAGGCCGTGCACGCCGTCGTGTCCCGCCCGTCGGCCGTGTTGAGCGACGTGATCGACGAGCTCCAACGGATGGGCGAGGACGAGGAGCGGCCCGACGAGGCCGCCCGCAACCTCGCCCGCCGCCTGGCCCACTACCGGCGCCTCGGCGTCGGCCGGCTGGCGTTCGGCAACGGCGCCCCGGTGTCGCTCGACGCCGATTGCATCGTGTTCTGGGCGCCCAACCTGGCGCTGCCCGACCGCGACACGCTGGTCAACGAGCACCTGGCCCGGCAGATGCTCCCCGAGCAGATCCTCGGCCAAGCCCTGCTCTACCTGGTCGCGGCCGTGGGTCGGCAGGTCGTGTTCCGCGACCCGAGCCGCTTCGGCGCCGCACTCTACGACGAGGCGTGGGCGCTGCTGGCGTCGCCGCACGGCCAGCGCCTCCTGCTGGAGGGCGTGCGCGACGGCCGCAAGCACAACGGCGCCATCTGGCTCGCCTCGCAGCACCCCAACGACCTGGGGACCGGCGAGCTCGTCGACCTGGTTGGCTCCCGCTTCGTGTTCCGCCAGTCGGGCGGGGCCGTCGAGCCGGCGCTGCGCTTCCTCGGCGTGGCCGGCAGCGAGGAGGCCGAGCACGTGCTCGCCACCGGCCTCGGCACCGGCCAGTGCCTCTACCGCGACGTGCGCGAGCGCGTGGGGCTGATCCAGGTGCTCGAGCCCGTGCTGGAGGACCTGCGCGTCGCTTTCGACACCACGCCGCAGACCGACACGGCCGCGCATGGCACCGCCCGCAAGGCGGCCCGCGCACTGCGGACCGGCGAGGGCCGGGACGACCTCACCGGCCCGCCCGCCGTCGACGCGGCAACGCCCACGGTCGCCGCTCCGGTGGCGCTCCCCGTCGCCGAGCCCGCCGACGCACCCGTCGCCGCCCTCCCGGACGCCGAGCCGGCGGGCGCTCTCCCACCCGCCTCCGAGACCACCCCGCCGCCCCCCGTCGCCCCGCAGGCCCCAGCGGGCGAGGCGGGGTTGGCCGCCGCCGCCCCGCCTGCTCCCGCGGCGCTCACGTGGTCGGCGGCGCTGCCGCCGAGCGACCTGGTCGTTCCGGGGACGCCGGTGCCCTCCGACGTGCCGCCCGGCCCGGCGCCGATGCCGGCCGAGCCTCGCCGCCGGCCCGCGGTCGAGCGGTCGGCACCGCTGGACCGCCGCACCGGCGCCGGTCGCCCGGCCGAGGGGCCGAGCGACCCCGTCTCCGCAGCGGACGCACCGCAGTCCGAGCCCTCGCCGCGTCCCGCCCCGTCCGACGTGGCGGCCGGCCGGCCGGTCGCCGACGAGGCACCGGCACCCGTCCAGGGCCCGTCCGCCCGCCGGGCGCCCTTCTCCCGTCCGGCCGCCGCCCCGAACGAGGCCGCGGAGCGCGACGCCGTCGCCTACGGCAACGGGTGGACGCCGCCCGAGCCGCCGGACGAAGGCGCCGCGCCGCCCGCCGCCACGGCGGGCGCCGCAGCCGGCGACGACGTCGGGAGCGACCGCGGCGAGCCGGTGCACGCCAGCTACGCCGACGACGGGTACGACGAGTACGGCGACGAGGACCGGGTCGGCGACGACGACCGGGTCGGCGACGAGGACCGCGTCGGCAACGAGGACCGGTCCGGTCAGGACGCCGGGGACGACGAGCGCGCCGCCGTGCCGCCCGTCCGGACCGTTCCGCCAGGCACGCCGGGGCGCGAGCTGCGCCAGGCGGCGGCCGCCTCCGCACGCGAGCGGGCCCGGCGCCGTCGCCGGAACCCGCTGGGCGACGCCCTCGGTCGGCGGAACCGCTGATGGCACGAGCCGGCGCCCCTTCGGGGACGGGCGCCGGGCGACGCGGTCGCTCGGCGGGGCGGCGTGCGTCTGCGCGCCCCGGTACCAGGACACGCCCGCGCCCCCGCACCCGGACGGGCCGCGCCTTCCGCCTGCTGTGGTGGGTCAGCCCGGTGCTGGTCGCGGTCGTGACCATCCTCGGGTCCGCCCGGGTCGCCCCGCCCGCGTCGGCGACCGGGGCCCAGGAGCCGCCGGGCTCGACGACCACGACGATCCCGACGGTCCGCCCGTCGACGCCGGGGGGCGACCCGCTCGACCCGGACGACCTCAACGACCCCGAGCAGCCCAGCGACGCCGAGCGGGAGCTGCTGGCGCCCGGCGCCGTCGAGAACCCGTGCCAGCCCAGCGACGGCTCGCCCTCGACGGTGGGCGAGAGCTCGGTGGTGCCGGACGACTGCTGGGGTCGTTTCCCCAGCTCGCACTACGACATCGGGTGCGACGAGGGCGCCTGGAACCACATCACGCGCAAGGTGTACTGCACGTTCACCGACCTGGCGTTCCAGGGCGCCCGGAGCGCCACGGCGACGACGTTGTGGCTGGTGGAGTGGGCCTACGCCTTCGGCGTCTACGAACGGCTGGGCGGCCCGGCGATCGCGGTGGCCGAGACGTACGAGTCCAACCTGATCGGGCCGCTGGGCCTCGTCGACCTGGCCTGGTTCTACGCTGTCGTGTGGACCGGCATCAACATCCTCCGGGGACGCCTGGCGCTGGCCGGCGGCGAATTCCTGGCGTCGGTCATCATGGCGGGGCTCGCCGGCATGTTGCTGGCCAACCCGTCCGGCTACCTCCACGGGGCGTTCGACACGATGGGGATGGTGTCGGGAGCGCTGCTGTCCACCGGCACGGGCCAACCCCCACCGGACGACGCCCTCGACGCCGATGCGGTGCTCGCGCCGCTGCAGGCCCAGCTCCACGACGCGTTCGTCGGCGACCCCTACGACCACCTCGATTGGGGCGGCAGCGACATGCCGGCGGAGTGCGCGGCGACGCGCGACCGCATCCTGTCGCTCGGCCCGTGGGGCAACGACGACGCGCCCCGCGCCGCCATGGACGCCGCCGGCTGCGAGGCCCAGGCCGAGTTCAACGCCGACCCCAACGGCTCGCGCCTGTTCGGCTCGGTGCTCACGATGACCGCCGCCCTCGTCATGGTCGTGCTGGTGGGACTGGTTTCGCTCACGATCGTCGTGGCGCAGATCGTCGCGGTCGTGTTGTTCGCCGTGGCGCCGTTCGCCGCGCTCGGCGCGATCCTGACCGGCAACGCCCGGAAGCTCGCGCTCGGGTGGATCGCGGCGATGATCCGGGTGATCCTCGTCGTGGTGGGCATGAGCTTCGTGCTGTCGTTGCTGCTGCTCACCATCGAAGCGCTGCTGTCCGCCGGCGCCGATGCCACGCTGGTCGAGCGGTTCGCCCTGGTCAACATCGTGGTGATCGCCATGTTCGCCGCCCGGCGGCGGGTCCTCCACGCCGGCGCCGACCTCGCCGCCAACATCGGCGGCCGCCTGTCGCCGCAGGCGGCGCAGGCGGAGAAGAGCTGGCTGGCGGCCGGCACGGTGGCCGGCGTCAGCGGCTTCGCCCTGGCGGGCGGCCTCGACAGCTCGCCGGGCCGGGTCCGGACGATGGCCCAGGGCGCGGCGTCGACCCGGGTCGGCCAGCGCCGGTCCTTCAACACGTCGGTCCTGGCCGAGCAGCGCGGCCTGCGCCCCGTGGCCAGGGAGAACGTCGCGTACAACGTCGACCCGAAGACGGGCGAGATCACCCGGGGCGCCCCGTCGGTGGCGATCAGCGGCGGCCAGCCGATGACCCGGCGGGCCGCTGCGGCGCGGGCCAAGCTGGAGCGTCGCAGCCAGGCCCAGCTCGCCCGCACCGCCCGCCAGATGGGCATCCGCGCGCCCACCCCCGGCCGCCGGGCCGCCGGCACGATCGGCGAACGCCTGCGCCGGCGCGGCGGGGGCGGGGGCGGCGGCGGGTCGGGCGGGGGCGCGTAACCCGTGCCGGCCCCGGCGGCGCTGGCCGCCGCGCTCCGGACGCGTCGCCTGGCGGTCGCCACGGCGCTGCGGCGCCGGCGGGCGGCCCGGGCGCGACGATCCGAGCGGAACGGCCGCAGCATCATCCGGATCGTCGGCTACGGCATCGCCGCCCTGGTGCTCGCCGTCATCCTGCCGATCACGGCGATCATCGTCGCCGTCGGCGGGAGCCGCGACCCGAACGCCGGCCAGCTCGGCGTGTCGGCGGCGGCGCTGGCCGACATCCCGCCGGAGGCGCTGACCGCCTACCGCGACGCCGGCACGACGTGGAACGTCGATTGGGCGATCATCGCCGCCATCGGGAAGGTCGAGTGCAACCACGGCCGGGCCCAGCTCGACGGATGCAACCCGCCCGACACGATGAACTACGCCGGCGCCCGGGGCTGGATGCAGTTCATCGGCAGCACCTGGCGCCGAAGCCTGGGCCAGCACCAGCTCGAGCCGCGCACCTCGCCGCCGGCGGCGGACGGGCGGGGCTACGCCACGGACGGCGACGGCGACGGCGACGCCGACCCCTGGTCATGGGCGGACGCCACCCACTCCGCCGGCCGTTACCTGGCGTCGATGAACGCCGCCACGGACGCCGAGGCGGCGGTCTTCGGGTACAACCGATCCCGCACGTACGTGTCCGAGGTGATGGCCATCGCTGCCACCTACCGGGCCGCCGAGCGGGCCGGCCCGGGCAGCTACGAGGGCACGGCCGGCAACGTCCCGCTCTCGACCGTCGAGGGCATCACCGTCCACACCCAGATCGCCGGGCAGGTGGCGGGGCTCGTCCAGTCGGCCCGGGCCGACGGCTTCGCCCTCACCGGCGGCGGCTACCGCGACCCGTCCCAGCAGGTCGCCCTGCGCCGGGCCCACTGCGGGGCCTCGGACTACGCCATCTACGAGATGCCGTCGTCCCGGTGCTCGCCGCCGACGGCCCGCCCCGGCTCGTCGAACCACGAGCGGGGCCTGGCCGTCGACTTCTCGTGCGACGGGGGGACCATCCGCAGCCGGTCGAGCGCCTGTTTCCGCTGGATGGCGGCCAACGCCCCGTCGTTCGGCCTCCACAACCTGCCGTCCGAGCCCTGGCACTGGAGTGTGGACGGGACCTGACGCTCAGGTTGCGGTGAGGGTGGCCAGGTAGGCCTCGCAACGGTCGAGGCTCGTCTGGAAGCCCTTGCGGGCCTCGGGGCTCAGGTACATCTCCGGGACGTTGGCCTGGTGGGTCACGACCTCGGTGGTGCCGTCGCCCAGGTCGGTGAACGTGATCGTCGTGGTCATGCCGACCTCGGGCTCGACCCACCCCAGGCGGTCGGGCCGCTCGACCTCGGTGTAGACGGCCCGCATGGGGTACTCGTTGCCGTCGCTGTCGTTGACCATCACGGTCTCGAAGGCGCCGCCGGGCCGCAGGTCGACCGTGATGCGGTCGAGCGGGGTGGTGGTGCCCGTCGGCCCCCAGAAATGGGTCAGGTGTTCCGGCATCGTCATGACGTCGAACAGCAGCTCCGGCGGGGCCTTGTGCGTCCGGCGGTAGGTCAGCTCGCCCAGGTCGGTGGTCATCTCTCGTCCTCGCTCGTGGTGAGGTGGTCGGGGGTCTCGGCGTCGTCGGTGGGGCGGCCCCGCAGGGCCGCCAGATGGGAGTCGAGGCGGTCGTAGCGCTCGTCCCACATGCGGCGGTGGCGCACGATCCAGTCGGCCGCGGTGTCGAGGCGGGTCGGCTCCAGCCGGCAGGGCCGCGACTGGCCCGTGCGGGCGCGGGACACGAGCCCGGCCCGCTCGAGGACCTTGACGTGTCGCGACACGGCCTGCTGGGTCATGGCGAACGGCTCTGCCAGCTCGTTGACCGTGGCCTCGCCGTTCGTGAGCCGCACGAGGATCGCCCGGCGGGTCGGGTCGGCCAGCGCCGCAAACATGACGCTGAGGTCGTCGTCCAGCTCGGTCGTCACTCGCCCCCTCCTCCGATACGTCCGGGTTGTACAACCAATTCGTTGTACAACAATAACGTTGTACGCCGGGCCGACGGCGGTGTCAACCCCTCACCACGTGGCCAGGCGCAGGGCCAGCGAGGCTGCGGCCAAGGCGAGGAACGGCACCGGGTACCAGTGGGCGAACCAACGGGCGCGGACGGCGGTGACGAGCGCGCCGACGAAGAACATGACGAGGCCGACCGCGGCCGCCACCCCGATCGGCGGTACGGCGAAGCCGACCACGAGCCCGAGGGCGCCGGCCGCCTTGAGGCCGCCGAGGGCGGGGAGCTGGGCGTGGGGGACGCCCAGCCGGGTCATGTTGGCGAGGATCCACTCGGGCCGCGTGGCGTCCACGGACGCCGCCCAGGCGTTGGCGGCGGCGGCCAGGAGGGTGACGACGACGTAGCTGAGGGTCATGCCCCGCTGACGGACGCGGCCGCCACGAGGTGACCTCCCGGCACGCCGTTCACCAGGTCCTCACGGAGGATCGGACCGGTGCCGTCGTAGATTGACCCGCGTGCTGCGATCCTCCCGATCCGGGGCCCCGTTGTGAGCGGGACCCGCGGCTTCTTCGGCCGCTCCCGCCAACCGCGTGACGCTCGCCTGCCTCCGGGCCAGTACGACGCCGGGAACCAGTGGCCGGTGCTCACGGCGGAGGCGACGCCCACGCTCGACACTGCCGCCTGGACGTTCACGGTCGAGGGCGCCGTCGAGCGGACCGCCCGGTGGACGTGGGACGAGATCCACGCCCTGCCGCCGTCGTCGTACAACGGGGACATCCACTGCGTCACGACGTGGTCGAAGCTCGGCGTGTCCTTCGGCGGGGTCTCCGTCGACACGCTGCTCGAGGCCGCCGGACCGCTGCCGAGCGCCACCCACGCCATGGCCGTCTCGCACACCGGGTACACCACCAACCTGCCCCTCGGCGACCTCACCGGCGGCAAGGGGTGGGTCGTGTGGGACTACGAGGGCGCCCCGCTGCCCCGCGAGCACGGCGGGCCGGCCCGCCTGCTGGTCCCCCACCTGTACTTCTGGAAGAGCGCCAAGTGGGTGGCCGGCCTCCAGCTCATGGACCACGACGAGCCCGGGTTCTGGGAAGTCAACGGCTACCACGACCGCGGCGACCCCTGGCTCGAGCAGCGGTACCAGGGCGACTAGGGCGCCCCCGCATGGAGTTCCCCGCCTCCGGGACCGGCGGCCCGCCGGTCCCGCCCGTCGGCCCGTGGCAGCCGGCCCGGGTCGTGGCCGTCCATCCCGAGACCGCCCGCGCCCACACGCTGCGGCTGGAGCTGTCGACGCCGGTCGCCCACCTGGCCGGCCAGCACGTGGTGATCCGCCTCACCGCCCCCGACGGCTACCGGGCCTCGCGGTCGTACTCGATCGGCTCGGCGCCGCCGTTCCCGCCGGGGACGACGGCCGGGACGGTCGACGTCACGGTGGAGCGCCTGGACCACGGCGAGGTGTCGACGTACCTCGTCGACGGCGTCGAGGTGGGCGACGAGGTCGAGGTCCGAGGCCCGATCGGCGGGTACTTCGTGTGGCGGGGCGACGAGCCGGCCGTGCTGGTTGCCGGCGGCTCGGGCCTGGTCCCGCTCATGGCGATGCTCCGGCTGGCGCGGGCGACCGGCCGGTCGGACCTGGTGCGCCTCGTCGTGTCGGTGCGCACGCCGGCCGACCTGCTCTACGCCGGCGAGCTGCCCGGGCCGGAGGCGACGGTGGTCCACACCCGCGTGGCGCCGCCGGGCGGGCGACCCGCCGGCCGGCTGACCGCGGACGACCTCGCCCCGGCCCTGGTGCCGGGCGCCACGGCGTTCGTGTGCGGGTCGTCCGGCTTCGCCGACGCCGCCACCGAGCTGCTCACCGGCCTCGGTGTCCCGGCCGAGCGCATCCGGGTCGAGCGCTTCGGCCCCACGGGCGAGCTCATGACGCCGGGCTGACACCGGCGCCCGGCTCGCGAGCGGTGCGGAATGCTAGGGCTCGTCGTGGGACGGCGCGCGGTGTCGGCGCAGCCGGGCGCGGGCGGCGTCGAGCGGCGACACGTTGGACGGGAAGTGGGGCGCGGAGTCGGTCGAGTACGTCGGGTCGAACGGCGGCGGGTCGGGTACCGGGTTGATGACCGGCCCGGCCCCGCTCACGACCTCGTCGAACGGTGACAGCGAGTCGACGTCGACGGAGTCGGACGGCGTGAGGGCGTCCTGGGCGGCACCGGCGCGGCGGCGCAGCTCGCGGTCCCTGTACCAGGGCCGCAGGCGGACCCGCAGCGGCGCGCCGTCGCCGTGGAGGAACAGCGCCTCGTCGGCCGGCAGCTGGCGAGCCAGCTCGGGCGGGAGGGCGGCCAGCGGGTCGGCGGTGCGGGGCACCTCCTCGTCGGCCTCCTCGCCCTGGAGGCGGGCGCTGAGCGCCACGGCGTCGACGCCGCCCGAGCCCGGCAGCAGCAGCTTGGCCCCGTGGTTCTTGAGGACCGCCCGGTAGTCGGCACCGTGGGCGGTCTCGAGCTGGGCCAGGTCGCGGTAGACGGTCACGACCTGCATGCCGGCGGCCGCCGAACGGGCGGCCACGGTGGGCATGTCCTCGACCGGCGCGATCTCGGCCGTGTCGTCGAGGAGGAGCAGCAGGGGAGCGTCGAGGGGTCTGCGGGAGTGGTCGACCCGCTCGTGGACGGCGTTGAGCACCTGGCGGACGAGCGTGGCGTACAGCGGCCGCACGCGCGCCTGCCCGTGGTGCGGGGCGACGATGTAGAGCGTGTGGGGGCCGCCGTCGAGCAGCTCGTCGACCTCGACCTCGTGGCGCAGCGCCGAGGCGGCCACGGTGGGGTCGAGGTAGGCGCCGACCAGCTGCTGCATGACCGTGAACAGCGAGGCCCGGGCCGTCCCCTCGCGGCGGAACGTGGCGGCGTGGGCGACGGCGGCGTCGGGTTCGACGGGCCGGAGGATGGCCAGGACCTCGTCGCGCTCCTCCGAGTCGACCCACCGGGCCACGTCGGTCATCGTGTGCGCCGACTCGGCCGCGGCGAACAGGTAGGGCGCGAGCGAGCGGGCGGCCGAGCCGAACCAGAACTCGCCGACGCCGGCGGACGGCCCGATGGACGCCTTGCCGGCCATGGCCATGTCCCACGCCGTCTGCTGGGCGCTGAGCCAGGTCGAGCTGGTGGCGAGTGGCGACCAGCCCGACGCCCGGTGCCGCGTCGTGCGGACGGGGTCGTAGACGTGCACGTCGCCCATCCGGCTGCGCCAGCCGATCGTCTGGCCGACCAGGTCGCCTCCGGTGGACGTGACCACGATCGGGCCGGGCCACTCCAGCACCGCCGGGATGGTGAGGGCGCTCGTCTTGCCGGAGCGGACCGGCCCGAGGACGAGCAGGCTGCGCCGGTCCTTCACCGCGATCTCGTGGCCGGCGACCGTGCCGACGACGACCTCGTCCTCGTTCTCGCGGTCGAGCGCGAGCTTGCGGACGTCCCTGGTGCGGGTGGGGGCTGCGGCGATGCCGCTGCCGGCCGTCTCCCGCATGAGCGAGCGCAGGATCAGGTAGGCGGCCCCGACCACGATCGTCAGCAGCAGCAGGAACGTGAACCACCAGGCCAGCGGTCCGGGGACCAGCGTGCCGTTGTTCACCCGGTTCCAGTGCACGTCGGGGTTGAGCGGGTCGACGACCGTCCGGCCGAGGATGCCGGGCAGCTCGTCGGCGGGGATGCCTGGCCACCCGCCGTTGAACAGGAGCGCCGACAGGTACCCCGTCGCGATCGCCAGGCCGGCGAGGCCGGCCAGCACGATCAGGCCGATGGCGATCGCCCGCTCGGCCGGGTCCTCGGCGTCGCCCGGGCCGCCGGTCAGCACGGCGGGGCCTCCGGCGTCCCCGGGGTCGTGTCGAGGGTGTCGACGGCGGGGGCGTTCACGTCACGGGCGGCGCTCGGGAGGGCACGGTCCACGTCGCTCACGCTCCCACGGATGCATGCCGTATGACGACAAAACGCAAGGAACGCCTGGTGAAACCGTGGTCATCGCCCGCCGGCCCGTAACGGCGGCATCGGCCCCGGCGCGGGTCCGGGCGGGCGTGCACATACCCAATCCGCTGGTCGCCCGCGCGCCCGCCGGGGCATCCTGCGGCCATGACCGAGAGCTGGCGGGAGCTGAACCGCGCCTGGTGGGACGAGCGGGTGCCGATCCACACCGCGAGCGAGTTCTACGACGTCGAGGGCTTCCTGAAGGACCCCGAGGCCTCGACGCTGCTCCCGTTCGAGGTCGAGGAGCTGGGCGACCTCACCGGCCGCACGCTGGTCCACCTGCAGTGCCACTTCGGGCTCGACACGCTGTCGTGGGCGCGCCGGGGCGCCCGGGTCACCGGCCTCGACTTCTCCGAGCAGGCGGTGGAGGCGGCCCGCGACGTCGCCGCCCGGGCGGGCCTCGACGCCACGTTCGTCGCCGGTGACGTCTACGACGCCGTCGAGCTCCTGGGCGGGCGGGCGTTCGACGTCGTCACCACCGGGCTCGGGGCCCTCAACTGGCTCCCCGACATCGAGCGCTGGGCAGAGGTCGCGGCCGCCCTGACCGCGCCCCGGGCGGCACGCTGCTGTTGACCGAGTTCCACCCGCTGCATCACGTGTTCGGCGACGACGACCTCACGATCGAGCACCCGTACTTCCCCGACGGGCCGCAGCGCTGGGAGGACAGCGGCACCTACGCCGAGCTCCAGGCGCGCACCGAGAACAACGCCACGCTCGAGTGGACGCACGGCCTCGGCGCCGTCGTGACTGCCGTCGTGCGGGCCGGCCTCGTCGTCGACCACCTCCACGAGTTCGACTACCTGATGTTCCCCCGCTGGCCCCAGCTGGTGAAGGACGGGCCGACCTACCGCTTCCCGCCCGGCGGCCCGTCGCTGCCCCTCATGTACTCCCTGCGGGCGCACCGTCCCCGTTGACGGACGCCGGCCCGCATGAGCGAGCGTGAGCAGGGCAGACCTCCCGGCGCAGCGTTAGGGTCACGCGAGCTGACGCGAACAGAGGGGGTTGGTCCGCCGTGCCGTACGCCTACTCGTTCGAGCACCGCCACCGGCGTGCCCCGAAGGACATGAAGGAGCTCCTCGGCGGCAAGGGCGCCAACCTCGCCGAGATGACGTCGGTGCTGCGTCTGCCGGTCCCCCCGGGCTTCACGATCACGACCGACGCCTGCCGCGCGTTCATGGACGCGGGTTGGCCCACGGGCCTCAGCGACGAGGTCACCCGGCACACGGCCCGCCTGGAGAAGGCGATGCAGCGCCGGCTCGGGGACCCGTCCGACCCGCTGCTGGTGAGCGTCCGCTCCGGCGCCAAGTTCTCGATGCCCGGGATGATGGACACGGTCCTCAACCTCGGCCTCAACGACCGCAGCGTGAAGGGACTGGCCGCCGTCACCGGCGACGAGCGCTTCACCTACGACTCGTACCGCCGCTTCGTCGCCTTGTACGGCCGCATCGTGCTCGGCATCGACGGCCCCGCGTTCGACGGGCTGCTCGAGGCGGCCAAGGACGAGGCGGGCGTCGCGACGGACGCCGAGCTGCCCGCCGACGCCCTGCGCCGCCTGGTCGACGCCTCGAAGGCGCTGGTCAAGGAGCGGACCCGCAAGCCGTTCCCGCAGGACCCCCAGAAGCAGCTGCGCGGGGCGATCCAGGCCGTGTTCGCCTCCTGGGACGGCGCGCGGGCCCGCGCCTACCGCGAGCGCGAGAAGATCCCGCACGACCTCGGTACGGCCGTGAACGTCCAGTGCATGGTCTTCGGCAACCGCGACGACCGCTCGGGGACCGGCGTCGGCTTCACCCGGAACGCAGCCACCGGCGAGGACAAGCCGTACGGCGATTTCCTGGTCAATGCCCAGGGCGAGGACGTGGTGGCCGGCATCCGCAACACGCTCGACCTGGGCGAGCTGGGGGACCGCTTCCCCGATGTCCACGACGAGCTGCTCGCCATCTTCGACCGCCTGGAAGCGCACTACCGGGACATGTGCGACACCGAGTTCACGATCGAGCAGGGCAAGCTCTGGATGCTCCAGACCCGGGTGGGCAAGCGGACCGGCCGCGCCGCCCTGCGCATGGCCGTCGACATGACGAAGCAGAAGCGGCGGAAGGGCTGGGCGATCAGTCGCGACGACGCGCTGCTGCGCATCACCGAGGAGCACCTCGATCAGGTCCTCCACCCGCAGTTCGCCGATGGCGACCGCACGGTGCTGACCAAGGGCCTGGGCGCCTCGCCCGGCGCCGGCGTGGGTGCCGCCTACTTCACCGCCGACGCCGCGGTGGAGGCCGCCGGCCGGGGCGAGAAGGTCGTGCTGGTGCGGGTCGAGACCTCGCCCGAGGACGTCCACGGCATGCAGGTGTCGGAGGGAGTGCTGACGGCCCGCGGCGGGCTCGTGAGCCACGCCGCCGTGGTGGCCCGGGGTTGGGGTATCCCGGCCGTGGTCGGGGCCGAGGCCCTGCACATCGACGGCAGTTCGTTCACGGTCGGCGACATCAAGGTGGCCGAGGGCGACGTGATCTCGATCGACGGCGCCACCGGCGAGGTGGTGCTGGGCGAGGCCGAGCTGACCAGCGCGGAGGCTCCCGAGGAGCTGGCCACGATCCTCGGCTGGGCCGACGCCATCCGGGGTGGGCGCAACCCCCGGCGCCGGCGCCTGGCCGTCCGGGCCAACGCCGACACCGGCGAGGACGCCGCCACCGCCCGCGAGCTCGGCGCCGAGGGCATCGGCCTGTGCCGCACCGAGCACATGTTCCTGGCCGAGGACCGGCTGCCGATCGTGCGCGAGATGATCCTGGCCGACGGCGAGGAGGCCGAGGCCGCCGCCCTCGAGAAGCTGCGGGCGGCCCAGAAGGAGGACTTCGTCGCCATCCTCGAGGCGATGGACGGCCTGCCCGTCACCGTCCGCCTGCTCGACCCGCCGATGCACGAGTTCCTCCCGGCGGCCGAGGAGCTTCGGGTACGCGAGGCGGCCGGCGACCTCGACGACCGGGGCCGGGCCCTGCTGGCCGCGGCCGAGCACTGGCGCGAGCAGAACCCGATGCTCGGCACCCGGGGCGTCCGCCTCGGCGTGCTCAAGCCCGGCCTGTACGGCATGCAGGTGCGGGCGCTGGTCGAGGCGGCGCTGGAACGGGCCAAGGCCGGCGGCAAGCCGGTGGTCGAGGTGATGATCCCTCTCACCGTCAGCCGCGAGGAGCTGGTCGAGGCCCGGTCCTGGGTGACCGAGGCGATCGGCGAGGCGTTGGCCGGCTCGCGCCGCAAGCTCGACATCACGGTCGGGACCATGGTCGAGACGCCGCGGGCCGCGCTGCGGGCGGGCGAGATGGCCGAGGTGGCCGACTTCTTCTCCTTCGGGACCAACGACCTCACGCAGATGACGTTCGGCTTCAGCCGCGACGACGTCGAGGCCCGGATGATGCCCGCCTACCTGGAGCGGGGCCTGCTGCGGGTCAACCCCTTCCACACGATCGACCGCGACGGTGTGGGCGAGCTCGTCCGGCTGGCCGCGGAGCGGGGGAGGGCGACCGACCGGCGCCTCAAGCTGGGCGTGTGCGGCGAGCACGGCGGCGACCCGGAGTCCGTGGCCTTCTTCCACGAGGTCGGCCTCGACTACGTCTCCTGCTCGCCCTACCGGGTCCCGGTCGCCCGCCTGGCGGCCGCTCAGGCGATCGTCGAGTCCGACGCGGGCCGCCGATGACCTGATGGAGTGATTCGTCGGCCCTGAGCCGGGGCCTCGGTAGGGTGGGAAGACCCCGTCCACGAGGCCTGCCGCCGGAGGTTGCCCACGATGACGCTCGCCGCCCTCGTGACGGAGACGTCGGAGTCGTCCGAGAACTTCGCCAGCTTCTCCGTCCCGATCTGGGCGTGGGTCGCCTTCCTGGCCTTCGTGTCGGTCCTGCTCGTGGGCGACCTGCTGCTGGTCCACCGCCGGCCGCACGTCCCCTCCACCAAGGAAGCCGCCATCGAGTCGGCGGTGTGGATCTCGATCGGCGTTGCCTTCACCGGCGTGATCTTCGCCTGGCACGGCGGGCAGGCCGCAGGCGAGTACATCTCCGGCTACCTCATCGAGAAGAGCCTCAGCGTCGACAACGTCTTCGTGTGGGCGCTGATCATGGGGTACTTCGCCGTGCCCCGCGCCTACCAGTTCCGGGTGCTGTTCTGGGGCGTGTTCGGCGCGCTCGTGCTGCGTTTCGCCTTCATCTTCGCCGGCGTCGAGCTGATCGAGCGCTTCGAGTGGATGCTGTTCGTGTTCGGGGCGTTCCTGCTGATCACGGCGTTCCGCATCGCCCGCAGCGGCAACGAGGAGGTCCATCCGGAGAACAACCCGGTCCTCCGGCTGGTGCGCAAGGTCGTGCCCTCGACGACCGAGTACAACGGCCAGAGCCTCTTCGTCCGCCACGGCAAGAAGCTGCTGGCGACGCCCCTGTTCGCCGTGCTGGTCGTGATCGAGTCGAGCGACGTGGTCTTCGCCGTCGACTCGATCCCCGCGATCCTGGCGGTGAGTCGCGAGCAGTTCCTGGTGTTCAGCTCGAACGTGTTCGCCATCCTCGGCCTGCGGGCGCTCTACTTCCTGCTCGCCGACCTCCGCGAGCGGTTCACCTACCTGCAGCAGGGCCTGGCCGTCATCCTCGCGTTCGTGGGCATCAAGATGATCGTGGCCGAGTGGTACCACATCCCCACGTTCGCCAGCCTGGCTGTGATCGCCCTGGTCCTGGGGGTGTCGATCGTCGTGTCGATCAAGAAGACCGAGGGCGTGGAGTCGGAGGGCGGCGACGCGTCGTCCGACGGCCACCGTCCCGACGGCACGGGCGTCACGGCCGACGACGAGGTCCTCGCCACGCAGGAGGACTAGGCGCCGGCGCGCCCGCGCGCGGCCCCGCCCGCGGTCCGGTGGGCTACGCCGCCGAGCCCGCGGCGCCGGTCGTCGCCTCGGAGCCGGGGCTGCCGGCCGCCGACTCCAGCACGTGGAGGAGGCGCCGCTCGTCGGCGCTGAGGCCGTAACCGTCGCGGCGCGGCCCCTCCGCCCACAGGTCGGGCAGGGTGCCCTCGTCGAACGCGTTGACGACGGCCGGGTGCACGTAGGACTTCTTGCACACGGCCGGCGTGTTGCCGAGGACCTCTGACGTCAGCCGCATCACGTCGTTGACCGCCCGGGCCCGCATCCGCTGGCTCGTCGGCCGCTCGACGAGGACCAGCTCGCAGGCGGCGAACAGCGTCCCGCCCCAGGTCCGGAACGACTTGGCGGTGAGGTCGAGCCCGCTGTGGCGGCGCAGGTAGGCGTTGACGTCGGTCGACGTGATCGGCGCCGGTTGGCCGTCGTCGTCGAGGTACTGGAACAGGACCTGCCCCGGCAGGTCCTGGCACCGCTTGACGAGGCGGGCGAGGTGCCGGCTCTCGATGCCGACGTCCCAGCGTTTGGCGCCCTTGCCGCGGAAGTGGAACGTCAGCTCGGCGCCGTTGACCTCGGCGTGGTGGTCGCGCAGGGTCGTCAGTCCGAACGTCTTGTTGTCGCGCGCGTACTCCTCGTTGCCGATCCGTACGAACGTCCGCTCCAGCAGCGTGATGACGAGGGCCGCCACCTTGTCGAGCGGGAGGCCGGGCAGGCCGAGGTCGGACTCCACCTGCTTCCGGAGGGCGCCGAGGGCCTGGCCGAACGGCATCAGCTCCTCGAACTTGGCCCGCTCGCGGTCCTCCCGGAACGACGTGTGGTACCGGTAGACCTTGCGGCCCTTGGCGTCCCGGCCGGTGGCCTGGAGGTGGCCGTTCGGGTCGGTGCAGATCCACACGTCGGTCCAGGCCGGGGGCACGGCCAGGCTCTGGATGCGCGCCAGCTCGTCGGGGTCGCGCACCCGCTCGCCGGTCACCATGTCGACGTAGTGGAACCGGCTCTTGCCCTTGCGCCGGATGCCGGGCAGCTCGTCGGTCACGAATACCAGGTCGCTCACGGCGACATGGCTGCCCACGCGCGCTGCGTCAACACAGGGTTTGCGCGGGGCGTTTATCGGGCGCTCGTTCCGCCGGTTCGTGGCGCCCGCCGTTCGTGGCGCTCGGCGTTGGTCCGCGCGGTGCCGGCGGGCTCAGGCCCGCTCGGCCACCCCGAGCCACGCGCGGACCGTGTCCGCGGCCCGCCGCCCGGACACCATCGCCCCTTGGGTCGACGCCGAGCCGGGGTGGTCCCGCAGCCGCAGAGGAAGAGGCCGTCGCCCACGGCCACCGGGCGCCGGAAGCGTGGCTGACGGCGACCGTGTCGACCAGCGGGCGGCGCTGCCGGCCTTCGACCGTGCGGGCCTGCCGACGACCCCGCCGGTAGCCTCCGGCAGCGTGGGCATCCTCGACGAGGACGTGGCGGCCGTCCGGGCGGCGTCGGACATCGTCGCGGTCGTCACCCAGTACGTGCCCCTGCGGAAGGTCGGCACCCAGTGGCTCGGCCGCTGCCCGTTCCACAACGAGAACACGCCCTCGTTCTCGGTGAGCGGCACCGAGAACGTCTTCTACTGCTTCGGCTGCCAGGCCCGGGGCGACGTCATCTCGTTCGTCCAGATGCAGGAGGGCCTCGACTTCCCGTCCGCCGTCGAGTGGCTGGCGGCCAAGGCCAACATGACGGTCAACTACACCGACCGCCAGCAGGGCGAGGGACGCAAGAAGCGGGCCCGGCTGGTCGAGGTCATGGAGCAGGCCGCCGAGTGGTTCCACCAGCGCCTGCTCACCGCCCCCGACGCCGGGGCCGCCCGCAGCTACCTACGGGGACGGGGGCTCGACGGCGACGTCGTCCGGGAGTTCCGCCTCGGCTGGGCGCCCGACTCGTGGGACGAGCTGTGCAAGGCCCTGCGCCTCGACGAGAAGACGGCGCGCGACACCGGCCTGGGCCGGCGCAACGCCCGCGGCCGCCTCCAGGACCACTTCCGCGCCCGCGTGCTGTTCCCGATCGCCGACGACCAGGGGCGGGTCATCAGCTTCGGCGGGCGGATCCTCCCCGGCGGGGAGCGCCCCGGCAACCAGGGCAAGTACCAGAACACGACCGAGACCCCGCTCTACACCAAGAGCAAGGTGCTCTACGGGCTCGACCGGGCCAAGAGGGCCGTGGTGGCGAAGGACACGGTCGTCGTGTGCGAGGGCTACACCGACGTCATCGGGTTCCACCGCAGCGGCGTGCCCCTCGCCGTCGCCACCTGCGGGACGGCGCTGACCGACGACCACGTGACGCTCCTGCGGCGCTTCGCCCGGCGCTTCGTGCTGGCGTTCGACGCCGACGGGGCCGGCCAGGCCGCCGCCGAGCGGTTCTACCGGTGGGAGCGCGAGCACGACCTCGAGGTCGCGGTCGCCGACCTCCCGCCGGGCCAGGACCCGGGCGACGTCTTCCGGACCGACCCGGCGGCCCTGGCGGCCTCGGTCGACAACGCCCGCCCGTTCCTGCGCTTCCGCCTGGACCGGGCCTTCGCCGCCGCCGACCTGTCCACGCCCGAGGGCCGGGCCCGCGGGGCGACCCGGGCGCTCGACCTCGTCGCCGAGCACCCGGACGTGCTGGTCCGCGACCAGTACATCCTCGACGTGGCGGGCCGCTGCCGCGTCGAGCCCGACCTCCTCCGTCGCCAGCTGGAGGAGCGTCGGCGCGCCGGCCCGTCGTCGTCCGCGTCCGGCGGTCGCTCGTCCGGCGTTCGCTCCCCAGGGGGCCGCTCGCCTTCCGGCGGCCGCTCGTCGTCGGGCGGCGGCGCCGGGTCGCGCCCCGGCGGCAGCACGCGTCCGTCCGGCCCGCCGCCCCACGGCTCGGAGCGCCGGCCGCCGGCGCGTCCCGCCGGAGGTGGCGCCGCCCCCGCGGAGGGCCGCCCGGGTGCCGGTGGTGGACCGGGGGCGGCCCCGGCTCGATCGTCCGGCCCGCCGCCCGCCGGCGCCGAGGGCGACTCCGTCGTGCCGAACGCCCCCGATGAGCTGCCCCCCGAGTACTTCGCGCAGATGGGCGGCCCCCCGCCGGCCGGCACGCGCCCCGGCGGCGATCCCGGCGACGTCGATTACGGCGGCGACCCGGGCCCCGGCGGCTACGGCTCCGACCGCGGGTGGGACGGCGGTGGGTTCGCGGGCGGCGGGCGGGATGGGCGCGGCGACCGGGGCGGGGGCCGCGGCGGCAACGGTGGCCGATTCGACCGCCGCCCGGGCGGCGGCAGTGACCGCTTCGGCGGGCGCGGCGGCCGGGGACGGCACGCGGGGGGCCGGGACATGCGCTTCGCCGGCCCGCCCTCGCCCCGGATCGACCCGGTGGCGTCGGCCGAGCGCCGCCGCGCGGCCATCGAGGTCCTCCGCCACGCCGTGCACGACCCGGCGTCGGTGGGTCGGCACCTGGACGAGGCGCTGTTCGAGGAGCCCGCCCACCTGGCGGTGTTCCGTGCGCTGGTGGAGCACGACACGCACGCCGACGCGGTGGCGGCGCTGCCCGGGCCGGCGTCGTCCCTGCTGTCCCGGTTGCTGGTCGAGCAGCCCACCCACGACGCCCTCGACAGCCTGTGCCAATTGCTACGGACAGTGGTTTGGCGGGAACTACGGATGCTCAACGTGGGCACGTCGGACGACCCGGAGTCCATTCTGCGGGACACCGTCCTGCTCAACGGCGTGCTTACTGACCTGGACCACCGCCGTCCCGATGCAGCGAACGAAGCGGCAGGTCGATTGCTAGCCTGGCTTCGGGCACGGGTTGGAGACGGGGGATGACTGACACGCCATGGACGCTGGACGCGGGGAGTGGTTGGGTCGAGCCCGGGCTGTCCCGCC
>DATFOS010000053.1:0-21033 GCA_035265325.1 Acidimicrobiales bacterium
CGGTCGAAGTCGACCGGCTTCGTGACGTAGGCATTGGCATGGTCGTCGTAGCTGCGCAGCACGTCCGCCTCCGCGGCCGACGTCGTGAGCACGATCACAGGTATGCGTCGAAGGCCATCGTCGGCCTTCACCTCCTCCAGCACCTGCCGTCCGTCCAGCTTGGGAAGGTTCAGGTCCAGGAGGATGAGGTCGGGCCGGGACGCCTCGGCGTACCCCCCGTCACGACGCAGGTAGGCGAGCGCCTCCACACCGTCGTTGACGACGTTCAGCCGATTGATGACCTTGCCCTCCGCCAGCGCCTCGCGCGTCATCAGGATGTCACCCTCATCGTCCTCGACGAGGAGCACCTCGATGGGACGGAGTTGCTGGTCTTCGATCGACGTCATGAGGCGCTCGCTTAGGGACGCCGGCCAACGGACGGGAGCCGGACGGAAAGAGTGGGCGGATGGCGGTGCGGGCGACAGCGCGTGGCGTCACCCGGCCGCAATCAGGGTGGACCCTACGAGGCCGCCGCCCTGGCGACGAACGCCCTGCTGTCCTGGGAACCCCGCGACCTCGCCGACACCCTCCAGACCGCGTTGGTGAGCCGGGCGATCATCGACCACGCCAGGGGCGTCCTCATGGGCCGACAGCGCATCGACGCCGACGCCGCCTTCGACCTCCTCCGCAGCGCGTCTCAGCGTGAGAACGTCAAGGTGCGCGACATCGCCCAACGCATCGTCGACCGAGCGCCCACCCCGAGTCGGACTGACGACTCGTCGTCAGGCCGACCGAGGGCAGAGCGAGTCCACGAGTAGGTCAGCGATCTGCTCGAGTTGCACGACGTGGCTGATGATGCGGCACGGGGCCCGTGGCGAGCGGCACGGCCCTGCGCACAACGTTTCGCCAATCACCCGGTCGGCGGGCTGGACCATTCGCCCGGCGGGCCGAGATGCACACCTGCCGCCCGGCGACGTCACAAGCGTGTTTGCCAATCACCCGCCGTGGTAGTGGGCGGCCGACTCGGTTGAAGACGCAGCCGGCGTGAATCCCCCGCCGTGCCCCTTCCCGGGCCGGCGTCCACCGCTCGCCAACCGTGACCGGGAGAAGTCATGGCGTCCCCCGCCTTCGCCGCCCCCGCGCGCCCCTGCGCCGCCCCCGTCGTCCTGCCCGTCGGGCCTCGCCACTTCGACCGGGTCGTCCCCTGGTGACGGCGGTCACCCCCGATACGGCCGCGTGCCTCCGCCACCTCACGACCGGGATGCCGCGACGTGGGGACCCTTCCGGCCCGTCATCGGCCTGGGTGCGCCAGGCGCCGATCGAGGTGGTCGGTGCGTTCGAGTCGACCTACATGCCCGCCCACGATCGCGATGTCGCCGAGACGACGGGCCACGATGCGCGCTGGCGGGACGACCTCGCCCTACTGCGCCGGGCCGGCGTGCGGCGGTTGCGCTACCCGATCCGCTGGCACCGCGTGGAGGCCGAGCCTGGACGGTTCGACTGGTCGGCCACCGACGACGTGCTCCGCCACATGCGCGACGCGGACCTCACGCCGATCGTGGACCTCGTCCACCACACGAGCTACCCCCGCTGGCTGACCGGCGGGTTCGCCGACCCCACCTTCGGCCCCGCCTACCTGCGTTACGCCGAGGCGGTCGCGGCCCGGTACCCGTGGGTCGAGGAGTACACGCTCTTCAACGAGCCGTTCTCCACCCTGTTCCTCGCCGGGCACGAGGCCATCTGGCCGCCGTACCAGCGGGGGCTCGACGGCTTCGTCGGGCTGCTCGCCAACGTGCTGCCCGCCGTCGCCGAGGCCAGCCGCCGCTACCGCGACCTGCTGCCACACGCCCGCCACGTGTGGGTCGACACCTGTGAACGACACACCGGCTCGACGCCAGGTGGCCGGGAGTACGCCGCCCTGGCGAACGACCGCCGCTGGTTCGTGCTCGACCGGTTCACCGGTCGTTCCCCCGACCCCGACGACCGGTTCGTCTCCCTGGTCGTCGGGGCGGGGGGCGAAGGCCTGTTCGACATGGCGCCCGGCCACGTCGACGTCCTCGGCCTCGACTACTACGCCCACTGCCAGTGGGACTTCACCGACGCCCACGGCGGCGGCCGCGTCCCCACGCCGACCCCCACGCCGCTGGCCGCCCAGGTCGTGGAGTACTGGGAGCGCTACGGGCTGCCCTGCATGCTGACCGAGACGAACATCCGGGGCTACGCCTCCGACCGCGCCACGTGGCTGAAGTACACGCTCGGCGAGTGCGAACGGGCCCGGGCGGCCGGCGTCCCGTTCGAGGGGTACTGCTGGTTCCCCTGCATCGACTCCGCCGACTGGGGCTCGCTCCTCCACCGCTGCGAGGGCCGCGTCGACCCCGTCGGCGTGTGGTGGCTGGACGAGCGCCTCGACCGCCGCCCCTCGGCCATGTCGGACGCCTGGGCGATCGCCGCCCGGGGCGGGCGCGCCGCCGACCTCCCCGCCTACCGCTTCGCGGAGCCCGTCGCCACGTGGCTCCGGGGCTACCTCCCCCAGATGGCGCACTGGGACTGGCAGGACCGCCCTCAGCAACCCTGCTCGAACACCACCCCGGCGGATGCCCGAATCGAACTGAGGATCGTCGATGCGTGATGACCTGATCGTCCTGTCCCACCTGCGCTGGGCGTGGGTCTGGCAACGGCCTCAGCACATCGTGTCCCGGCTCGGCCGTGGCCGCCGGACCTGGTTCGTCGAGGAACCATGGCCCGGCCCCGTGCCCACGCCCCGCCTCTCGACCACGATCGACGGCGACGTCACCCGGACGTGGCTCGACGTCCCCGACCGGGGCCGCCACGTGGGCTTCGAGCCTGACCACGTCGCCACTTACGCCCGGTTGCTCCCGCGCCTGTTCGGGCCCGGTCACGGCAACCGGATCGTGTGGCTCTACTCACCGCTGGCCCTCGACGCCGCCCTCGCGCTGAACCCCACCGTCCTGGTGTACGACGTCATGGACGACCTGGCCTCGTTCGACGGCGCCTCGCCCGCCCTGGCCACCGCCCAGCAGGCGGCCCTGGCCGCCGCCGACGTCGTCTTCGCCGGCGGTCCTTCCCTCCACCGCGGCGTCGTCGACGGCGGCCGGGCCGACGCCCACCTCTTCCCCAGCGGCGTCGAGCCCGAGCACTACGCCCTCGGGACGGGCATCGACGCCAGGCGCGCCGACGGCCGCCCGGTCGCCGGCTACGTCGGCGTGGTCGACGAGCGACTCGACCTCGACCTCGTGGCCGGCTTCGCCGCCGCCCTGCCCGACTGGGAGGTCCGCATGGTCGGCCCCGTGGCCAAGATCGACCCCGCCACGCTGCCCCGAGCGGCGAACATCACCTGGGCTGGGCCCGCCGCCTACAGCGAGCTTCCGGCGGTGATGGCCGGCTTCGACGTGGCGCTCATGCCCTTCGCCCTCAACCAGGCCACCCGCTCCATCAGCCCGACGAAGACCCTCGAGTACCTCGCCGCCGGACTCCCCGTCGTGTCCACGCCCGTGCCCGACGTGGTCAGCCAGTTCGGCAGAGTCGTCGCCGTCGAAGCGAACGCCACGGGCTTCGCCCGGGCGTGCCGGCGCGTCGACGGCGAGGAGCGACCGGCGTGGGAGGAGGAGGTGCGGGAACTGCTGCACCGGCACCACTGGGACACGATCGCCGCCCGCATGGCGACGATCGTGCACGACGCCGGTGTCCAGCCGGCCCTGGAGGACATCTCGGCATGACGGGCGACCTGCGTGTGCTGATCATCGGTGCCGGCCCCACGGGCCTCGGCGCCGGCTACCGGCTCCAGGAGCTGGGCTACGACGACTGGGCCATCCTCGAGGCGAACGACTACGTCGGCGGGCTGGCCACGTCGTTCACCGACGACGCCGGCTTCACGTACGACATCGGTGGCCACGTCATGTTCAGCCACTACGACTACTACGACGACCTCGTCGACAAGCTCATGGGCGGCGAGTACACCGAGCTGAACCGCGAGGCCTGGGTGTGGATGGAAGGGCGGTACATCCCGTACCCGTTCCAGAACAACATCCGGGACCTCGACCCGTCGACGGTCTACGAGTGCGTCACCGGGCTGATCAGGGCGCAGCGCGAGGCACGGCCGTTCACCAATTTCGCCGAGTGGGTCGACGCCACCTTCGGGGCCGGCATCGCCAAGCACTTCATGATCCCCTACAACTTCAAGGTCTGGGCCACGCCCGCCGAGCTGATGAGCCACGTCTGGATCGGCGAACGAGTATCGGTGGTCGACGTCGAAGCCGTCCTCCGCAACGTCATCCTCCGCGACGACCAGGTCTCGTGGGGCCCCAACAACACGTTCCGCTACCCGCTGCGGGGCGGCACGGGCGCCCTCTACGAGGGGCTCCGAGCCCACGTCGAGGACCACCTTCACCTCGAGTGCCCGGTCACCGCCGTCGACCCGGTCACCCGCCGGGTGCACACGGCCGACGGCCGGACGTGGGACTACGACGTCCTGCTCTCCACCATGCCCCTCAACCACCTGATCGCCCGCACCGAGGGCGTCCCCGACGCCGTGCGGGCCGCCGTCGACGGCCTGCACTGGAGCGGGAGCCACATCGTGGGCGTGGGCCTCGACCGGCCCACCGACAGCACGAAGAATTGGGTGTACTACCCCGAGCCCGAGGTGCCCTTCTACCGGGTCACCTACCTGTCGAACTACTCGCCGTACATGACGGCGTCGCCGGGGCAGACCCTGCTGCTCACGGAGACGTCGCAGTCCCCCCACAAGCCCGAGGACCCGACGACCATCGTCGAGCGCGTGGTCGACGGCCTCGTCACCGCCGGCCTGATGACGGACGCCGACCGCGACCTCGTCGTCACCACGTGGCTGTGCTCGCCGGCGATGAGTTATCCCGTGCCCTCGACCACGCGGGACGCCGCCCTCGGCGTCATCCAGCCCTGGCTACGCGAACAGGGCATCTGGTCGCGTGGCCGGTTCGGCGCCTGGCTCTACGAGATCGGCAACATGGACCACTCCACCATGCAGGGCGTCGAGTTCGTGAACCACGTGCTCACCGGCGCACCCGAGGCCACATGGATCCCTCGTGGCGAGACCGCCCCGGCGGCGAGCGTCGCGTGACCGATCCCCGCCGTGTGGCTGCCCGGCGCGTCGACGTCCGTTGCGAGGTGGTCCGCGTGGACCCGTGCGCGCAGGGCGCGATCGTCGACGTCGTGACCCTCGAGCCGTGCGACCTGGGGCGGTGGTCCGTCCCGGCCGGCACGCCGTTGGCCGTGCGGTTCGTCGCCGGCGGGCGGGGCGCCGGCGTGTTCGACGACACGCCGCAGCTGTGGCACGACATGACGTCCGTAGTGACGCTGCGGGCCCGCCTGACCCGCCGCGGCGTCCGCTACACGCTCGGCTCCGACCCCGGCCGGCGGGTCGGGCGCGCCCGCAAGGGCTACGAGCTCACCCGGGCCGGCTGATAGCAGTGGGCGAAAGGCCGCTCCAGTCACCCGGTCCGCCCGCGCCCGAGCATCACACGACCGGGACACCGATGTCGTCGACGTCCTCGTCCACGCCCGCGCCTCCCCCCGATGCCCCCGAACGTCGTGCGCCGGCCCCCTCCCGGCACCGACCCCGGCCACGCCGCCTCCTCCCGGCGTGGTCGGGAGCGGCGGGTCGCCAGGCGCGTACCCCTCCGTCACGCCCGGCGACCCGCCGCGAGGACTGACATGACCCCGCATGACTTGGCTGGCGACCGCCCCGGCACCGAGGCCGGCTCCGACCGGACGGCGAGCGCGTTCGCGGGCTTCACCATCACAGGGGTCATCGACGGCGACACCGTCGAGGCCCGCTGGATCCCCCCTGTGGGGCTCGTCTGCTCCCCTGCCTGGCGCCGCCGCGCCGAGGTGGTCGTTGCCCTGGGCGACACCTTCGACGCCGGCCACACCAGTCCCTCCATCGCCGCCACCCTCGACGACGACCCGACCGCCGTCGCCCTCACGCTCCTGCGCGCTCTCGACAGGGTGACGTCCGTCCGCCTGCCACCGATGCCCCACGGGCCCTACGGCGCGGGGTGACGGTACGCACTTGGCGAACGCCGCGTCCGGCCGGACGGTGTCGGTGCCATCCCACGGGGAAGGAACGGCCGCCCGACCCACCCCGGAGGTGCCCGTGCCCTCGATCGATCGGCTGACCGGCCGACCACGAGCCGCGCGGCTCTGCGCCGACCGGCTCGGCACGCCGGCGCCGGCGGCGGCGCCGGGTCGTCGCGGTGCTGGTGGCGGCGGCGCTGCTGCCCGCCGCCTGTGGTGACGACACGGACGACGACGACGGCGCGGGCGGCACCGGCGAGGCCGACGGCGGGACGGAGCCTGCGGCCGGCTCGGCCCAGGGCGACGACGCCACCGGCGAGAGCGACGACGACACCGGCGTCGCCGACACCGCGGCGGTGGCGACCTTCGACCGCATCCCGGACATCGTCGACGCAGTCGCGCCGTCGGTCGTCGCCATCGCCACCGACCAGGGCGAAGGCAGTGGTGTCATCGTCGGCTCCGACGGCGTCGTGGTCACGAACGCCCACGTCGTGGGCGATGCCGACGAGGTCAGGCTGACCTTCGCCGATGCCACCACGGCCACCGCCGAGGTGGTCGCCGCCGACCCGGCCAGCGACCTCGCCGTGCTCCGGCCCGACCGCGACGGACTGCCCGCCCTCGAGCTCGCCGAGGGCCTGCCCGACGCCGGGCAGCTGGCGATCGCCATCGGCAACCCGCTCGGGTTCGAGAACAGCGTCACCGCCGGGGTGATCTCCGGCGTCCAGCGGGCGCTGCCCGGTGCGGCCGGCGAGGCCCCGGGCCTCGTCGACCTCATCCAGACCGACGCGCCCATCTCGCCGGGCAGCTCCGGCGGCGCCCTGGTGAACGCCGACGGGCGCCTGGTGGGCGTCAACGTCGCCTACATCCCGCCGGCCGGCGGCGCCGTGTCGATCGGCTTCGCCATCCCGGCGCCCACGGTGGAGTCCGTCGTCGCCGACCTCCTCGACGACGGCGAGGCCGAGCACCCCTTCCTGGGCGTCCAGCCCGCCACAGTGACGCCCGAGCTGGCCGAGCGCTACGGGCTCGGCAGCGAGGACGGCGCCCTCCTCATCGACGTCACCCCGGAAGGGCCGGCGGACGAGGCCGGCGTCCGCCCCGGCGACATCGTCGTCGCCGCCGGCGAGAACGACGTCCGTTCGGTCGAGGAACTCGTCACCGCCGTGCGACGGGCAGCACCCGGCGACGACCTGCCGCTCACCGTGGTCCGTGACGGCGAGGAGCGCGAGGTCACCGTGACGCTCACGAACCGCCCCGAAGGCTGACCCCAACCGAGGGCACGCCTGCGGACACGTACCGCCGACGTGCCGCAGCAGCCGGTCGCGAGTCAGAGGCCCTCGACGGCCGATCGCCGCCAGGCTCAGGACGTGCTGGGCGGCCGAGCCGGGCGGTGCCACGACGACGACGTCATAAGCCCTCGACCACCGCCGGCTATGTGAGGCGCCTCGGTCGGCGGCCTCGCACCGTCGCGGAGCGGGCGGCGTCGCTTCTTGACACGACACCGGTGGGGACGTAGACGAGGCAGCAGGGGTTCGGAATCACCCTGCGGTCGATGAGAGCAACCGTGAGAGCAACGCCACTGAACCGCCTCACACGGGCTCGAACGAGGGCGACGGATGATCCCTGGCCAGAGCGTGGTCCCGGACGTAGCGAACCGTCCGGGACATGGTGGCGGAAGGTATGGGATTCGAACCCATGGTGACCCGGAGGCCACAACGGCTTTCGAGGCCGCCCCATTCGTCCGCTCTGGCAACCTTCCGTCGGCGACGCTACCAAAGCCGCCAGGCCGTCTCGAACGCCTCGGCGTCAGACGACGACGGGGCGGCGGGCCGGGCGGGGGTCGTCGGAGGGGACGTAGGCGCGCCAGGCCTGGGCCAGGCGGCGGACCGTCTCCTCGAGCACCTGGGGCTCGGCCGTGTAGGGGAAGCGGATGCGGTCGCCGTGCAGCCCGTCGGGGGACATGACGTCGCCGGGCACCACCTCGACGCCGTAGCGCAGCGCCATCTGGCAGAACGCCGCCGCCGTGCCGACGGGCAGCCGGACCCACAGCGACGGCCCGCCGGTGGGCCGGTCGTACTCCCACGACGGCAGTTGGTCGGCCAACAGCTCGCCGACGAACGCCAGGTTCTGCTGCAGCATGATCGAGTGGTCGTGGCGCAGCTTCGGCAGGTCGGGCACGAGCCGGGCGGCCACGGCCTGGTCGAACAGAGGCGAGCCGAGGTCGGCCATGGCCTTGAGCTCGGCCAAGCGGGCGATGCCGGCCGCCGGCCCCCGCAGCCAGCCCAGGCGTAGCCCGCCCCACGCCGCCTTCGAGAACGACCCGGCGCTGAACACCGGCGCCCCCGGCGGGGCGTAGGCGGCGATCGGCGGTACGCGCTCGTCGTCGAGGGGGGCGCCCTCGAGCGCGTTGTCCTCGACCAGCGGGAGGTCGTGGCGGGCCGACAGCTCGGCCAGCGCCCGGCGGCGGTGGACGGCGAGGCGGGCCCCGGTCGGGTTGTGGAACGTCGGCATGAGGTAGAGCAGCGCCGGCCGGTGGTCGGCGATGGCGTCGGACACCGCCCGCACGTCGACGCCCTGGTCGTCGATCGGCACGGGCACCAGCCGCGCGCCCCGCGCCCGGAAGACGTCGAGCGTGCCGCTGAAGCTCGGCGTCTCGACCACCACGGCGTCGCCGGGACCGACGAGCAGCGTCGTCGCCAGGTTGACCGCCTGCTGGGCCCCGGTGGTCACCAGGACCTGCTCGGGCTCGGTCGGCGTGCCCTCGTCGGTGAGGCGGACCGCCAGCGCCTCGCGCAGCGCCGGCAGCCCGGCCGGGAGGTAGCCCGTGTGGGTCAGCAGCTTCTCGGCGTCCTCGCGGAGGACTGTGGCCACCGCCTCGGACACCAGCTGGTGGGCCGGGAACACGGCACAGGCCAGGGAGATCAAATGGCCTGGGTCGTCGATCAGCGAGCGGTACACCGGGCTGATCGGCAGGTCGATCGGCGCGTGGCCCTGCGCCCGCCCGCACACCCGGGTGCCGGAGCCCTGACGGCTCTCGAGCAGGCCCTCGCCCCGGAGCGTGTCGTACGCCGTGACCACGGTGGACCGGCTCACGGCCAGGCGTGTGGCCAGCTCGCGCTCGGACGGAAGGCGCTCACCGACGGGGAGGCGGCCGCGTCGCACGGCGTCGCGCAGGGCGTCGCTGAGCTTCCGGTGCAGGGGACCGGGGCCATCGGACCACCGGCCGATCACGGCCTCGACGCTCTGGCTCATACCAATCCCCCCCGAGAGTGGACCTAGCATTGGTCCTGATGCCGGGCCATTATGCCCATACCAATCCGGACGGTGTGACCTGGCAGCCAGCCTACCAGGCAGGCCATCCAAAGTGGATCGACAAGTGGACCGGAATATGGTCCACATCGCCGGAGGAGCGAGAGCGATGTTCGAAGTGTTCTGCCATTCCCACGGGTCCCGCGTGCTGCTCGACAGCAGCCGGATCGAGTCCGTCCGCAACACCCCCCATGGCCCGATCCTCGACTGGCGCTGCTGGTGCGGCGAGCACGGCTCGCTCGTCCGCGGCGCGCACCCCCGTCCCGTCACGACCACCCCCGCCCACGCCGCCTGACGACGCCGTGAGGCCCCTCGACCGGAGAGGATCCCGCCATGCACCTGCTCGACGAGGCACTCGCCACCACGATCGGCGAGGACCGGCGCCGGACGCGCGCCGCGCGCCGGGCCATGCCCCGCCGGCGCCGGCTCCACCGCCTGCGCTGAGACCCCGACGGCGACCGTCGTCGCCGTCCTCGACACCACTCCCACCGGCCGGCGGCTCCCCCCGCCGGCCGGTGCGCGTCCGGCCTGGAGGGCGACCGGGCAGGCCCTACAGCTGGGTGACGGCGCCCCGGCGCGCAGCGAAGAACGTGGTGAGCAGCGCCGACGCCTCCGCGGCCCGGACACCGGCCCGCACCTCGGCCTCGTGGTTGAGGCGGGGATCGGTGCACAGGTTGTAGAGCGAGCCGGTGGCGCCGGCCTTGGGGTCCGCGGCGCCGTAGACGACCCGGCCCACCCGGGCGGCGAGGGCGGCCCCGGCGCACATCGGGCACGGCTCCAGCGTCACGACCAGCGTGCAGTCGGCCAGGCGCCAGGACCCCTCGCCGGCGGCCGCGTCCCGGAGAGCGAGGACCTCGGCGTGGGCGGTCGGGTCACCGGTCTTCTCGCGCTCGTTGTGCCGGCGTGCGACCACCACGCCGTCGCGCAGGACGACCGCCCCGACCGGCACGTCGTCGTGGGCGAGTGCCTCGGCGGCCTCCTCGAGGGCGAGTCCCATGGCCGCGGTGTCGTCCACGCCCGGCGACGCTACCGCCGGCCGTGGCGGACGCGCCCTGCGGGGACCGTCTCGTGCGGCCGTTCACGAGCTCCCGGGCTCGGGCAAGGATTGAGCAAATCGCCCAAGACATAAGTGCGCTGACCTGCGACGACAGGTCATCTGGACCAGCCCGGCCATGGTGATCGAGGATCTCGATCGTTGCTTGTCTCAATGTTGACTGGTACGTTCCGGCCGGCGAACGGGAGTCGAGCTGTATAGCGGTGGCTCGGCGGGAACAATTGGAGGGCGGCGTGAGCGCGGAAAAGCGTTCTCGAATGACGCGCCCGCATGCGGTCATCCTTGCTGGTGGCAAGGGTGTGCGTCTGCGGCCATATACAACTTCGTTACCGAAGCCACTCGTCCCATTGGGTGACGAGTGCTCGATCCTCGAGATCGTCCTGCAGCAACTGGCGCGTGCCGGTTTCCGCACGGTCGACCTCGCGATCGGCCATCTCGGCCAGCTCATCCGCGCCTATGTCGGCGATGGGCGCCAGTGGGGCCTGCGGGTCCGCTACTGGGAGGAGGCTTCGCCCCTCGGCACC
This sequence comes from Acidimicrobiales bacterium, assembly GCA_035265325.1. Classification (GTDB taxonomy): domain Bacteria; phylum Actinomycetota; class Acidimicrobiia; order Acidimicrobiales; family VFJN01; genus DATCLS01. The sequence continues at coordinate 10,936 of DATFOS010000053.1, forward strand.
GTCGGGCCACTCGTCCGGCACCGCGACGAGCTGCCGGAGGACTTCCTGGTCATGAACGGCGACATCCTCACGGACCTGCCGTTCGACGAGCTCCTCGCCCACCACCGGTCGGGAACCGGTGAGGTCACCGTCGCGGCCTACACGCGCCAGGTGCCGATCGACTTCGGCGTCCTCGACCTCGAGGGGCCGGTCATCGCCGGCTTCCGCGAGAAGCCGACGCTCGAGTACACGGTGTCGATGGGCGTCTACGCCCTGTCCCGCGAGGTGCTGGACCGGTACACGCCGGGCCTGCCCTACGGGTTCGACGACCTGCTGCTCGACCAGCTGCGGACCTCCGGGCCACCCCAGGCCTTCCGCTTCGGCGGCTACTGGCTCGACATCGGGCGGCCCGAGGACTACGACCGGGCCAACGAGGAGTTCGCCACCCGGCGACCCTCGCTGATCGGCTGATGGCGGTGTCGCGCCTGGCCGTCGTTGGCGGCCGGGGGTGGCTCGGGAAGGCGATCGTGGAAGCCGCGCACGAGCGTGGCCTCGACGTGATCGCGCTCGCCCGCACGCCCGCCCCCGGCGTCCGCGCCGTCGACCTCACCGATCCCTGCGCCATGGGTGCGGCCCTCGCGGGCTGTACCGCCGTGGTCAACGCCGCCGGCGCCCTGCCGTGCGGCGGGGGCCCCGGGCGCGCTCCCACGCCCGACGCCGACCTGGTCCGGGCCAACGTCGAGCTCCCCGAGCGGCTGGCCGACCTCGCCGCTGCGAGCGGCTGGCGCCTCGTCCACGTCGGCTCGGCCGCCGAGTACGGCCCGGAGCCCGGCGCCGCCACCGGCGGCTCGCCGCCCGGCGGCCCCGTGTCGGAGGACCTCGTGTCCGAGGACCGGGTGCCCGCCCCGACCACGCCCTACGGCCGGAGCAAGCTGGCCGGGACCGAGGCCGTCCTCGGTTGGCGGGCCGTCGGCGCCCCGGCCCTGGTGGCCCGGGTCTTCAACCTCGTGGACGGGGACCTCCCGCCCACGAACCCGGTCCACGGCCTCGTGGCCCAGGTCCTCGCCGCCCGGGACGGCGCCGTGCCCGCCGAGGTCGCCGTCGGCGACCCCACGACCGTGCGCGACCTCGCCGTCCGCGGCTGGGTGGCCGAGGCGCTCGTGGCGCTGGCCGTCCGCCCGGAGCTTCCGTCCGCCGGCGTCGTGAACGTCTGCACCGGCGTCGGCACCAGCTTCGGCGACCTCGCCGCCGCCCTCGGGCGCCGCGCCGGGCTCGCCGTGACCGTCCGCGACCGGGGCTGGCCCCGCGGCGGCCGTGTCGTCGGCGACCCTCGACGGCTCCGCTCCCTGGTGCCGCTCGCCCCCCTCCCTTCCGCCGACGACCTGGCCACCGCACTGGTCCCGTCGTCGCATCGAGCCCTCGAAACCGCAGGAGACCGCCCATGACCACCCCGACCTACGACCGGTCGCAGCGCCTCGCCGCCCGCGCCCGCCGGAGCTGGCGACGGGCGGTGGCCGCGGGTGTCGCGGCGGCGCTCGGCATGGGCGCTGCCGCCGGCGCGCTGATCCCCGGGACGGCAGGAGCCCAGGTGACCGGACCCCCCACCTCGCTGGACCTACGAGTGCTGGTGGTGTCCACCGGCGACCGGGCGTCCGACGCCGGCCTCGAGCTCATGGCCCGCACGATGGACCAGACCGGCACGCCCTACGACGTGCTCAACGCCGCGACCACCGACCTCACCGAGGCCACGCTCCGTGACGGCGGACGGGGCAAGTACAACGGCATCATCCTCACGCAGGCGGACCTGTTCACGACGGGGGGAAGCGCCTTCACCGGCGACGAGTGGCGCACGCTGCATGCCTACGAACGGGACTTCGGCGTGCGGGAGGCGGTGGTCGCAGGGTTCCCGGCCTTCTCGCCGGCGAACGACCTCGACTACGGCATGGGCGCGATCGGCGCCTCGCTGCGGGCCGAGGGCCGCTGGACCCGCCCCGCCGGCACGGGCGGCCTGTTCTCGTACGTGAACACGGCCAACACCCTGGACATCCTCGAGTACTCGGTGTGGGGCACGCCCCGCACCGACGGCACCGGCCCGACCGTGACGCCGCTGCTGGTCGACGACGCCGAAGCCAGCCACGTGTTCATATCGAGGCTCGACTACCCGGACGGCCGCGAGGTCCTCCTGTCGACGGTCGGGAACGCCTGGTACCGGTTGCACTCGACGGTGCTGGCGTACCAGTTCCTCGACTTCGCCACGAAGGGCCTGTTCATCGGCGGCCGCACGGTCTCCCTGTCGACCCACTCCGACGACCTGTTCCTGGCCGACGACCTGTGGGACCCGGTCAACAACGTGACCGACCCCACCCGCAGCTACCGCATCTCCGCCGCCGACCTCGACGCCACCGTGGCCGGGTCGAACGCCTTCCGGGCCGAGCACCCGCTCGCCGCCGGCTGGCGCGTCCAGCACGCCTACAACGGCGTCGGCGCCAGCCTGGGCGGCACGCCGCAGCCCCGGATCACGCGGGCGATCGGCCAGGACACCCGCCTCAACTCCGCCAGCAACCTGCGGAACTACGGCCGCTCCACGTCGCTCGTGGTCGAGCGGACGGACCAACGCGAGAACCGCCTGCTGATCCGGCCCGGCGACATCGCCGCCCCGGCGGGGACGGTCACGAAGGTCGTCCTCTCGCTGCGGGTGACCTCGACCGGCACGCTGCCGGTGGAGGTGTGCCCGGTCACGCAGTCGTGGTCGGAGGGCTCCGGCAACGGCGGGCTGCTCGACACGACGGGCGCCTCGTGGACCTACCGGACCACCGTCTCGAATTCGAGCCGGTGGTCCACCGCCGGAGGCACCGTCGCCGCCGCCGCCTGCGTGACCGGCTCCCTGACCGGGCCCGGCGTGGCCGAGCTCGACATCACGCCGATCTGGCGGTCCTGGTCGGCCGGGACGCGGGCCAACAATGGCATGCTCGTCCGGGCGACGACGACGGGCCTGGCGACGGTGGCCAGCGCCGAGGCCAGCTCGGCCAACCGGCCCACGATCGGCATCGACTCCGTCTCGGCGCCCGACGGGCTGACGGCGGCGGTCGTGCGTCACCGCAACGAGTTCGGGTTCATCAACCACACCTACGAGGCGCTCCAGATGGACCGCCTGTGCCCCGACCCCGACGAGCCCCAGCCGGACGAGTGCCCCCGCACCGACTACCGGACGGCCTACGACGACATCGCCCGTAACCGCACGGTGTGGACGGACCTCGCGCTGCCCGGTTACGAGCAGGGCCTGACGTACCTGCTCAGCGACTCCCACGCCGGCCTCCACGACCGGATGGGAACCGAGGAGGACGCGGCGGACGACGTGCCGTTCCCCCAGGGAGCCAACCCGGCGTTCCTGCAGGCGGCGGAGGACCTCGGCGTCCGGTACATCGCCTCGGACTCGTCGCGGCCCAACCAGGACCGTGAGCAGCGGGTGCCCGGCTTCGACCTGTTCCTGATGCCGCGCTTCCCGACGAACGTCTACGTCAACGCCACGACGCCAGCCGAGAACGCCGACGAGTACAACTGGATCTACCACGACCGGTACGTCGCCATGGGCCAGGACCCGTGCACGGTCGCCGCCGCCATCTGCGAGACCAAGACCTACGACGAGCTGCTCGCCTGGGAGGCCGACACCACGGTCTCGCACATGCTCTCGGGCCGGGCCTGGCCGCACTACTTCCACCAGTCCAACCTGCGTAACTACGGCGGCGGCCGGTCCCTCCTCCTCGACTGGATGGACGCCGTGATGACGCGGTACGAGCAGCTCTTCACGCTGCCCGTGCGTTCGCCGGCCGCCTCTCAGCTGGGCCCGGACGCCGAGGAGCGGCTCGTCGCCGCCGAGCGGCACGTCCGCGGCTCGGTCGAGCTGGCCACCGGGGTCGTCACGCTCGTGGCCGACGGGGACGCCCGCCCCCTGGTGACCGGCCTCGCCGGCGGCCCGAACTACGGCGGGCAGTCGGTCGGCAAGGTCGACGTGGACGCCACGCCGCGGGCCTTCACCGCGGAGAACCAGGTCCGGGACGTGCTCGCCCCGCCCCCGGTGCCCGCGACCACCACGACGGCGCCGCCGACGACCGAGGCCCCCGAGGTCACGACCACGGTCCCCGACGCCACGTCGACCACGACGGCGACGACCACGACGACGACGACGGTGCCGGAGGCCCCGCCGACGACCGAGCCGCCCACCGTGCCCGACGAGGGTGGTGCGACGACGGAGGCGGCGTCGGGTGGGAGCCCCTCGACCGCCGTCACCGGCGGGCCGTGAGCGGGGCGTCGCTCCTCCGGGCCCGGGGCCGTGTGGCCCCGGGCCCCCGGGCGACACCGGCCGTCGTCACCGCGACCGGGCGGGCCGGGCGCTCAGCAGGTCTCGCGCCAGGAGTCGAGCTCGATGCGCTTGCGGATCGAGCTCAGGCCGAGGCGCCGGGACTCGGCGCAGAACGCCGAGGTGGGCAGGTCGTACTCGGCGTGGAAGACGGGCTTGTCCTGGTCGAGGAACGGTACGTACTCGGCGCACTCACCGAACTCGGCGCACTGCTCGACCACGGCGAAGTCGAAGGTGTCGGCCAGCCGGGCCACCTGGGCGGTGTCGTTCTTGAGGCCGATGGCCAGGCCCCGCTCGTGGGCCAGGTCGGCGATCATGAGGTTGAAGGCCAGCTGGTCGTCCGCGGTGAGGGGCCAGCCGGTGTCCTGGGCGTAGCCGTCCATCCAGTCGGGCTCGGCCCCGTCGGCCCCCTTGGCGGCGCACAGGTCGAGGCGGGCGGCGATCAGCGGCCGCAGGACGTCGAGCTGGCGGATGTCGACCCAGCGCTCGTCCTCCCAGCCCTCGACCGGGCCGCCCAGCACCGACTCGGGGAAGTCGCCGGCGTCGGGCCGGTAGGGCTCCCATGACCCCGCCGAGAAGTAGCAGATCACGCGGCGTCCCTCCGCCTGCAGCCCCTGGATCGTCTCCGCGGGCGTGGCGAACAGGTCCACGTCGAATACGTCCGCCTCGACCGACGTGTCGATCGGGCCCCCGTCGAGCTGCCACTGCCAGGACAGCCCGGCCGTCGGTCGCCACCTGCCGCCTGCCGTCATGTCGGTCCCTCCCGTGGTGTCGGCCGGCCCGGTCGTGCCGCCCGTCGTGGCGGGCGCGGCCGGCGTCGGCGGCGCCGTCGTCGCCGCGGCGGTGGTCGGCGTCGCCGTCCCGCTCGTGTCCCGCTCCCGGGACGCCGCAGACCCCGTCGTCGTCGGGCCGTCCTCGTCCGACGCGGACCCGTCATCACCGCGGGCCAGGGCGAACGTCAGCGTGACGGCCCCCACCAGCCCGACGGCGAGCAGGGCGGCGGCGCGCCGCCGACCTCTCTCGCCCGGCCCCGGTTCGCCCGGCCCGGGTTCGTCGGGTCGGCCCTCCTCATCCGTCCCGCCTGCGCCACCCGATGCATCCATGACCGTCCTGCCCAATGCCGCCGCCGTTGTCATGCCACCGCCCCTCCGGGCCGTGGCCTCGGCCAACGTAGACCTCGCGCCGGCGCCCGGCCCGGCGACCGAGCCCACGCGGGCACCGCTCGCTCCCGGCCGGCCGCGGGTCGTCCTCGTCACGGAGGGCACGTACCCGCACGCGCACGGTGGCGTGAGCGTGTGGTGCGACCAGCTCGTCCAGGGACTTCCCGAGGTGCCCTTCGCCGTGGTCGCGCTGGTGGCCTTCGGCTACCAGCAGCCGGTGTGGGACCTCCCGGACCACGTCCTCTTCCTCGACACGGTCGGCCTGTGGAGCCCCCGCCGCGCCCGGCCCGAGCCCGACGACGACGAGCCCGGCGGCCCGGCCTCCCTCCTCGCCTCCCTGCTCGTGGCCGAGCAGGACGACGTCGACGGCTTCCGTGCCTTCCTCGACGAGGTGGCCGCACTCGACGCCGGCACCCTCGGCGACGCGCTCTCCTTCTCGCCGCTGCTGGCCGCCCTCGACCGCGAGCTGCACCGGCTGCGCGCCGGCGCGCTGGCCGACGTGCGGGCCGCCGACCTGGTCGAGGTGGCCGAGATGCTCGACCACCTGCTGCGTCCTCTGGCCGCCGACCCCGGCCCGGCGCCCGTCTACCACGCCAGCTCCAACGGGCTCGCCGCCCTGGTGTGCATGGCCGCCCGGCGGCGCCACGGCGGCCGCTTCCTCCTCACCGAGCACGGCATCTACCTGCGTGAGCGCTACCTCGAGCTGCGACGGATGCCGATGAGCCTGGCGGCCAAGGCCCTGCTCGTGCGGTTCCACCGGCTGGTCAGCGCCGCCGCCTACGCCGAGGCGGCCGTGATCGCTCCCGGCAGCGAGTGGAACCAGCGCTGGGAGTCGCGCTACGGCGCCCCCGGCACCCGGATGCGGACGATCTACAACGGCATCGACCCCTCCGAGTTCCCGGACCGGGACGCAGAGCCGTCCGGGGCCGTCGTCTCGTGGCTGGGCCGGGTCGACCCGATCAAGGATCTCGAGACGCTCGTCCGGGCCTTCGCCACCGTGCACGCCGCCCGCCCCGACGCCGAGCTGCGCCTGTACGGGCGGACGCCTGCCGGCAACGAGGGCTACCGGGCCGAGATCGACGCCGTGGTCACCGAGCTGGGACTGGACGGCGTCGTCGCCTTCCCCGGCGGGGTGCCGGCCAGCGCCGACGCCTACACGGATGCCCACGTGGCGGTCCTGTCCAGCATCTCCGAGGGCTTCCCGTACTCGCTGATCGAGGCCATGGCCTGCGGGCTGCCGGCGGTGGCGACGGGCGTCGGCGGGGTCCCGGAGGCGGTGTCCGACGCCGGCATCGTCGTCCCGCCGCGGGCGCCCGAGCTGCTGGGCGAGGCGATCGTCCGGCTGCTCGACGACCCGGAGGGCCGGGCGCGTATGGGCGCCCGCGCCCGCGAGCGGGTCGTCGGCCTGTTCACGCTGGAGCACTGCCTCACCGGCTACCGCGCCCTCTACGACGAGCTCGAGCACGACCCCGCGGTCCCGCCCGCCCGGCTGCGCCTGGCCGCCTCGCGCCAGGCCCGTGCCCGCCGTGGCTCCGGGGCGGGGGCGAACGGCGCCCCGTCGGCGGATGACCAACCCCTCGACACCGGCCAGCAGGAGGCCGTGGTGGCCGCCGTGGGCGGACCGGTGGCGATGGCGTCCGCCGTCGACGCCGAGGAGGTGGCCGCCACGCTCGAGTCGGTTGGCGTGACCGACCAGGTGGCGACCGACCGGTTCGCCGCCCCCGACGTGTTCCGCCTGGCCGAACGGGCCTGGCAGCGCACGCGGCTCGACGCCGCCCGCCTGGGCGCCGCCGTGACCCTGCCGGCCCCGCCGCCGAAGGCGCAGCCCACCTCGGCACACGCCGCCCTCGGGCGCGGGCTGGCCTACGTCCTGCCGGCGGTCGTCGTGGCCGCCGCCACCGGGGCGGGTGCCCCCCAGGCCACGCTGGTCGCGGCCAGCGTCCTGGGCTGGGGCCTCGCGCAGGGCGGCGGCGTCCTCGCCTACACCGCGCTCCACCGCACGACGAACCCCAGCGATCTCGGCACGTTGCGCCGCTGGCTGGTCCTCGTGGTCTCGGCGGTCACCGCCGCCGGGGCGGCGGTCGGCGTGGCGTTCGGGCCGGCCGAGGGCCTGGCCTTCGCGGCCCCCCTCCTCCACCTCGTGGCCTCGACCGCCCTGGTCATGGCCGGACGGACCCGCCTGCTCCTGACCGCCCTGCTCCCCGTGGCGGGGGTGTCGGCCGTGGGCCTGGCGGCCCCCGAGACGGGACTGGTCTATTGGGCCGGCCCGCTTGCGATCGCCACGGTGACGCTGACGCTCGGCGTCGTCGGGTTCGCCTGCCGCCGCGGCAGCCCACCCGGCAAGGCGGCCCGCGACCTGCTGGAGCCGGTCGACCGGTGGCGGGCGGTCCCGCTGGTCGTGGGCGGCTGGGTCACGGCGGCGTTCGCCCTGCTGGCGGTCAGCGCCGCCGGCCACCTGCCCGCCTTCCGGAGCGCCGACGCCCGCCACTGGCTGCTCGTCGCCCTGCCGCTGTGGGCCATGGTGGCCGGCTGCGAGTTCGTCCTGCTGAGACTGCACCGCTCCCTGCGAAGCCTGCTGCGCGCCACGGCAACGGTCGCCGCCTACCGGCGGTCGGCCCGCTGGGCCGTGACGCTGTGGCTGGGCGGCGCCGTCGCCGGGCTCCAGGCCACGGCGATCGTCGGCACGATCGCCGCCAACGCCCTGGGCCTGCCGGGCTACGGGGCGCTCACGTCGTCGGCCATCTTCCTGCTCGTCGCCGTCGCGCTGCTGGCCGTCACCGTGCTCACGACGGCGGGACGGGCCGGCGCCGCCGGGGGCGGCATCGGGCTCGCCGCCCTGCTCCTCGGCTTCCTGGCGACCACGCCCCACGACATCGGCGGGGTCGGCGACCACGTCGCCGCCCTCGCCATCGGCACGGGGACCGCCGTCGTCCTGCTCCTCTCCGCGGCCCGGTCGCTCATCGACCCGGCCAGCCACCGGTGACCCACCGGCGGCCGGCGCCGGCACCCGCTCGGCGCCCGTCCCTTCCTGACCCTCCCGGAGGACCTCACATGCTCCACGCCGTGACCGGCGCCGACGGCTTCATCGGCTCACACCTCGTCGAGGCGCTCGTCGCCCGGGGCGAGCGGGTGCGCGCCCTCGCCCTCTACACCTCGATGGGTGGCTGGGGCTGGCTCGACACGCTTCCCCGCGACGTGCTGGCCGAGGTCGAGGTCGTGGCCGGCGACGTCCGCGACCCCGAACAGATGGCCCGCTTCGCCGAGGGCGTGGACACGCTGTTCCACCTCGCCGCCCTCATCGCGATTCCTTATTCCTATGTCGCGCCGCGCTCGTACCTCGAGACCAACGCGGCGGGGACCCTCAACGTGCTGGAGGCCGTGCGCCGGGCGGGCGTCCGGCGGATGGTCCACACGTCGACGTCCGAGGTCTACGGGACGGCGCAGCGCGTGCCGATCGACGAGGCGCACCCGCTGCAGGGCCAGTCCCCGTACTCGGCCTCGAAGATCGCCGCGGACCAGATGGTCGAGGCCTACGTGCGGTCGTTCGACGTGCCGGCGGTGACCCTGCGGCCGTTCAACACCTACGGCCCCCGGCAGTCGGCGCGCGCCGTGATCCCCACGGTGGTGGCGCAGGTGGCGGCCGGCCGGCGGGAGATCCGCCTCGGCGCCCTCGACCCGACCCGGGACTTCAACTTCGTGGCCGACACGGTGGCGGCGTTCCTCGCCGTCGGCGGCGCGGAGGACAAGGTGATCGGCGAGGTTTTCAACGCCGGGTCGGGCCGGGAGGTCACGATCGGCGACCTGGTCCGCACGATCGCCTCGGTGATGGGCGCCGACGTCGAGGTCGTCGCCGACCCGAGCCGGCTGCGGCCGTCGGGATCCGAGGTCATGCGCCTGCTGGCGGACCGCTCGAAGCTGGAGTCGGCCACCGGCTGGTCGCCGGCCACGGCGCTCGAGCAGGGCCTCGCCACCACGGCAGAGTGGTTCTCCGACCCCGCCAACCTGTCCCGCTACCGCGTCGACAACTACACGGTCTGACGCCCCCCGCCTGGCGCCCTGGCCGCCTTCTCGGACGGCGGCCCGGGCCCACGGCGTCGGGTGCGGGTGCGCCGGCTCGCGCACACGATGGCGCGCACGAGCAGGACCTGGATCCGTCCGCTCGGCTGGTGCGCAAGTCGGCCGCGGTGACGGCACGATGTCGCGTGCCGCCACCCGCTCGCGGCGAGCGTCCCCGCCTGCCTCCGGGGTCAGTCGCCGGGCGCGTCGGCCTCGTCCAAAACGGCGATGGTCAAGGCGTCCAGGCGGGCGGGATCGGCGACGACCTCGATGGCGGTGATGCGGTCGCCGTCCCGTGTGGGGGCGACCGTGAGGCGGAGGAGTACGCGGAGGCGGCCGTCCGGGGCCACGACCAGGGCCGGGGCGCCGTCGACGAGCGCCACCTGCGCCCGGCGGGCTTGGCGGGCGAAGACCCGCGTCTCCTCGGCGACGGACCGGGCGCCCCGCACCTCGGTCGGCGCGCCGGCGGGGATCGCGAGGTGGTCCGCCCGCCGCACGACGTCGGGAGCGAGCACGGTGAGCAGCGCGGTCATGTCGCCGTCCCTG
>DATFOS010000054.1:0-3668 GCA_035265325.1 Acidimicrobiales bacterium
CGTCGACATGGCGCATCTCGATACCGGCGAGCCGGTGGGGGACACGTCCCGGTTCGTCAGCGCCAACGCCTACCTCGGCTGTTGGGGGATCGTCGAGGCGCTCGACCGGGGGGCCGACATCGTCGTGACCGGCCGGACGACCGATGCCGCCGTCGTGTGCGGGCCGGCGGCGTGGCACCACGGCTGGGCCCGCGACGACTGGGATGCGCTGGCCGGCGCCGTGGTCGCCGGGCACGTCATCGAGTGCGGCACGCAGGCCACGGGGGGCAACTACTCGTTCTTCACCGACGTGCCGGGGATGACCCGGGTCGGGTTCCCGTGGGCCGAGATCGCGGCCGACGGGTCGACGGTCGTCGGCAAGCACGACGGCAGCGGGGGCGAGGTGTCCATCGGCACCGTGACGTCTCAGCTGCTCTACGAGATCGACAGCCCCGCGTACCTCGGCCCCGACGTGACGGCCCGCTTCGACACCATCGGGCTCGACCAGCAGGGCCCTGACCGGGTCCGCATCCACGGCACCCGGGGCGAGCCCCCGCCCGCCACGTTGAAGGTGGCCATGAACGAGCTGGGCGGCTACCGCAACGACATCGGCGTCGCGCTGACCGGGCTCGACATCGAGGCCAAGGCCCAGCTCGTGGAGGACGCCTTCTGGCAGGCCTGCCCCTACAAGCCGGGCGAGTTCGCCAGCGTCACCAGCCGCCTGGTCCGCACCGACAAGGCCGATCCCGCCAGCAACGAGGAGGCGGTGGCAGTGTGGCGGCTCACGCTGAAGGACCCCGACGAGCGCAAGGTCGGCCGCGCCGTCTCGAACGCCGTGGTCGAGCTCGGCCTGGCGACGATCCCCGGGTTCTTCGGCGTGGGCGGGGGACCGCGCGAGGCCCGCCCCTACGGCGTCTTCCGCCCCGCCGTCGTGCCGGCCGAGCTGGTGCCCCAGCACGTGGTCGTGGGGGGCGCGCGCAGCGTCGTCGACTCGGTGGCGCCCACGCCCGCCGCGGCCCTGCCCACCGAGCCGGCGCCGGGGCCCGGGGCGGTGATGCCCGCCGGCGGCACCGTGGCGGCGCCCCTCGGCCGGGTCGTCGGCGCCCGTTCGGGCGACAAGGGCGGCAACGCCAACCTCGGCGTGTTCGCCCGCAGCGACGACGGGTGGGCCTGGCTCGACGAATTCCTCACCGTGGACCGGTTGCGGGCGCTGCTCCCCGAGACTGCCGACCTGGAGATCGAGCGGCACCGGCTCGCCAACCTGAGGGCGCTCAACTTCGTGATCCACGGGCTGCTGCAGGAGGGCGTCGCCGCCTCCACCCGCCAGGACGCACAGGCGAAGAGCCTCGGCGAGTGGCTGCGGGCCCGCATCGTCGAGATCCCGGCCGGCCTGATCCCGTGACCGAGCGAAGCGAGGTCCAGAAGCACAGTGGGCCCTGCGCCACGAAGTGGCGATTCGGTCACTGGTGCACCCGAAGGGTGGACCAGTGACGGTGAGCGCCCCCGTCGTCGACGGCATGCAGCGCCGGCTCCGGGCCGTGCGCCGGCCGCGTCCCGTGCTCGATCGTGCGCGTGAGCGCCGGCTGACCGACCGGCAGCGTGAGCTACTCGATGAGATGGAGCACGTCTTCGCCACCGGCTTCGCGGAGCTGACGATGGCGGAGCTGGCGCGGCGCCTCAACTGCTCGCTGCGCACGCTCTACGCCCTGGCCCCGAGCCGGGACGAGCTGGTGCTCATGGTCGTCGACCGCAAGCTGTGGCGGATCGGCCGCATGGCTCGCGAGGCCGTCGCCGACGACGTCGCCCCGCTCGCCGCGGTGCGCGCTTACCTCGAGGCGGCGACCTTCGCCGTGAGCGGCTGGAGCGAGGCGTTCGCCCGCGACCTCGCCGCCGTGCGAGCCGCCCAACAGCTCGAGGACGGTCACAACGAGTACCTGTTCGACGTGACGCGCACCCTGCTCGACCTCGCCGTCGAGCGCGGCGACATCGCCGACGTCGACACGGCGGCCATCGCGCGCGTCCTTGCCGGCCTCGGACGGTTGTACTCCCGCCCCGAGGTCATCCCGACGCTGCGGACATCGCCCAAGCAGGCGGCCGATGCGGTCGTCGAGCTGATCCTGCGGGGCCTGCGGCCCCCCGCGCCGCGAGGAGGAGAATGAGCGAGCGTCAGCGAGCGAATCATGGACACGGTGCGTTACTCGCCGCGAAGCGGCGTTCGCTTCTTGGCGCTGCTCGAAGGGCGCGCCGATGAGCGACCGTCCGCCGCTCTCCGAGGTGGCCGGCGACCTGCGCGCCGAGCAGGAGGCGCTCGACGCGATCGTCGCCGGTCTGACCGACGAGGACTGGCGCCTGGCGACCCCCAGCCCGGGCTGGAGCGTGGCCGACCAGGTCGGGCACCTCACGTACTTCGATGGGGCTGCGGTCACAGCCATCGTCGATCCTGACGCCTTCCGCGCGTCGGTCAAGCGGCTGCGGGAGGCCGGGGACGAGGCCGACGCCCTCACCCTGCACCGCCATCTCTCTCCCCCGGACCTGCTCGAGGCGTGGCGGGGCAACCGGCGAGGGCTCGCCGAGGCCGCCGCCGGCCTGGACGACAGCACGCGCGTCGCCTGGTACGGACCGCCGATGAGCGCCAGGTCGTTCCTGACGGCGCGGCTCATGGAATGTTGGGCGCACGGCCAGGACGTGGTCGATGCACTCGGCGCGGCGCGCCCGGGTACCGATCGGCTCCGCCACGTCGCCCAGCTGGGCATCATCACCCGCGGCTGGAGCTACGTGAACCGTGGCCTCGAACCGCCGGCCGGCGACGTCCGGGTCGAGCTGACGGCGCCATCGGGTGCCCAGTGGCGCTTCAGGCCCGGGGTCGACCCGGTCGCCGGCGACGCCGATGCCAAGGTCGACCTCGTCACCGGGCCGGCGCTCGACTTCTGCCTCGTCGTGACCCAGCGCCGCCACGTCGACGACACGGCGCTCGAGTGCACGGGGCCGCTCGCCCGCGATTGGCTGGAGAAGGCGCAGGCCTTCGCCGGTCCCCCCACCGATGGCCCGCCGCCGGGGACGAGGGGCGGGTCATGAGCGTCGTCGAGACCGTGCTCGCCGGAGGGGTGCTCACCGTGACCCTGGCCGACGAGGCCAACCGCAACGCCCTCGGGGAACGGCTGGTGGGCGAGCTCGGCGACGCCCTAGACGCCGCCGACGACGACCCGGAGGTGCGGGTCGTGGTCCTCACCAACTCGGGGACCGTGTTCTGCGCCGGCGCCAACCTGTCCGAGCGCGCGGGGTCGGGCGGCGGCCCGGCGGCGGTCCGCAGCCCGCACGAGCTGTTCGGCCGGTTCGCCCGGTCACCCAAGCCCTACGTCGGGCGCATCGCCGGCCACTGCGTCGCGGGCGGCATGGGCCTGGCCGCGGCCATGGACATCTCGATCGCGCTGGAGGACGCCAGGTTCGGCTTCACCGAGGTGCGCGTGGGTGTGGCCCCGGCGGTCATCTCGGTCGTGTGCCTACCGAAGCTGCGGCCCGCCGACGCCCGCGCCGCCTTCCTGCGCGGCAACCGCTTCACGGCCGTCGAGGCCGCCAAGCTGGGCCTGATCAACGCGGCCGTGCCGACCGATCAGTTGGACGCGGCCGTCGACGCCGTCGTCAGTGACCTCCTCGCCGGCGGCCCGCAGGCCATCGCCGCCGCCAAGCGG
>DATFOS010000055.1:0-24601 GCA_035265325.1 Acidimicrobiales bacterium
GCAGCCAGCCGTCGTGGAACACCTGCTCGTTGACGTCCGGCCGGCGGTAGTAGCCGGGCATGAGCGAGGTGCCGCGCAGCTCGAGCTCGCCGACCTCGCGGTCCTGCAGCTCGGTGCCGGTCTCGGGGTCGACGATCCGCATCTCTAGCCCGGCTACCGGGCGGCCGAGCAGGGCGAAGCGGCGACTCCCCTCGTCGGACGGGCGCACCGGGGCGGCGTAGCGCTCGGTCTCGAGGACCCGGCGGTCGACGCAGTCGGTCCGCAGGCCGGACAGGGGCTCGGGGAAGGCGCCGGCGATGCCGACCTCGGCCATGCCGAAGGCGGGGAACACCGCGCCGGGGCGTAGGCCGTGGCGCGCCCCGGCCTCGATGAAGGCATCGACCTGGTCCGGGTCGACCGGCTCGGCGCCGTTGAGGGCGATGCGCAGGCGGGACAGGTCGAGCCGCGCGGACCGCTCGAGCGCGCGTGTCGCGAGCACGTAGGAGAAGTTGGGGCCGGCGGTGGCCGTGCCGCCGTAGTCGGAGATCCACTCCATCCAGCGGGCGGGGCGGGCCGTGAAGTCCTGCGGGGCCGCCAGCACGAGGCGGGTACCGCTCGACATCGCCAGGGTCAGGATGCCGACCAGGCCCATGTCGTGATAGAGCGGCAGCCAGGACACGAGCACGTCGTCGTCGACGTCGAGCCGGCCGGACTGGGCGACGGCGTCGAGGTTGGCGCACAGCACCCGGTCGGGGAGCATCACGCCCTTCGGGTCGGACGTCGACCCGCTGGTGAACTGCAGGATCGCCAGCCGCTCGTGGTCGACCGGCGGGGCCATCCAGGCGGCGGGGTCGCCGGCGAGGAGCTCGGCCATCGGGACCATCGGCGGGTCGCCCCGCTCGGGCGTCACGAAGCCGGCCAGGTCGGGGTCGATCGCCACGAGAGCGGCGTCCGCGCCGTGGATCCGCTGGCGGGTCTGCGCCACGAACTCCTCGATCGAGGAGAGGCGCATCGGGAGGGGCAGCACCACGATCGTGGCGCCGGCCAGCCAGGTGCCCTGGATGGCGGTGACGAGGCCCCGTGTCGTGGGCGACAGCAGGGCGACCTTGTCCCCGGGGCGGATGCCGCGGGACTGGAGGGCGGAGGCGACGCCCTTCGCCTCCTCGTGAAGCTGGCGCCAGGGGACGACATCCTCACCGCCCCCGACCACGAAGGTGACCGTGCCGTCGAGTTCGGCGGCGCGGGCGATCCGTTCCTGCAGTGAGAGGGAAGCCACGCCGGTCGGACTTCCCCGTTGTCGCGCCGGTTACATGACTATCTGTCGGGTTACCGAGAGTTAACAATCCCGGGACGAAACCGGGACGGCGCCGGCGCCGCCGGCGCGCGGCCAATCCGGTACCGAGCGGCGGGGAGCGTGCAAGTAGCCTGGTACGCCTATGTCCGAGCCGTCGCCGACCACCGACTCCACCCCACCGCACCGATACACGTCCTACCTCGCCGGCCAGATCGAGGCGGCGTGGCAGGAGCGGTGGGCCGAGGAGGGCACCTTCGAGGCGCCCAACCCGGTCGGCGCGCTCAGCGAGGGGTTCGAGGCCGTCGAGGGCCAGCCCAAGCTGTTCGTGATGGACATGTTCCCGTACCCGAGCGGTGCGGGCCTGCACGTGGGCCATCCGCTGGGCTACATCGGCACCGACGTCTTCGCCCGGTACCACCGCATGACCGGCCACAACGTCATGCACACGATGGGCTACGACGCCTTCGGCCTGCCGGCCGAGCAGTACGCCGTCCAGACGGGCCAGCACCCGCGCGTCACGACGAACGCCAACATCGCCACGATGCGCCGCCAGCTGATGCGGCTGGGTCTGGCGCACGACGCCCGCCGGTCGATCTCCACGATCGACGAGGGGTACTACCGGTGGACGCAGTGGATCTTCCTGCAGATCTTCAACTCCTGGTACGACACCGCGGACGACCGCGCCCGCCCCATCGACGAGCTGGTCACCGCGCTGGACGCCGGCACGCGCGAGCCCGACGAGAACACGAACCCGACGGGCCGCCCGTGGGCCGAGCTGTCCCCCACCGAGCGCCGCGTCGTGGTCGACAACCACCGGCTGGCCTACATCACCGAGGCGCCGGTCAACTGGTGCCCGGGGCTGGGCACGGTCCTGGCCAACGAGGAGGTCACGGCCGACGGGCGCAGCGAGCGCGGCAACTTCCCCGTGTTCAAGCGGCCGCTGCGCCAGTGGATGATGCGCATCACGGCGTACGCCGACCGGCTGATCGACGACCTGGAGGCGATCGACTGGCCCGAGCCGATCAAGCTGCAGCAGCGCAACTGGATCGGCCGGTCCGAGGGGGCGCGGGTCACCTTCCCCACCAAGGGCGGCCGGGCGATCGAGGTGTTCACGACGCGTCCCGACACGCTGTTCGGCGCCACCTACATGGTGCTGGCGCCGGAGCACCCGCTGGTCGACGAGCTGGTCCCGGACGCGTGGCCGGGCGAGGTCCCGCCGTCGTGGACCGGGGGGCACGCCAGCCCGGCCGGGGCCGTGACCGAGTACCGCCGCCAGGCCGGCCGGCGCACCGACGTCGAGCGCCAGGCCGAGTCCCGCGAGAAGACCGGCGTATTCACCGGCTCCTACGCCGTCAACCCGACGACGGGCGCCGAAATCCCGGTGTTCATCGCCGACTACGTGCTGATGGGCTACGGCACCGGGGCGATCATGGCCGTCCCCGGGCAGGACGAGCGCGACTGGGAATTCGCCGAGGTGTTCGACCTGCCCATCGTGCGCACGGTCGCCCCGCCCGAGGGCTGGGAGGGCAAGGCCTACGTCGGCGAGGGCGCCGCCATCAACAGCGCCAACGACGAGGTCGACCTGAACGGCCTGGGCGTCGCCGAGGCGAAGCGGGCGATCATCGACTGGCTGGAGCGCAAGGGCTCGGGCAGCGGCACGGTGACCTACAAGCTGCGCGACTGGCTGTTCAGCCGCCAGCGGTACTGGGGCGAGCCGTTCCCCATCGTCTACGACCCCGACGACGGGCTGCCCCGGGCGCTACCCGAGTCGATGCTGCCGGTCCTGCTGCCCGAGGTCGAGGACTATTCGCCCCGCACGTTCGCCGACGACGACCAGACCTCCCAGCCCGAGGCCCCGCTGTCGCGGGCCACCGACTGGGTCGAGGTCGAGCTGGACCTGGGCGAGGGGCCGAAGCGCTACCGCCGCGACACCAACACGATGCCGAACTGGGCCGGGTCGTGCTGGTACCACCTGCGCTACATCGACCCGGTCGACGAGAAGCGCCTGGTCGAGCCCGAGAACGAGGGCTACTGGATGGGCCCGCGCGAGCCCGGTGGGGCCGGCGGCGCCGACCTGTACGTGGGCGGCGCCGAGCACGCCGTGCTGCACCTGCTGTACGCCCGCTTCTGGCACAAGGTGCTGTTCGACCTGGGGCACGTGTCCTCCTACGAGCCGTACCACCGCCTGTTCAACCAGGGAATGATCCAGGCCGCCGCCTACACCGACGAGCGCGGCGCCTACGTCGAGGCGTCCGAGGTGGTCGAGGCCGACGGCGCCTTCACCTACGACGGCAAGCCGGTCCGGCGCGAGTTCGGGAAGATGGGCAAGAGCCTGCGCAACGTCGTCACGCCCGACGACATGTACGGCAGCTACGGCGCCGACACGCTGCGTCTGTACGAGATGTTCACCGGCCCGCTGGACCAGTCCCGCCCGTGGGACACCAAGGCCGTCGTGGGCGTCTACCGCCTGCTGCAGCGCATCTGGCGCAACGTCGTCGACGAGACCTCTGGCGAGGTCACGGTGACCGACGCCGAGCCCGACGAGGAGACCCGGCGCGTGCTGGCCCGCACGGTCGACGCCGTGCGCGACGGCATGGAGAAGATGCGCTTCAACGTGTCGATCGCCAAGGTGACCGAGCTGAACAACCACCTGACGGCGAAGTACCCGTCCGGGGGCGTCCCCCGGGCCGTCGCCGAGCCGCTGGTGCTGCTGCTGGCGCCGCTGGCCCCGCACGTCGCCGAGGAGCTGTGGTCCCGCCTGGGCCACGCCACCTCGCTGGCCCACGGGCCGTTCCCCGAGGCCGACCCAGCGCTGCTGGTCGACGAGACCATCGAGGTCCCGGTGCAGGTCAACGGCAAGGTGCGGGCGCGGCTCACGGTCCCGGCCGGGGCCGATCCCGACGCGATGGAGGCGGCCGCCCGGGCCGACGCCCGGGTCGGCGAACTGCTGGCCGGGGCGACCGTCCGCAAGGTCGTCGTGGTGCCGGGCCGGCTGGTCAACTTCGTCGTGGGCTGACGCCAGGTCGGTTTGTGGGAGCCGCAGCCTCTGGTACTCTGCGGGCTCCCGATGGGGCTATAGCTCAGGTGGTAGAGCGCTTCCATGGCATGGAAGAGGTCCAGGGTTCGAGTCCCTGTAGCTCCACTCCCGCCATCCCAGGTCGCCCGCTAGGGAGCGACCGAGGGCGTCGGACGAATCACCCTCAACGTAGCTAGGAACGTAGCCACGGCCAGCGTCGGCTACGTCGAGGGCAGGTTCGACATGGCCCGACGTGGCCCCAGCGTCCGCTGGAACGAGGACGAGCAGAGGCCTTCGACCGGGCCGTCGGCGACGACCCAATCTGTGGCCATCGGTCGGCGTGGGCGCCTACTGGCGGGTCACGGCGGGGCGGGCCCGTCGCGCAGCACGCCACGGACCTGGTCCAGCGAGATGGCCTCGGGCGGGAACTCCGCCATCCACCACGTGGCCCCGGCCGCAGCGTAGGGAGCGACGTCGGCATCAGCGGGGAGGGCCACGGCGACGTCGTAGATGTCGGCGGGGTCGTGGCTCGCGTCGGCACGCAACTCGGTGACCCGGGCCACGGCCTCCGCCAGCTGGTCGGGGTGGTCGAGGTTCACGGGGAAGAAGCCGTCATGGCGGGCGGCGCGCCGGAGCGGCCTCGTCATGCCGGGGAACCCGGCAATCCACACCGGTGGCCCGGGCCGCTGCACCGGCCTCGGCCGGAAGCAGATGCCCTCGGCCGTGTAGTGGTCGCCCCGGTGTTCGACCAGCTCCCCCGACCACGCCGCGGCCAGTATGGCGAGCGACTCGTCGAGCATCTCCGCCCGTATCCTGTCGTCGAGTTGCTCGCCGGTCCTGGAGAACTCCTCTCCGAACCGGTCGCTGCCCAACCCGACCCCGAGCGTGAGCCGGCCGCCACTGAGCACGTCCAGGCTGGCAGTCTCCCGGGCCACCTTCACCGGGCGCCGGCGGGCCAATGGCATGACCATGGGGCCCAGCCGAATGCGTTGGGTTGCGGTGGCCACGGCGGCCAGGGTGATCCACGGGTCCGCCACCGCGGTGACCGGTTCCCGCCATCGCACGTGGTCCCATACGAAGACGCCGTGCCACCCAGCCTCCTCGGCGTCGGCCGCGAGGCGCGAGATCACCAGCGGGTCGGCCAGCTGGTCGAAGATCGGCAGCCAGAGGGCGGAACGCAAGGACGTGTCGTCTGCCGGCATCGCGGGCCTCCTGTGGTCAGATCGTGGTGCCGAGCATTCGACCGTGCGCAGCAGCGGAACTGATCGGTGGCCTCGGGGACTTCTCGGCCGGCCGGAACCAGGCGCGATGGCTAGATGTCGGTCCCGGGGACGTTGGTCAGTCGTCGTGGAGGCGGCTGGCGGGTGTCTTGCGGCGAGGGCGCGGTGTCGCTGCTGCTCATGACGAGTTCCTCACGGTGGGGTCCGCTCGGAGACCCCGCGGTCGGCGGGTCTCCAGTGCAGCGAGGAGCGGCGAGTTCCGTCGTCACACCCGGCCCGGAAGTCGCTCCGTGATTTCCTGCAGCTGCCAGTTGTTGCCGTCGGGATCGGCGAAGGACGCTCTGCTGAAGTAGGAGCGGCGCTGCGGATCGGGGCCGGACACGCGGCCCTTGTCGGGGTCGATGTGCCAGACCTCGCTGACGTCGACGCCGCGGCGGATCAGGTCGTCGCGGGCGGCGTCGATGTCATCGACGACGAGCAGCAACCCTTGCAGCGAACCCGGCGTCATCGTGTCCAATCCCTCTCCGAACTGGATCGAAGCCGGGGAGCCCGGCGGGGTGAACTGCACCCCCCGGGTGTCTGGGGTGGGATTGAAGTCGATGTCGAGACGCCATCCCAGGCGCTGGTAGAAGGCCTTGGCGCGGTCGACGTCCCCGACCGGCAACGCCGTGACCTCGAACCTCATCGGTACGCCCGCGACGCCCGACGCTTCGGTCGCGGCCTCATCGCCGGGCTGCGTACTGCTCATGAGGGACCTCCGTGGGTTGGGTTGTCAGTAGGTCGAGCGCTCAGGGGCACCGGGCGCGCCCAGCGGAGCCATCGGGTGCGGAGTCATGCGGGCGGGACGACGATGCGCTTGACCTCCGCCATGTAGCGCTCGGCGGCCGCGGAGGCCTCCTCCGGGGTGCCTCCGCGTTCCCGGGTGTCCATGTACGCCGCGTACCAGTCCCACCAGTCGTGCGGTGGGGCGACTGCCTCGAACGAGCCGTGATGCTCGGCCGTCTCGTGCAGAAGTTGTGCGAGAGCTGCAACGTCCATCGTCACACCCGGCCCGGAAGCCGCTCGGTGATCTCCTGCACCAGCGAACCGTTGCCGTCGGGCCCGGGCTCCTCCGCGAGCGCCTTGGTCCGGTCGATGCGGATCTCGGGCATGGTGCTCATCAGGTTCCTCCTCGGTTGGACGGGAGCTGCTGACCTCCGTCGATGTCGTAGGTCGCGCCGGTGGCGGCCGTCTCGAGCCCGATGCCGAGCTCCGGCGGATGACGACGACGGTTCTGGCCGAGCAGGGTCGTTTCGGTGGCCCGTGTCAGCGGCCACGGTTCCACCGGTCATGGGCCCTCCCGGATGAGGGCGGCGAACACGGCACTCGTCGCGGCACCGAACACGAGGTGAGCGGAGAAGTCCTCGCTGAGCGTCCGCGCGTCGTACTCCCAGATCGGCTTGTACACGCCGACGAGGGGGAGGAGCACGTAGCCGGCGAGCCACACCGCCGGGCCCAGTGCGAGCGCACGCGTCCACGGGTGCCGGGATGTCCTGCCGGCCAGCGCACCGTACTGGACGCCCCAACCGATGCCCGTGGCCCAGTGCATGACGTTCGTCGTGGTCCGGGCCCAGCTGTCCGGGGGTTGCCGCCCCGTGACGAGGCGCTCCAGCTTCCGGCCGGTCTGCCCCGGGGCGGACGCCTCGTCCCAGCTCGTCACGCCGGCCGCGAGCTCCCACCGCAAGAGGGTCTCCTTGCCGCCGTCGCGGCGGTAACGCCGGTACAGCAGGAGGTCCATCGCACCCGTGCCGACCGCGCTGGCCACCGCACCGACGGCGAGGTGACGAACGATGCCGGAACCACGTGCGTTCCTCATGAGAAGAGCCTCCTGGTGACGTTCGTCTTTTGCGATGTCGATCAGCTCGTCGCCCCGTCCTGAGAGCAGGGTCCTCGCCTCATGACGAACGTGCCCCCAGGCCAAGCTCCCGTTACGGCGCAAGGCATCGGTGAGCCCGTTCAGGGAGTCCCCGGGGAGCCCGTACACACGACACACGCCGGCCTTCTCCGCCGTCTCGACGACGAGATCCGAGATGGTGAACGACATGGGGGCGCGCTCCTCTGTCGTCGGCGCCCGTCGCATGACGATCGCGCCATCGGCGCGCCTGGGCGCCACTCCCAATCCTGATACGCGAGTCAATCCCCAGGGCACCGACGAGACCATCCACCGACCGGGTCGACACCTGTTCACGTAAGCCGATCAGCTCCTGCAACACGAGCCGCACTGCGTCGCGATCAGATCATCACACCCTCGCCCGAGCGAGACGCGTTCAGCAGCTCGGACAGGACCATCCGTGGCACCTACGGCGGCAGCTGGATCGGGCCGATCCTGGTCCTCACGCACAACCCACGGGCCGACGCCCCGAGCGCACGACCCTCGCCTCGTCGGGCCAGGTCACTTCCGCGTCCTCCGCCCACCCGGGGCGGTGGCCGCCCCGTACCGATGGATATCGGGCTGCTCGCGGCGGGTGGGGTCGGTACGGTCCCGGCGTGCCGTCGCCCTCGATCCTGCCGCTGTTCGTCGCCACGGCCCTGGCCCTGCTGGTCGTCCCGGGGCCGGCCGTGCTGTACGTGACGGCCCGGAGTGCGGCCCAGGGGCGCCGGGCCGGGTTCGTGTCGATCCTCGGCATCCACACGGGCAGCCTCGTCCATGTGGTTGGCGCCGTGGTCGGGTTGTCCGCGGCGTTGGCCGCGTCGGCGACGGCGTTCTCCGTCGTGAAGGTCGTCGGGGCCGGCTACCTGATCGTGCTGGGCGTGCGGACGATGCTCGGTCGGGGCGGCCGCGACGAGGGGCCGGAGCCGTCGTCCCGCAGTCTCCGGCGGCTGTACGTCGACGGCGTCGTGGTCAACGTCCTGAACCCGAAGACGGCGCTGTTCTTCCTGGCCTTCCTGCCGCAGTTCGTCGACGCCGACCGGGGCCCGGTCTGGGCCCAGACGCTCGTGCTGGGTGCCCTCTTCACCGTGCTCGGCGTAATGAGCGACGGCGCCTACGCCATGGCGAGCGCCCGTGTCGGACGTTGGCTACGCCACCGGCGCCGCGGACGCGATCGGGGGCGGTTCCTCGAGGGCGGGCTCCTGGTCGGCCTGGGGCTGTCGTCCCTGGCCATCCCCCACCGTCGAGCCAACGCCTGACCCGCCGACGGCGACGGCGGTCACGCCCGGGCACGGCGACGCAGGTGGCGGCTGGGGGTGGCGGCCACCGCCATGCGACGGCCGCGGTACCGGACACCGCCGCGGGCCCGGGCGCCCACGGCGAGCCAGGAGCACACGGCCCGCTCGGCCAACCACAGCGGCGCCCACAGGGGGGCGGTGGCGGGGAAGGCCTTCGTCCCGCCGCGCCGGCGGCCCACCTCGGCGATCGCCACCGCCCCGGCCGCCAGGCCCACGACCGACCGCCGGCCACCGAGGACGGCAACCGGCAGCAGGGCCAGCTGCCAGGCCAGGCGTATCGGGCGGGCCCACTCGTCGTAGGCCTGGCGGACCCGCTGGCGGACGAACCATCCCGCCTCCGGCGGCCGCCGCACGACCACCAGGTCGCGGGCCACGCCGATCCGGCCGCCGCCGGCGGCGACGGTGCGGACCAGCTCCAGGTTCTCGAACAGCACGCCGGAGCGGTAGCCCCGGCACAGCGCATCGCGCCGTACGACCAGCGTCCCGGGCCAGTCCCCACCCGCCGCCCGGTTGAGCAACATGCGGCCGGTGTCCCACCGGGCGTGCCAGGGCGCCGGGTCGAACCGGTTGTGCGGGCGGAGCAGGTCGAGGCCGTCCATGCGCCGCAGGGCCTCGACCAGCTGGGACGGGCCCCACCGAACGTCGTCGTCGCCCACCACCACGACGTCGTGGCGGGCGAGGCGGGCGCCGGTCACGACCCCGCACGGCTTGTCCGGCGGGTCGGCCAGGGCCGCGTCGGGCCGGACGTGACGCACCAGTCCAGCCCACCGGCGGGCGTGGACGGCGTGGACCTCGTCCGGCGACCCGTCCACCACGATGACGTCGTCCACCCAGTCGGCGAGCCGGCGCAGGTAGGCGTCGAAGTCCGCCGCCTCCGGCCCGTCGGCCGGCACCTCGCACCGGATCGGGAGCACGTAGCTGAGCCGGAGCGGCAGCGTCCGGGGACCGGCGGGGATGCCGGTCCGGACGTCGGTGGGGATGGCGGCACCGTGACGGGTGGACGGGCTCGTCGTCATGGGTCGGGACCTCCCGGATGGCACCGTCCGCCGGGCAGGGCGCGGCGGCCTGTCGTCCGGCTGGCGGTCTCAACCGGGCGGCCTCCTCCCCCACGCACGCGGGACCAAACCGTCACAACGCCATGATCAGGAAGAGCACGATGGCGGTGATGAGCAGCGACAGGCCGATGGAGCCGAGGCAGCCCATTCGGTTGGAGTAGAAGAGGAACACGCCGGGCCCCTACCCGGTCTCGCCGAGCGCACGCAGGCAGAACGCCGACCCTGCCGGTCAGCGCAGGGCGTCGCCCCGCCACGGTGTCGCCCAGGACGGCGAGGCCGTCGCACCGAGCCCTGCACGGCCGGTCCCGGGCGCGCCTCGGCGGCACCCCAACTGCGGGGTGCCGCCGGGCGGCGGGAATGGCCCTGGTGGGTCAGCCGGGGCAGGTGCCCCGGTAGTCGGAGATCGCCGTGCTCAGGCTCGGCGGCGGGCAGATGAACTGCTCGTAGCGGGTGTCGTCGTCGACGTACCGCTTGAGCCACACGACCATGAACTTGGCCTGCGTCGTGTTTGCCGTGGTCGCCACCCCGTGGCTGGCGCCGTTGAGCTCGAGGTAGGCCTTCTCGGCCGACGACGGGATCGAGTTGTAGAACGGGATCGCGTGAGAATCGACGGGCGCGATCGTGTCGTTCTCCGCCCCGATGATCATCGTCGGGACCTGGATCTCGGGCCACGTCTTGTCGGTGTTCCAGGGCTGCAGCGGGACCGCCGCCTGCAGGGTCGGCCGATCCTTGGCGGCCTCCAGCGTGCCGCCGCCGCCCATCGAGTGCCCGGCCACGGCGAGCCGGGCACGGTCGACCCGTGTGCGCACCGAGCTGCTGTTGACCAGGTAGTCCAGTGCGGCGAGGAGCTGGTCGCCGCGGCTCGCCGGATAGTCGAACCGCGAGTTGGTGTTGATGAGGAAGACGACGAAGCCGTGTGAGGCGATGCGCGGCCCCATCCACGAGTACGACGTGCTGCTGGCGGTGTAGCCGGGAGCGACGGCGACCGCGCCGAAGGTCCCCTGGCTGGTGTCGGTCGGGTAGTGGATCGTGCCCCCGCCGAAGCCGGCGACGAGCGACGACACGCTGGTCGACGCCGTGGCGAACGGGCCGCGCGAGGCGGCGAGCAACGACTCGGTCGGGTTCGGCCCCTTCTGGTACGGGTTGGTCTGCCCGCCGGCCACGTCCGGTGCGACGACGAGGCTTGCCAAGGCGAGCGACACCACCGCGAGCGCCCCACCGAGAGACGCTGCGATCGATCTGACCTTCATGTGTGTGGTTCCCCCTCTGTCCCGGTCCGTCCACCCCCCGACGGACGATCCTGTAGACAATTGTGAATTTAGACTGACGCGACAGTAAGCGGCAAGCCCGACGACGTTTCCCCTTCGTGGGACGCGGGAAGGCGGGCGGCCGTGCGTGCATCCACTGCGTCCCCGGCTCCCTGGTACGGAGCGCTGATCGGCACCTACCTGTCCGGCGTGGCCGGGGCGGCGGCCCTGGCCCGGCGCAGGGGCGTGGTCCGCCCGCTCGGGGCCGGCGACATCGCCCTCCTGGCCACCGGGACCAACAAGCTGGCGCGGCTGGCGACACAGGAGAAGGTCACCGCCCCGATCCGGTCGCCGTTCACCGACGTGGTCGAGGAACCGGATGGCACGATCGTCGAGCGACCCGGTGCCGACGGCATGCGCCGCGCCGTCGGTGAGCTGGTCACCTGCCCGTTCTGCCTCTCGGTCTGGATCGCGACCGGCCTCACGGCGGCGCTGGTCCTGGCGCCCCGGCCCACCCGCCTCGCCCTCGGCGCCCTGTCGGCGATGACCGGGAGCGACTTCCTCCAACGCGCCTGGGCGCGGCTCGACACCCACTGACCCCGCCTGGCCCGCCGGACACGAGCGGCGTCACGGCCACCGCCGGGGCTCAGTAGGGCGGCGAGACCCGCCGGCGCCGGCCGACGCACGTCTCCTCGACGAGCCGCACCTGCGCGTCGGCACGCTCGGCGTCGTCGTGGGCGAGCTCGACGATCGAACGCCTGCGGTCCGGCTCGGTGGGGGGGTCGTCGCCCGCCTGCTCGTCGCCGTGCTCGGACCGGGGTGCCTTGGTCACGCCACCCCGCTACCCCGCCACGGCCGCCGCAGTCCGCACACCTGGGCCTCACGCAGGACTTCCTCTCCCCGGGCGGACACCGCTCGGAGCCAGGCCCCTGACCTCGTCGACCGGCAGGCGTACCGTGGGCCGATGCGGGTCGGTGTGCTCGGGCCTCTCCTGGTGACCGATGGCGAGCGGCCCGTCGCGCTGGCCGGCGCCAAGCAGAAGGCGCTGGTGGCGATGCTGGCGCTCCACGGCGGCGAGGTCGTGTCGGCCGACCGCCTCATCGAGCTGCTGTGGGGCGACGACCTGCCCGGCGGCGTGGCCAACGCCCTCCAGTCCCGGGTGTCGCAGACCCGGCGGGCGCTGGGGCGCGAGGCGCTGGTGCTCCGGGCGAACGGCTACGCCCTCGCCCTCGGCCCCGACGACGTCGACGCCCTCGCCTTCGCCAACCTCGCCGCCGAGGGGCGCGTCGCGCTCGGCCGGGGCAAGGCCGCGGCCGCCGCCGACACGCTGCGCCGGGCACTGGGCCTGTGGTGGGGCGAGCCCCTCGCCGACGTGGGCGACGACGGGTTCTTCCAGCTCGAGGCTCGGCGGCTGGAGGAGCTGCGCTGGGCGGCCCTCGAGGACCGCGTCGAGGCCGACCTCGCCCTCGGGCGCCACCGCGAGCTGGCCGGCGAGCTGACGACGCTGGTCGAGGAGCAACCGTTGCGCGAGCGGCTGCGGGGCCAGCTGATGCTGGCCCTGTACCGGTCCGGCCGCCAGGCCGACGCCCTCGCCACGTTCCGCCAGGCCCGGGCCGCCTTCGCCGAGGAGCTGGGCATCGACCCCGGGCCCGAGTTGCAGGCGCTGGAGGTGGCGATCCTCCGCCAGGATGCCGGCCTGCTCCCGGACCGGGCCGCCGGGACCGTGCCCGGGGCGCCCCCGCCCCGAACCCGGCGCCTCCGCCGGGCACTGACCACGTTCGTGGGGCGGGACGACGACGTCCGGGGCATCCGGGAGCGCTTGGCGACGGACCGGCTGGTCACCCTGACCGGGCCGGGCGGGGCCGGCAAGACCCGCCTGGCGATCGAGGTGGCGGCCGCCGAGCAGGACCGGCCCGACGGCGGGCCGGGCGAGGTGTGGCTGGTCGAACTGGCCCCGGTCGCCGACGAGGCCGCCGTGCCGGATGCCATCGCCGCCGCCCTGGACCTCGCCGGCGACCGGACCACGGACCCCCGGGGCGCGTCCGACGCCCTCACGCGCATCGCCGAGCACCTCGGGGACCGCCCTGCCCTCGTCGTCCTCGACAACTGCGAGCACGTGGTGTGGGCGGCGGCCGCCGCGGTCGAGCGCCTGCTCGGCGACGTGCCCGGCCTGCGCGCCCCTCGTGACGAGCCGGGAACCGCTGGGCGTGCCGGGCGAGGTCCAATGGGTGGTGCAGCCGCTGGCCGGCGCCGACGCCGTCCGGCTGTTCCTCGACCGGGCCGAGGCCCTCCGCCGGCACGCGCCCGACGAGCTGGACGCCGCCACGGTCGCCGAGGTCTGCGACCGCCTCGACGGGCTCCCGCTGGCGTTGGAGCTGGCCGCCGCCCGCGTGAAGGCGCTGCCGATCGACCAGATCGCCGAGCGGCTGCGCGACCGCTTTCGCCTGCTCACCGGCGGGAACCGGACGGCGCTGCCCCGCCAGCAGACCCTGCGAGCGCTGGTGGACTGGAGCTACGAGCTGCTCTTCGCGGACGAGCGCCGGACGTTCCGGCTGCTCTCGGTGTTCGCCGGGCGGTTCGAGCTGGACCAGGCCGAGGAGCTGTGCGCGCTGGCCGGCATGGGGCCCGACGACGTCGTCGACATCGTCGGCCGGCTCGTCGACAAGTCGCTGGTCCAGGTGGAGACGACGCCCGACGGCCACGCCCGCTACCGGCTGCTCGAGACGCTCAAGGAGTACGGCCGTGCCCGGCTGGCCGAGGAGGGCGAGCTGGACGACGCCCGCGCCTGGCACGCCACCGTCCTGGCAGGGCTGGTGGCACGGGCCGCCCCGGCGCTGTTCACCGGCGAGGAGGTCGTGTGGCTGGGCCGCCTGAGCGCCGTCCACGACGACCTGGTGGCGGCCATCGACCGAGCGCACGCCGACGGCCGGGCCGACCTGGCGCTGCGGATGGTCGACGGCCTGGCCTGGTACTGGTTCCTCCGTGGCCTGTGGCGGGAGGGCGACGCCCAGGTGCGGCGCGCGGCTGCGGTCACGGACGCCGACCCGGCCCTGCGGGCGGCCATCCTGCGCTGGCGCGTCCACTACGCCCACGAGGTCGACATCGAGCTCTCCCGGGCGCTGGCCTGCGCCGAGGAGGCCGTGGCGGTCGCCGCCGCCACCGGCGACCCTGTCGTGGTCGCCCTCGCCGACGTGCAGCTCGCCCGCTCGCTGCTGCCCCTCGACCGGGCCGACGAGGCGGTCGCCCTGCTGGAGCCGGCCCTCGCCGTGTTCGACCGGGTCGGCGACCGGTTCTGGGCTGGCGTGTGCCACTGGTTCCTCGCCTCCCACGCCCTCGGCGCCGGCCGCCTCGACGAGGCCACCGCCGAGACCGACGCCTGCCTGGAGGACATGCGCGCCACCGGCGAGCGCTGGGGGATCCTGATCGGGCTGCTCGTCGCCGCCCTCACCGTCGAGTCGCGGGGCCGGGGGGCCGACGCCGTACCGCTGTACCACGAGGCACTGCGCCTGGCCGGCGAGATCAACTTCGAGCTGGCCGAGGCACACACGCGCGTCCGCCTGGCCGGCCTGCTCACCGGCCTGGGCGACGTCGCCGAGGCCCGGGTGCTGTGCGAGGACTGCCTGGCCCTCGGCCGCCGGACCGGCGATGTCCACCTCATCGCCTTCGCGGCCTGGTCGCTGGGCCGCCTGCTCCGGCGCGACGGCGACCTCGACGGTGCCGAGGCGCTCGAGCTGGAGGCCCTGGCCACCATGCGCGTGCGGGGCTCGACGGTGGAGGCCCACGTCCTGCACGAGCTCGGCTGGATCGCCGAGGCCCGCGGCGACCACGCCGGCGCCCGCGCCCGCCACCTGGAGGCCGGCGGCGACGACGAGGTGTCGCTCGCGGCCACGCTGGAGGGCCTGGCCGGCGCCTCCGCCGGTGCGGGCGACCCGGAGGCGGCGGCCAGGCTGCTGGGGGCGGCGGAGGCCGCCCGCGAGCGGCAGGGCGCCGTGCCGACCGATGGGGCGCGGGTCGACGTCGACCGGGTCTGCGACGCCATCCGGTCCGCCCTCGGAGCGGAGCGCCACGCGGCCGCCCACGCCGCCGGCCGGGCGCTGTCCCCGCACGACGCCCTGGCCCTCGTGGGCGCCGACGCCTAGGCCAGGCGGACCACGGCGGGGAGCCAGACGATCAGTAGGTCGCCGGGGTACTCGAGGAGGTGCTCTCGGCGCAGGTCGGCGGCGTGCTGCGGGTCGCCGCCGAAGGCGGTACCCACGACCTCGGCGTGCTGTCGCTCGCCCCGCGTGAGGCGGGTCGCGGCCGTCACGGGGACGTAGGGCCGCCCGGCGATCACCTCGCCGACGGCCATGCCGACCCGGCCGAGGAAGAAGCCGGGGTCGATCGTCACCGCCTCGGCGAGCAGTGCCCGGGCAGAGGGGGCACCGGCGACGAGGGCGGCGATGCCGGCGCGGTACGACGCCAGGGCGGCGGCTTCGTGCGTCGATGGGAGGAGGGCGGGCCATCCGGGCCCGGTCGTGGCGGCCATGCACGCAGACTGACGGCCGGCGCTGACGCCGCACTGACGCCGGCGAGGTCGGCGACAGCGTGGACGCCACCGCCCCGGCCACCGTGCCGAGGGCGAGGGCCGGACGGGCGAGGACGCGCCCTCTGACGGAGCGTAACTTTCCGTGACAGGTGTCACCACGCCGACGCACGGCATCGAGGGGAAACTCACACGGTGTCGACGAACGCGTCACTGGAGCGCCGCCTGTTCACGGGCGGGGCCGCCGCCTCCCTGACCGCCATCCGCACGACATCGGTCTCTGCGGCCGCCGGCCCCGCCCCCGAGCGGGCGGCGGTCGTGCCGACCGTGGACGACGCGGACGGCGCCGTCGCCCGGCTCGTGCGGGGCAACTGGCGGTTCCGCCACGGAGCGGCAACCCATCCCCACCAGAGCGCCTCCTGGCGGCGCGAGGTCGCCGACGGACAGCGCCCGTTCGCCATCGTCCTGAGCTGCGCCGACGCGCGGGTGCCACCCGAGATCGTGTTCGACCAGGGCCTCGGCGACCTGTTCGACGTCCGGGTGGCGGGCAATGTCCTCGACGACCTGGTGCTGGGCAGCATCGAGTTCGCCGTCGCCCAGTGGGCCCCGCCGCTCCTCGTCGTCCTCGGCCACGAGCGCTGCGGCGCCGTCATGGCCAGCATCGAGGCCGTCGAGTCCGGCGCCACGCCGCCGGCGCACCTCGACGCCATCGTCGACCGCCTGCGCCCCGTGGTCGAGCCGATCCTGCACGAGCCCGACGCCGTCGAGGCCGCCGTGGTGGGCAACGTCGAAGCCGTGGCGGCCCACCTCGTGGCCGACAGTGAGGTCGTCGCCGCCGCCGTCGGGTCCGGGGCGCTGCGCATCGTCGGCGCCCACTACGGCCTCGACTCGGGCGAGGTCACCCTCGTCGCCTGACGGCTGCAGGACACGCCCTAGCCTGCCGCCGTGGCGACGGGCACCGCGGGACGGGGATCGACGGGGGCGGGCTACTCCGGCACCCCTTTGTGGAGGAAGCTCGGCGTGAAGGAGGGCCACCGGCTGGCGCTCGTGAACGCCCCCGACGACCTGCCCCTGGCCGACCTGCCGATGGGCGTCGAGCTGCGCCGCCAGCTACGCGGCGAGCTCGACGTCATCGTGGCCTTTACCACCCGGCGGGCCGACCTGGCCCGGCGCTGGCCGGCCCTCCTGCGGGCGCTCGTGGTCGACGGCGGGCTGTGGGTGGCCTGGCCGAAGCGGGCCTCTGGCGTGCCCACCGACATCACCGAGGACGTCGTCCGCGAGGTCGCCCTACCCACGGGCATGGTCGACAACAAGGTGTGCGCCATCGACGCCACCTGGTCCGGCCTCCGCTGCGTCCTGCGCAAGGAGCTGCGCCCCGGCCGCACCCGGGCCGGTGACTAGCCGGTGGCCCGCAGGCCGGCCACCCCGGCCAGCACGAGGACCAGCGACACGACCTTCAGCGGGGTGAGGGACTCGTCGAACGCCACGGCCGCGACGGCCGTCGTGCCCAGCGTGCCGATGGCGGTGAAGACGGCGTAGGCGGTCGCGACCGGGACGGACTCCAGCGCCCGGGTCAGTACCACGACGGCCGCCACCCCGAACACGACCACGGCCACGCTCGGCCCCAACCGTGTGAATCCCTCCGACGGCTTGAGGCTGGCGGCGAAGCCGACCTCCAGCAGGCCGGCCGCCAGCAGCGTGAGCCAGGCGGTCACCGCGCCGCCCCCTCGGCCGCCGGACGGCGCGCCGCCAGCGCCAGGGCACCGCTCACCAGGCCGACCGCCAGGGCGGCGACACCCCAGCCGTGGCCGGCAAGGCCGTCGCCGAGCGCCTCGTCGAGGGACGCCGCGCCCGGCCCGGTGAACGCCAGCGCGGCGGTGACGGCCAGCAGCGTCAGGTTGTACTCCCAGCCGCCGTCGAAGTACCACGGCCCCTTGCCCCGGTGCGCCGAGCGAATCGTGGTCAGCATCGACCCCACCACGGCCGCCGCCGCCAGCGGGGTGGCCAGCCCAGCGCGAGGCCGAGCCCGGCCACCACCTCGACGGTCCCCGCCAGGGCGGCGTAGCGCCGGCCGGGGCCGGAAACCCAGCCGCTCGAAGATGGCCCCGGTCCCGTCAAGGCCGTAGCCGCCCAGCCAGCCGAACAGGTTGCCCACGCCGTGCCCGGCGACGAGGAGCCCGACCACCAGCCGGATGGCCAGCAGCCCGGTGTCCGTCCCCTCCATGGCGAACCCTGCGCCCATCATGGTCTCCTCTCCAGGGACGCCTTCGTGGCCGCCTACGTGGCCTTCCTCGACGGCCACGCCGACCTGCTGGCCGAGACCGAGCGCACCCGCCGCGGCGGCCGCTACGCCACCGGCGCCTACGCGTTCTGGCACACCCACGTGCGCGGCCTCCTCGAGAAGGCCGGGGCGAGCGGCCCGGAACTGGCGGCCGACCTGGTCCTCGCCCTGCTCGGCGCCGACGTCTACGCCCACCTCCGGCGCGACCGGGGCGCCGGCCCGGCGGAGGTGACAACGGCGACGCAGGCGTTCGTCGGCGCCCTCCTGCCGGACGCCTAGCGGCGCCGCGCCCGGCGGTGGAGGCGGAGGCGGGCCCCGACCTCGGTGACGACCAGCGAGGCGACGAACAGGACGATGAGCAGGACCTCGTCCGGGCGGTCGGTGATCTCCCACTCGAAGTGGGGCTCGGTGATGGCGTAGCCGAACAGGAAACAGCTGACCGACGTGGCGACCAGGCCGGCCTCCCGTCCGGCGCCCAGGGCGCAGAGCGCGGCGAGCGCCACGAGGACGGGGACGGCCACCGACGTGGGGGCGGCCACGAGGGCGAAGCCGACGACGGTGGTGGCGACGGCGGCGTTCAGGAGGATCCGTGCCTCGACGGGTTCGTCCATGGTCCCGTTCTACGCCGGTCCGCCCCGGAGGCCGGAGGGCCCCGGCGAATCTCTACGCGCGCTTAGCGCGACCCGGGCCGAGAAGGTCGCGCAGCTCGGCCGGTGCGACGGTGTGGAGCTGGTCGGCGGTGCACTCGGCCGGCGCCTTGTCGTCACGCCAGCGGACCAGCCGGGCGGGGCTGCGGAACCACGGCGACGCCACGGGGTCGTAGCGGACCTCGGCCACCCGCTCCGGCCGCAGCGGCTCCCACCCCCGCTCGGTGAGCCGGCCCCAGCCCTCCCCCGGCACGGCGTCGCGCCACGGCGGCCCGTCCGCCGCTCCGGCCCGCCACGGCGTCAGCTCCGTCAGGAGCGTCCGCCGGTGGGCGGCGGTGAAGGCGGATGCCGCCCCCACGTGGTGCAGGGCGCCGTCCTGGTACAGGCCGAGCAGCAGCGAGCCGACGCCCTCGCCGTCGCGGTGGCGCTTCAGCCCGACGACCACGCAGTCGGCGGTCCGGCGGTGCTTGACCTTCCACAGCGCCCGCCGGCCCTCCTCGTAGGGCCCGTCGGACGACTTGGCCACCACGCCGTCGAAGCCGGCACCCTCGAAGCGGGTGAACCAGTCCTGCGCCACGTCGGGGTCCCCGGTCAGCGGCGTGACGAGGACGTCCTCCCGCACGCCGGGCCGCACGGCGTCGACGAGCGCGGCCCGCCGGTCCCGGAACGGCCGTTCCCGGAGGTCGTCGCCGCCCACGGCGAGCAGGTCGAACGCCACGAACGTCGCCGGCGTCTCGACCGCCAGCTTCGCGACACGGGACGCGGCCGGGTGGATACGGCCCTGGAGCGTCTCGAAGTCGAGGCCCTCCCCGGACACGACCACGAGCTCACCGTCGACCACGCAGCGGTCGGGCAGGGCCCGACGCAGGGCCTCGGCGACCTCCGGGAAGTAGCGGGTGAACGGCCTCTCGCGCCGGCTGGCCAGCTCGACCTCGTCGCCGTCGCGGAAGGCGATGCAGCGGAACCCGTCCCACTTGGGCTCGTACAGCAGGCCGGGCGCCCGGGGTACGACCTCGACCGCCCGGGCCAGCATCGGGCGCACGGGCGGCATGACCGGCAGCTGCACGGGACCTCCTCGACGGCCGTGGCCGGTTACGACCCGGCCGAGGTGGGGAAGGTACGGATGTCGACGGGTGGATGCCCATCGCTATCCTGAACCAGCCCGCCGGCACGAGGGGAGGCCGGCAGGGCCGCCGCACATCATGACCCGACCCCGAACCCGCCTGAATCGCCGCGAATTCCTCGCGGCCGGCCTCGGCACCGCTGGTGTCGTGGCCGCCGGGGCGACCCTGTTCGGCGGCGTGCTCCCCCGCCTCGCCCACGAGGACCTCGTCCCGGGCCGGGCGCCCGACCTGCAGCTCACCCCGAACGACTGGCACGTCGGCCCGGGCCGGCTCTCGTTCGTGGCCCTCGGCGACAACGGCAGCGGCGGGCGCCAGGCGATGGCCGTGGCGGAGCAAATGGCGCGGACGTACCAGACCCAGCCGTTCGGGCTCGTGTCCCTGCTGGGCGACATCTGCTATTACGGCCGCTTCGCCGACCGGTTCGACGACGTGTTCCGCCGCCCGATGGAGCCGCTGATCGACGCCGAGGTGAACTTCGAGCTGGCCATCGGCAACCACGACGCCGCCCTCAACCACAGCGACGCCAGCATCGAGGAGATCGAGGCCGAGCTGGAGCTGTTGGGCACGCCCGGCCGCTACTACACGACATCCCACGGCCCGGTGGACTTCTTCTACCTCGACTCCTCGACGCCCGGGCTGTTCGGCGTGGGGGCCTCCGAGCAGCTCGAGTGGCTCGACGACGCCCTGGCGAGCTCGACCAACGAGTGGAAGGTCGTGGCGCTGCACCACCCGATCTACTCCGCGGGCGAGCACGGCAGCACGCCGGGCGCCCAGGAGCGGCTCCAGCCCGTGCTCGACCGCCGGGCCGTCGACCTGGTGCTGAGCGGCCACGACCACCACTACGAGCGGGCCGTCCCGGCCGACGGCATCACGTACGTCGTGAGCGGCGGCGGCTGCAAGACGACCCGGGTCGGCCGCAGCGACTTCACCGTGGCGGCCGAGTCGACGCTGCAGTTCGTGCACGTGGAGGTCCAGGACGACAGGCTGTCGGGGACCAGCATCCGACCGGACGGCACGGTGGTCGACCGGTTCCGGCTGCGGGCGAGGGAAGGACGACGGGGGGCGATGGCGTGAGGAGCGCACAGCGGGGAAGCGACGAGCCATGACGCGCCGGCAGGTCGACATCGCCGTGGCCACGGGCTACGCCGTCGTGTGCTTCCTCGCCGTCCTGGCGCCCGCCCTGGCGGTCCGCTGGTCGGTGTTCAAGTCCGACATCGAGGGCGTCGGCGGGCGCGACATCGTGGCGGCCAGCGTGATCATCGGCGCCGCCCACGCCGCCGTCGCCTGGGTGCGGCTGCGGTCCGAGGAGCGGACGGCGCTGCGCCGCTCCCACATGTGGATCGCCTCCCTCAACGCCCTCGCCGTGCTCTCGCTCTCCTCGTCGGTCCTGCTGCTGGTCGTCCTGCTTTCGTTCCCCGACACCCACGCGGCGATGGCCAACCGGGGCTTCCCCGTCGTGGTGCTGTGGGCGGCGACGCAGCTCGTGGCGGTGATCCTCGCCGAGGCGACCGGCCGCGTCATGTTCTGGTGGCTCGAACCCCACGGGGCCGAGGCCCGGGCCTGCAAGTGGCGGGTCCTGCCCGCGATCCCACGGCCCCGGCTGGTGAACCGGGAGGCCGCGGCCCCGGTGGACGGGTCGGTCCCGATTCCGGAGGTGCCGGTCGTGCCGGTCCCGCCGACGGCGACAGAGCGGGCCCGCCGGGGACCGCTCGTCCCGCTGGAGAGCCGTTCGAGGTAAACCACCCGGTAACGCGGATGGGTGCCCGCTTCGAGGCCCTCAACGTGGTCGAGATGAGCCTGGTCGTCGAGGCCGGCGAGCACGGCGCCGGGGTGTCCCCGCCGAACCCGGGGTGTCAGGTGCCGTCGGGCGCCAGGGGGAGCGTCACGACGAGGCGGGCGCCGGCGGGGCCGTCTCCCGCCCGCGGCGCGGTGTCGACGGCGATCGTCCCGCCGTGGCGCCGGACGATGTCGCGAGCGATGGCGAGGCCGAGCCCGGTCCCACCCCGGCCGCCCGTGCGCGCCTCGTCGAGGCGGGTGAACCGGTCGAAGACCCGCTCGGCGTCCTCGGCCGGGATGCCCGGCCCGTCGTCGGTCACGGTGAGCACGGCGCGTTCCCCGTCCTCCGCCAGCGTGAAGGCGACGGAGGAGGCGGCGTGGCGCGCGGCGTTGTCCGCCAGGTTGCCGACGACCCGGGCCAGCTGGTCGGCGCTGCCGAGGACCTGCGCCGCGGTCACGCCCGAGGTGTCGACCCGAACGTCCCGCGCCACCAACCGCAGCGTGGCGGCTCCGGCCAGGACGAGGTCGTCGAGGTCGACGGCCGTCCGCTCGACGGCGGGCGCGGCGACGCCTGACGCGCCGTCCAGGGCGCCGGCGTCGCTGCGGGCCAGGTAGAGCAGGTCGCCGACCAGCCGCTGGAGGCCCTCGACCTCCGCCAGCACGCTGCGCCGGGTCGCCACCGTGTCGGCCGTGCCGGGATGCGCCTCGTCCACCTCCATCTCGGCCCGCATCCGGGCCAGTGGCGTCCGCATCTCGTGGGACGCGTCGGCGACGAAGCGCTGCTGGCGGCGGACGCCGTCCTCGACGCGGTCGAGCATGCCGTTCATCGTCCTGGCCAGGCGGGCGACCTCGTCGTCGATCGGCGGGACCGGCACCCGCCGGTGCAGGTCGGCGCCGCCGATGCCCGCCACCTCGGCCCGGATCGCCTCGACGGGGCGCAGCGTCCGTCCCACCAGCCACCACACGAGGGCGGCGAGCAGCGCCGACGCCAAGGGGACGGCGATCAGCAGCGACCCGGCCAGGACCCCGGAGCTCTCCGTCACGTCGTCCAGCTCGCCGGCCACCAGCAGCGTCCGCTCGCCGCCGGGCGTGTCGACGAGCCGGGCCAGCACCCTGTACTCCTCGTCGTCGTCCGGGAGGAAGGGGTCGACCGTGACGGGGCCGTCCACGGCGCCCTCCGGGACAGGGAGGGCCGGCTGGTCGTCCAGCGCCTCGCTGGCCGCCACGACCGTCCCGTCCGGGCCGAGCAGCTGGGCCACGACGTCGTCGTCCTCCCCGCCGGGCAGGACGGCGGGCGGCGGGCCCGCCCCGACCAGGGCGGCGAGGTCGTCGGCCCGCCGTTCGAGCGACTCGTCCAGCCCGCCGGTGAGCACCCGGACCTGGGCCAGGACCAGCGCCACGCCGGTGGCGGCCAGCACGGCGAACAGGGCGAACGTGGCCAGCGCCGTGACCCGGAACCGCACGGAGGCGACGACCCGCCGCAGGTGGGGGAAGCGCCGCGGCGCCGCGGCCGGGACCTCAGGCATCGCCGGCCGGGCCGCCGGCCGGGGCGACCGGGGGGCCGGGGCCGTCGGCCACCAGGCGGTAGCCGGCGCCGCGCACGGTCTGCAGCGACGCCCGGCCGTAGGGCTCGTCGAGCTTGCGGCGCAGCCGGCGGACGTAGACCTCGACGATGTTCGGGTCGCCGTCGAAGGCCTGGTCCCAGACGCCGTCGACGACCTCGCCCTTGCTCACGACCTGGCCGGCGCGCCGCACCAGGAACTCCAGGACGTCGAACTCCCGGCTGGTCAGCGTCACCTCGTCGCCGCCCCGCCACACGCGCCGGGCGGCCGGGTCGATGCGGAGGTCCCCGACCTCGACCGGCGTGGGCGCCCGGCCGCCGGACCGCCGCAGCAGCGCCCGCACGTGGGCCACCAGCACGGGGAACGAGACAGGCTTGGTCAGGTAGTCGTCAGCGCCGGTGTCGAGCGCCTCGGCCTCGTCGAGCTCCCCCTCCTTCGCCGTGAGGACGAGGATCGGCGTCCACACGCCGGCCTCCCGCAGCTCCGCGCACACCCGGAAGCCGTTGCGGCGCGGCAGCATCAGGTCGAGCACGACGAGGTCGTGGTGGCCCTCGCGTGCCATCCACAGCCCCTCGTCGCCGTCGGCGGCCACCTCGACCGTGAAGCCCTCCGCCGCCAGCCCGCGCGCCAGCGCAGCGGCGAGCTTGGTGTCGTCCTCGACCAGCAGCAGCTTCACGAGGACGCCAGGATGCCGCGCCGAGCCTGACCGCGCGCTGAACCGGGGGCCGGCGCCCCGGGAGCGGGACCGGCCGGGCTAGTGGGTGCTGACGGCCTCGGCCCAGGCCACCCGCGGCACGTCGGCCCAGAGCCGCTCGAGCTCGTAGTAGGACCGGGTCTCGTCGAGGAACACGTGCACCACAACGTCGCCGTAGTCGAGCAGCACCCAGTGCCGGTCGTCGAGGCCCTCGACGCGCAGCGGCTTGGACAGCCCGGCCTCGGCCACCCGTCGTTCGACCTCCTCGACGATCGCCTTCACTTGGCGATCGTTGCCCGCCGAGGCGATGACGAACTCGTCGGCGACGACGAGCACGTCGGCCACCTCGAGGATCACGACGTCCTTCCCGCCTTTGGCATCGGCCGCACGGGCGGCCTCGATCGCCAGGCGCTGGGCGTCGGCACGTGGGTTCTCGGTGTCAACCAGAGCTCTGCAGCCTCCGGATCAGGTCCTGGACGTCGGTGCCCAGGACGATCGTCATGTCGATCTCGTCCTCGATCTCCTGCCGGACGGTGGCGCCCGAGTCGCCCTCCACGGTGGTCGCCGTGGTGGTCACCCGCTCGAAGCGCTCGACGCGCCCCACCCCGACCGCGTCGGCCAGGCGCTGGGCGTCGTCCTGGGCGTCGGGCTCGGCATAGGCGTAGGTCGTCTGGGTCACGTCGAAGGTGTCGGCATTGCCGGCGATGGTGATCTCGGCGCCGGCCCCCACGAGCAGGGGCACGACCTCGGCCGTGAGGTCGCGGTCCGCAGTGCCGTTCAGCAAGCGGACCCGTACCCGGCGGCCGGGTGCCGGAGACAAAGGGTACGGGACGGCACGGGCGATCAGCTCGGACGTTCCGGGCTCGGCGGCCTGCAGGGCGGCGTCGCCGTCGGCGTCCTGCCCCTCGACGACCGGGAGGACCTCGGCCGAGACCCCCCTGGACATCGCCCCGATGAACCGGGCCAGCCCCGACCCC
>DATFOS010000056.1:0-2211 GCA_035265325.1 Acidimicrobiales bacterium
TCGGCCAGACCGCGGATCGCCTGGAGCTGATCGTGCTTGCCCGAGGCCTCGAGCGACACCTCGAGCTCGATCGACCGGTCGAAGTGGTCCTCGAGGCTGCGCTTGCCCCGGCCGGTGATGATGAGGATGTCGTCGATGCCCGCCCGGACGGCCTCCTCGACGACGTACTGGATCGCCGGCTTGTCGACGATCGGCAACATCTCCTTGGGCTGCGCCTTGGTCGCGGGCAGGAAGCGGGTGCCCAGGCCGGCGGCGGGGATGACCGCCTTGCGCACTCCGCTCGTCATGGCGGACAACGTAGTGGACCCGCGAACCTCACCCCGCCGAACCCAGCCGGCGTTCCTCACCCCGCAGCAGTCGCCCGATGTTGTTGCGGTGGCGCCCGATGATCAGCAGCGCGCACACCGCCAACCCGGCCACCTCGCGCCCGGAGGCCCCCAGGACCGCGGCGGCGAGCGGCAGGTCGGCCGCGGCCGCGATCGACCCGAGCGAGGCGGTGCGGCTGAGCCCGGCCGCCACGCCGAACGCCATCACGGCCAGCACCGCCGCCGCCGGGAACAGCACGACCGCCATGCCGGTAGCGGTCGCCACGCCCTTGCCGCCCTGGAAGCGACGGGTCGCCGGGGCGACGTGGCCGATGACCGCGGCCACGCCGCAGGCCACGCCCAATCCATGCCCCCCGACCGCCCAGCCGACCCCCGCCGCGGTCGCACCCTTGACCAGGTCGCCGACCAGGGTCAGCACGCCCGCCCGGCGGCCCGCGGTGCGGTAGACGTTGGTCGCTCCCGGGTTGCCCGAACCGGTCCGTGTGGGGTCGACCCCTCGGCGGCGGGTGACCAACAGGGCGGACGGGAACGTGCCCAGCAGGTATGCACCCGCGACGCAGGCGGCGGAGACCGCCGGCGAAGCGGTGGCGACGAGGTGGGCGGACACCACCAGCCGATCGTACGAGGCGGTGTGCGCGCGGGCGCAGGCGCTAGTCTTGGCACTCGCCAGCCGAGAGTGCCAGCCCGGAGCCGTAGATGCCCACGTACGAGTACCGCTGCACCAGTTGTGGGGAACACCTCGAGGTCGTCCAGGCGTTCAGCGACGATCCGCTCACCGAGTGCCCGGCCTGCGGCCAGCGTCTGAAGAAGGTGTTCCACACGGTCGGCATCGCCTTCAAGGGCTCCGGCTTCTACAGGAACGACAGCCGGTCGGCGGCAGCCACCTCCTCGTCCGCCTCGTCCGGCGGGGCGTCGTCGGGCGGCTCCGCCGAACGTCCGGGCGGTTCGTCCGAGTCGTCGGGCGCGTCAAGCCCGGCCGACAAGAGCCGCGGGAGCAACGGCGACGGCGCGTCGTCGAAGTCGTCGACAACGCCGGCCGGCACCTCCGGCGCAGGGGTCAAGTCGGCGTGACCCCCGGCGGCGGGAACGAGCCCCGCCGCGCCGACATCGGCGTCTACGGCGGTTCGGGGCTCTACTCATTGCTCGACGACGTCGACGAGCTCGCGGTCGATACGCCGTTCGGCCCCCCGTCGGCTCCCGTCACCCTCGGCGAGGTCGCCGGGCGACGGGTCGCCTTCCTTCCCCGCCACGGCCGCACCCACTCGCTGCCGCCGCACCGCCTGCCCTACCGGGCCAACGCCTGGGCGATGCGCCAGCTCGGCGTGCGGGCGATCCTCGCCCCCTGCGCGTCGGGGTCGTTGCAGCCCGACATCCATCCGGGCGACTTCGTGGTCGTCGACCAGATCGTCGACCGCACGCACGGGCGCGACTCGTCGTTCCACGACGGGCCCGATGCGCCCGACGGGTTCGCAGCCGTCGACCACCTCAGCTTCGCCGAGCCCTACGACGCCCGGCTGCGGGCGGCGGCGCTCACAGCGTGCGGTGACGAGGGCGTCACCGTGCACGACGGCGGCACCGTGGTCGTGATCAACGGTCCCCGGTTCTCGACCAAGGCCGAGTCGCGCTGGTACGCCGCCCAGGGTTGGCACGTGGTCAACATGACGCAGATGCCCGAGGCCGCGCTCGCCGCCGAGGCCTGCATCCCCTACGCCGCCATCGCCCTCGTCACCGACTACGACGTCGGGCTCGAGGGCGTGACGGGCATCGAGCCGGTCACCATCGACCAGGTGTTCGCCATGCTCGAACGCAACGCCGAGGCGGTGCGCAAGGTGCTGTTCCGGGTGATCGAGCTGCTGCCCGACCCGCCGTTCGCGGCCACCTGACC
>DATFOS010000057.1:0-4440 GCA_035265325.1 Acidimicrobiales bacterium
GTCGTGGGCGGGGCTGTCGTGGGCGGGGCGGTCGTGGGCGGGGCGGTCGTGGGCGGGTTGACCGGCGTCGCCGGCAGGGGGGTGCCCGGGCGTGTAGTCGTGGTGGTGCCCGTCGGCGCCGGGCGGGTCGTCGTGGTGGTCGTGGCGCCGGGACGCGTGGTCGTCGTCGTAGCGCCGGGGCGGGTCGTGGTGGTCGTGCCGCCGGACGCCGGCGCGCCGGCGACCTCGCCGCCGGAGCCGGAGTCGGCGCCCGAGCGGGCCGGCGCCGGCGGGGCCGGGGGCCGGGGGATCACCACGGGCGCCGGCGGGTAGGGCGGCGAGTCCACGTTGGCCGGGGGCAGCAGCGGCGAGTCGATCGAGGGGACGTCGCCCGGCAGCGGGCCGGGGTCGGGCAGGGTGCCGGTCTCGCCCCGGGCGTAGGCGTCGGCCAGGCGCAGGACCGTGCGGACGTACTCCTCGGAGTGGTTGTACCGGAGCACCGCCGCCTCGCGCCCCTCCTCGGTGGTGAGGTCGGCCCCGCCCGCACACAGGTACACGGCGGCGGCCAGGGCGGCGTCGTAGATGTTGTCGGGGTCGCGGGCGCCGTCGGCGTTGGCGTCGACCGACACGCGCTCCCACGTCCCCGGGATGAACTGCATGGGCCCGACCGCCCGGTCGTACGTGCGGTCGCCGTCCAGTGCGCCGCCGTCGGTGTCGGCGATGCGGGCGACGCCGTCCCGCCCGTCGAGGGCGATGCCGCGGATGGGGCGGCTGCCGTTGCCGTCCTCGTCGAGGATCGAGCCGCCGTAGCGCCCGTGGTCGGACTCGACCCGCCCGATGGCCGCCAGCAGTGGCCACTCGAGCCCGCAGTCGGGATCGCTCAGGCCCAGCGCCCGCTCCGCCCGCAGGTAGGCCTTCAGGGCCACCTCGGGCAGCCCGCCCGCGTCGACCTCGCCGTCCGGACCGGCCTCGCCGGCCGCCAGGCCGGTCCCGCCGGCGCTGGTCGGCCACGGCTCGTCGATCGTGGCGTACGGGTCGTACGAGTCGTATGCCTCGTCACCGAGGGCGCTCTCGCCCACGGCACCGACCCAGCGGAGCAGGTCCTTGTCGGCGACCTCCTCGCCGTCGCGGGCCCGGTCGGCTCGGCTCTGCTCGGCCCGGATGGCCGAGAGGGGGTCGACCCCGGGCAGCGCCGACGCCAGCACGAGGATCGTCGCCGCGGGCGCCAGCCGGCGCCGGGCCACCCGCAGAGGGCGGCCGGGCACGCCGCTGCGCGGCCGATGCGCTCGTCCGAAGTGCAACCTCTTCGCCACGCGACCCCCGTGGACCGTCCCGTCTCGCAACTCACACCCGCCAACTCGCTACGTCCGCCGCCTACACAATCACACTGCGTGGGCACTTGTCGTCGCGACCGTGCGTGTCGTGGGCTTATGCCCGCGTTACCCGGCGAGGGCGGCGGCGTACACCACGATGTTGTCCCGGTAGCTCCGCTCCTCCGTGTCGAACTCGCCGCCGCAGGTGATGAGGCGGAGCTCGGGCCCCGGGACCGGGCCGTAGACGGCGTCGGTGGGGAAGGCGTCCTTGGCGTATTGCTCGACGCCGGTCACGGCGAAGCGGACGGTCGTGCCGTCGGCCCGGCGGACCAGCACCTCGTCGCCCTCGGCCAGCTCGTGGAGCCGGAAGAACACCGCCGGCCCGTCGCGGGAGTCGACGTGTCCGGCGATGACCGACGGCCCGGGCTGGCCGGGCTGGGGACCGTCGACGAACCAACCGGCCCGGGCGTAGTCGGCCGGGGCCTCCAGGGCGCCCTCGTCGTCGAGGTGCAGGTCCATGAGGTCCGACCCGACGCCGATGGCCGGCACCTCGACCGCCACCGGCGCCGCCGGGATCGGGATGACGACGGTCGGCGCCCCCAGGGGCCGGTCTGGCCGCTCGACCGCGGGGATGCCGGTCATGGCGCCCGGCCCGGGCACCCCGCTGCCGACCGCGTCCGCCGTGTCCGCCCCGGTCGTGGCCGGGCGGTCTCCGTCGGCGTGGGAGCTGCCGGCAGTGCCGGCGGAGCCGTCGCCGGACGAGTCGGGCGTCTCCGACGCCGACGCCGTGGGCGAGGTCGGCAGGCGCTCGTCGCCGGCACCGACGACGGCCAGGACGCCGGCGATGGCGGCCGCCACCAGGAGGCCCGCCGCCGCCCCGGCGGCCAGCCGCGTCCGCGGCGACACCCGGCGCCACGCGCTCGGCCGCCCGTGCCGGGGCACGTAGCCGTGCCGGTGGCGGGGGACGTAGTCGTCGTGGCCGGGTTCCGCACCCTGGACGGTCTCGGCGGGGCGCCCGGCGATGTGCCGGGGCGCCCCGCCGCCGGGGTCGTCGCCGCGCTCGGTGTCGCGCCACCGTGAGTTGGACCGGCGCGCCGCGTGGCGCGGCGACGTGTCGGTCACGCCGACCGGCGCCCCGCCAACGCGTCGTCGCCCTGCGCGCCCGCGCCGGCGTCCGGACGGGCGAAGTGCCGGCCCGACCGGCGACCGGAGGGAGCGCCGGGGGTCGGGGGGGCGTGGGCACCCGCGGTGGCGTGGGCACGGCGCAGGGCGGTCCCGCCGAAAACGAGGGCGCCGGCCACGCCGACGAGGACGCCGATGCCGACCGGGTTCAGGCCGCCGTCGTCGTTCGTGACGGCGGCCGTGCCCCCGGCGCCGGTGGGGACGCCACCGAGCGGGGCGGCCTGCGTCTGCCCCAGCTCACCTGCCGGTGCACCGCTGGCGTCCACGCCCGTGCCGTCGACCACGCGGGTGATGTCGAACGGCTCGCCGTTCGTGCCTTCGAGGACGACCAGCGAGTTCACCGTGCCCGGGTCGAGCGTCAGCAGCCGGGTCACCGAGTCGCCCGTGGTGGACGTGACCGTCACCGACCACTGGCCCGACTCGACGGCGGCGTAGCCGGTCGTGTCGGCGAAGGCGACGCCCTCGGCGAGCGTCGGGCCGTCCTGCGCGGTCACGGTGACCTCGCCGGCGGTGCTCGACGCCTGGATGAGCCGGGCCTTGGCCTGGCCGGCCGGCGGCGCCGACAGGTCGTCGGTGAGCAGCGCCTGCTGCAGGTCGGCGTTCGGGCCCATGGCGGCGAACGTGTACGCCTGCCCCTCGTCGAGGGTGGCGGACGCGGTCACCGCAGGGTCGGACTCGGGGTCGGCGCCGGCCGGGCGGAGCAGGAACGTGTAGTCGCCCGGCTCGAGCGGGGCGTAGTCCGACACCTGGCCGTAGCCCAGGCCTTGCAGGACGCGGGTCTCGGAGCCGTCGAAGCCCACGACGTACACGTCCATCTCGGGCGTGTCGGGGGAGAAGTGGGCGAGGCGGATCGCCGCCGTCGTCTGCGCCCCGGCGGGCGAGGCCGTGGCGAGCACGAGTGCCAGCGCGGCGGACACGACCCCGGCGATGAGCGCGACCACCGAGCGGCCCCGGGTGTGGGGCCGTGCGGCGCGTCGTTGCGATCGCAGTCGGTCGGCTCGGGTGGGTGTCATGTCTCTCCTCCGGTCGGCGGGACGTCCGTGTCCCGTCGGGTACAGGGCCGTCGTGCCTCAGGTGAAGGCGGTCACGGCCCACGTCACGGTGAGCCAGCCGTCGGCGCCGACGGAGATGTCGGCGGGCCGGTACGGCGGCTCCTGGTCGGTCAGCAGCGATTCGATGTCGGCGACGGCGTCGGCGCGGTCGTCGAGCGCCCGCAGGTGGACCGCCCGGCGCGGCTCGCCGGCGGTCACCTCTGCGGGGTCGGCGGGGAAGTCGTCCACGTGGACGGGCTGCTGGGCGCCGACCGCCACGAGCGTCGTCATCACCCGTTCGTCGACGCGGCCGTCGGCGAGCAGGCGGCGGGCGCCGGGGGTCGTGCGCACCCCGGCGTTGCGGCTCAGGGCGGCGCCCGCCTCGGTGGCTCGGAGCGGGTCGCGCCGGCGGGCGGAATCGGTGTCGGCGTCCGGGCCGACGGCTCGCACCTCGACGGCGTCGTCGCCGCGCCCGAACACGGCGACGGCCACGGAGCCCTCGGCCAGCGCCTGCAGGCGGACGTCGGCGGCGGCGGCCGCCCGGGTCGCCGGGCTGGACACCACGACGCCGTCGCGGGGCCAGGCGTCGAGCACCCGA
Organism: Acidimicrobiales bacterium; assembly: GCA_035265325.1. GTDB lineage: Bacteria > Actinomycetota > Acidimicrobiia > Acidimicrobiales > VFJN01 > DATCLS01. The sequence goes on from DATFOS010000057.1 coordinate 4,104, forward strand.
TCGGCGTCCGCCTCGGGCCCGTCGTCGGAGGGGTGGAGGACCATCTCGTCGAGCGGCGTGCCGGCGTGGGCCAGGTCGGCCCACATCGCCGCGTCCAGGAGGACCCGGCGGCCGGCGGGCCGGTTGGCCAGGAGCCAGTCCTCGGCCTCGCGTCGGTCGGCCGTGCCGTCGTCGCGGGCCAGGGCCCGGGCGTCGCCGGCCCAGGTGGTGGCGACGACGGCGCCGGCCGCCAGCAGGGCGGCGGCGGCGGGCGTCAGGGTGCGGCGGCGGCCCTGCCGGTCGCGCGGGTCCGCCGGGACGGGGCCCGGCCCGCGCACCCGCGTGGCCACCGCGCCGG
>DATFOS010000058.1:0-2173 GCA_035265325.1 Acidimicrobiales bacterium
CTCTGGCGCGACGCCAACGCGCCATACGACCGAGCACGCACCCGGGCGTTGCTCGCCAAAGCCCTACTCGCACAGGGTGAACGGAGCCGAGCACAGGGTGAGCTGCACGCCGCCCGCACCACGTTCGAGTCCCTGGGCGCCCGTCTCGACCTGGCTGGTCTCGCGCAGCTCGACGCCGCGCTCGCCAGTCGATCCTGACCGGCGCAATCGCGAGTGCGGTCTACCCGGCGATGTGAGACGACGTCGTCGAGCGGGTCGATCACCGGCAGGAACTCCGGGATCAAGTCGATCGGCGACAACACCCACAACCCGGCGAACACGACCGCTACCTTCGCCGAGCGCGGCACCGCCGGGTCCTCCGGCAGACGCCGCACCAAACGCACGCGGTTCGGCAGACGAGCTCATCGGCAACTGCGACAAGCTGCTCCGACGAGATCGCCAAGGACGAGCTGACCCTCGCCGAGCTGGACGAGGACGAGCACAGCCTCGACCGCCTCCGCCGATGGCGGGTTCGGCTGAGGTGACCAGCGGCTCGACCGGCTACTGCACGTGCCTCGGCGGAGGCGCCGTGCCGGGGCACGACGGCTCGATCAGTCGACTGGCCGCATGTTGGTCAGCTCCGCCTCCAGTTCCGCGATGCGCCTTCGGGCGGCGGCGAGTTCCGCCTCGGCGCCACCCCACGGCGGCGCGGTGAGGAGAGGCGCGAGGGCCTGAGCGGTCCTGATCGCACGTGCTGCGAGCTCTGGGAGTTCTGCGTCGGTGAGGCGGACGGTGGGGCCCTGCACGGCCACGGCCGCGACGGCTCCTCCGGCGCGGTCGAGTACGGGAGCGGCGACCGCTCGCACGCCGGGGTTCCGTTCCTCGTCGTTGAGGGCCCAGCCCCGGGCCCGTGTCCGGTCGAGGTCGGCGGCAAGGGACACCGCGTCGGTCAGCGTCCGTTCGGTGAATCGCGGGAGCTCGGGGGCGTTATGAAGGTCGGCGGTCGGGTAGGCAGCGAAGGCCAGCAGGCACTTCCCCATCGCCGACGCGTGTGCCGGCAGCCGGCTGCCGGGCTCCTGGGAGACGTGGAGCGGCTGCGGCGAGGGCACGTGGAGCACCACCAGCACCTCGGCGGCCGAGCTGATCCCCAGGTTGACCGACTCGCCCGTGTCGGCGGCGAGGTCCTCGAGTTGCGGCAGGGCCAGCGCGTAGCCGAGGTCCTGCGCAGCTCGGCGCCCGAGCAGGACGACGGTCGGGCCGAGCCGGTAGCGCTCGGTGCGGGCGTCCTGGACCACCAGCCCGTAGGTGCACAGCGCGCGGGTGAGGCGGTGCGAGGTGCTCACCGTCAGCCCGGTCCGAGCGGCGATCTCCGTCACGCCGAGGTCCCCCGACACCGTCTCGAAGCATCGGAGGACGTCGAGGGCCCGTTCGACCGACTGGGCTCCGGTCCGATGGCCGGGCGGCTGCGGCACCACGGAGCGAATGATCACACGTGGGAGCCGATCCCGCAGCACCGAGATGGATTGTCGCCTTGCAACAACGACTTCCGCGTTATAGAAACTCGACTATGTCAATCGGAATTGAGGACAACGGGCGGGCCCGTCGGCCCGCGCTGCGGTCGCTGGGGCTACTGCTGGCGCTGGGGCTGGTCGCCTCGGCATGTGGCGGCGACGACGACGAGTCGACGGCGGACGAGGAAGGTGCCGACGGCGAACTACCGGCTGCGGAACTGTCGTTGGTCGCCTACTCGACGCCCCAGCTGGCGTACGAGCAGATCATCGAGGCCTTCCAGGACACGCCGGAGGGCAGCAACATCACCTTCACGACGTCGTTCGGTGGGTCGGGGGACCAAAGCAGGGCTGTCGAGGGCGGCCTGACCGCCGACGTCGTGGCGTTCTCGCTCGAGCCCGACATCACCCGTCTCGTCGAGGCCGGCATCGTCGCCGAGGACTGGAACAGCGACGAGTACGACGGCATCGTGACCGACTCCGTCGTGGTGTTGGCGACCCGCGAGGGCAACCCGGAGGGCGTCGAGGAGTGGGACGACCTGACAACCGGCGACCTCGAGGTGATCACGCCCAACCCGTTCACCTCGGGCGGCGCGCGATGGAACGTCTTGGCTGCCTACGGGCAGGTCAGCCAGAACGGCGGCAGCGACGACGAGGCCCAGCAGTACCTCGCTGACCTGTTCGCG
>DATFOS010000059.1:0-21100 GCA_035265325.1 Acidimicrobiales bacterium
AGCACGCCGTGACCCGCGCCGCCACCCCCGCCGGCGCCGACGTCGTCGACACCCGCGACATCGTCGACCTCGACGGCGGCGAGTACCTCATGGGGTCCGACCGCCACTACCTCGAGGAGGCGCCGGCCCACCGCGTGCGAGTCGATGCGTTCGCACTCGACCGGTACACGGTTACCAATCGCCGGTACGCGGCGTTCGTCGACGCCACCGGCTACCGGACGGTGGCCGAGCGGCCGCTCGACCCCGCCGACTTCCCGGGCGCCCCCACGGCGAACCTGGTACCGGGGTCGCTGGTGTTCACGCCCACGCCCGGGCCGGTCGACCTCCGCCACCTCAGCCAGTGGTGGACGTGGACGCCCGGCGCCTGCTGGCGGAGGCCGGAGGGGCCGGGCTCGACGGTCGCCGACCGCCTCGACCACCCGGTCGTGCACGTCGCCCCCGGGGACGCCGTGGCCTATGCGACCTGGGTCGGCGCCCGCTTGCCGACCGAGGCCGAGTGGGAACTCGCCGCCCGCGGCGGCCTCGACGGGGCGGCCTTCACCTGGGGGGACGTCGCCCGCCCCGGCGGCCGGATCATGGCCAACACGTGGGACGGCCCCGACTTCCCCTGGCGGTCGACGGGGGAGTCCGGCTTCCTGCGGACCGCCCCGGTCGGGTCGTTTCCCGCCAACGGCTTCGGGCTCCACGACATGGCCGGCAATGTCTGGGAGTGGACCGCTGACTGGTGGTCCGAGCGCCACCCGCCCGCCGCCGCCACGTCGTGCTGCGTGCCGACCAACCCACGCGGCGGTGGCCGCGGGACGAGCGTCGAGGGCGCCCGGCCGGGGCCCCGCATCCCGCGCAAGGTGGTCAAGGGCGGATCGCACCTCTGCGCCGACAGCTACTGCCTGCGCTACCGGCCGGCCGCCCGGCGCCCGCAGGACATCGACACCGGCATGGGCCACGTCGGGTTCCGCTGTGCCTGGCCGCCGACCGCGAGGGAGCAGCCATGACCACCTCCCCTTTGCCGTCCTGGCGGCCCGGTGCCGCACGCGACGCGATCCTCGGCTTCCTGGACGACCTCGACCACGTCCCCGTGGACGAGCGGGTCGCCTACGTCGACAACGACGGCACGATGTGGTGCGAGAAGCCGACGTACGTGCAGCTCGACTTCTTCGTCGACGCCCTGCGCACCCGCGTGGCCGACGACCCCCGCCTGGGTGAGCGACCCGAGTTCGCCGCCGTGCTCGCCGGCGACATGGCCGCCATCGGCGAGATCGGCCTGGCCCAGGTCGCCGGGGCCCTGACCGCCCTGTTCGACGGCCACACCCCGGACGAGTTCGCCACCGCGGTCGACTCGTTCCTCGACCGCTACCGCCACCCGACGCGCGGGACGGCGCTCGCCGGCGTCATCTACCAGCCCATGCTCGAGCTGCTCGACGAGCTGCGGGCCCGCGACTTCACGGTCGGCATCGTCACCGGCGGCGGGACCGAGTTCGTCCGGCAGGTCAGCACGCGCTGCTACGGCGTCGAGCCGGGCATGGTCGTCGGCACGCTCATCGGGTACGCGTTCGCCCGCGACGACGACGGCCGGCCGGTCGTCCGCCGCACCACCTCGCAGCTCGGGAGCGCGAACGAGGGCGGCGCCAAGGTCGAGCACATCCAGTCCCAGGTCGGGCGGCCGCCGATCCTGGCCGTGGGCAACTCGGGCGGCGACCGCGAGATGCTCGAGTGGGCCCGGGCCAGCCGCCACGGCGGCCTCGCCGTCCTGGTCGACCACGACGACGCCGAGCGGGAGTTCGCGTACCGGAGCATGGCGGTGTCGTTCGCGGAGGACGAGCCGATCACCGCGGTCGCCGAGCGCCTCGGGTGGGTCGTCGTCAGCATGAAGGACGACTGGGACACGGTCTTCGCTCCCAGCTGAGAACCGCCGTCACAGCAGGGCCGCTCCGACGGCGGCCCACGACGCCAGCGCCACGAGGAAGGTGAGCGGCACGAACCGGGCGGCGAACGGCCGGTCGAAGGTCCCGGCCTGCAGGGCCACCAGCTTCCGCACGACACGACGATGCGCCCCCACGGCCCCAACAACGCGGGTCGCGGGCGGACCAGCGCCTCGCGGATCGCGGCCTCACCTACACCCAATGGCACACGACCGCACTGTGCTCGCCGACGCGCTCCACGCTGCTCACGGGCCGCAACCACCACCAGAACGGCTTCGCCTCGATCTCGGAGACGGCGCTCGGGTTCCCCGGCTACAGCTCACACATCCCGCCGGAGAACGCCACGATGGCCACGGTGCTGCGCGACGCCAGTACCACGTCGCGGTGCCGAAGACCGGCACCTACACGTACTACCCCGGCACGTTGGAGGTGCCGGAACACTCGACGGCTAACACCCACGTCGGGTCGTGGAAGGTGCTCGCCGAGGTCGACGTCGCCCGTGCCGACGCCCAGGGCGTGGTGTTCGCCCAGGGCTCCCGCTTCGGCGGGCACTCCCTGTTCCTCAAGGACGGGAAGCTGCACTACGTGTACAACCTCCTCGGCGTCGGCGAGGAGCAGACGTGGACCGCCGACCTGCCCGCGCCGGGCCGGCACATCTTCGGTATCGACTTCGCACGCGAGGGCGTCGACGACGAGCACCAGCCGATCGGCACCACGACGCTCTACGTCGACGATCGGCAGGTGGCGAAGGGGCCCCATGCGGGCCATGGCGATCCAGTTCTCGCTCTGCGGCGAGGGCCTCTGCATCGGCTACGACGGCGGCGACGCCGTCAGCCGGCAGTACGCACCGACGTTCCCGTTCTCCGGCGGCGAGATCATCCAGGGGTCTTCAACGTCACCGAGGAGGCGTACCTCGACGCCGAGGCGCGTCTCGCCGCCCTCATGGCCCGTGACTGAGCCGAGGTCGCGGCCCGCCCACGTCCGGTGATCGGCCGCCGTCCGGCGTCACCCGACGGGGGTGACGACCGGGCGGCGACGCCGGCCGAGGATCGTCCCGGGGGTGTCGGTCGGCGAGAGGAGCGCACGTGGGCGAGGCCATCGGAGAGGTGCTGCCGCTCGGGGTGGGTGTCGCCCTGAGCCCCCTGCCGATCATCGCGGTGGTGCTGATGCTCGTCTCGGCTCGCGCCCGGACGAACGGCCCGGCGTTCGTCCTGGGCTGGCTGCTGGGGCTGGCGATCGTGGGAGCGATCGTGTTCGTGCTGGCCGGCCCGGCCGACTCGGCGGAGGGCGGTGACCCGCCGACCTGGGCGAGCGTCGTGCAACTCGTCCTCGGCGCGGCGCTGCTGTTGCTGGCGCTCCGCCAGTTCCGGGGGCGGCCGCGGGAGGGCGACGAGCAGCCGATGCCGGCCTGGATGGGGGCGCTGGACGGCTTCGGCCCGGGCAAGGCGTTGGGGGCCGGCGCCCTGCTGTCGGGGCTCAACCCGAAGAACTTGCTGCTGGCCGTCAGCGCGGCGGCCACGATCGCCCAGACCGGGATCCCCGGCGGCGAGCAGGCGATCGCCTACGGCGTGTTCGCCCTGCTCGGGACCGTCGGCGTGGCGGCGCCCGTCGTCGTCTTCCTCGTGAAGGGCGACGCCGCCAAGGCCGTGCTCGCCCGGCTGGAGGCCTGGATGGGCCACAACAACGCCGTGATCATGGCCGTGTTGTGCCTGGTCATCGGCGCGAAGCTCGTGGGGCAGGCCGTCAGCGGCCTCGCCGGCTGAGGGCCGTGGGCGCCGTCCTGCTCCCGTCCCTGCGCGGCTACAGGCGCCGCTGGCTGAGCCGGGACGTCGTCGCCGGCCTGACCGTGTGGGCCGTGCTGGTCCCGGAGGCGCTGGCGTACGCCACGATCGCCGGCGTCTCCCCCGTGGTCGGCCTGTACGCGGCGCCGCCGGCACTGGTGCTCTACGCACTCTTCGGCAGCTCGCGGCACCTGGTGGTGGGGCCGATGTCGGCCACGGCGGCGCTGTCGGCGGCCGCCGTGGCGGACGTCGCCACCGATGGGGACGTCGTGGCCCTCACGGCGGCCCTGGCCGTCGTCACCGGCGTGATCGCCGCCGTCGCCGGCCTCTGCCGGCTCGGCTTCGTGTCCAACTTCATCTCCGAGCCGGTGCTCAAGGGCTTCATCATCGGGATGGCCCTCACGATCATCGTCGGACAGCTCCCCAAGCTGTTCGGGGTCGAGCGGGGCGAGGGTGACTTCTTCGAACAGCTGGGCCACCTGGTCGCGAACCTCGGCGACACGAGCCTGACCACCCTGGCGGTCGGGCTCGTGTCGCTCGCGGTCGTCCTGGCGCTGCGGCGCTTCCTCCCGCTCGTGCCCGGGTCGCTCGTCGCCGTGGCGCTCGGCGTCGTGGCCGTGGCGCTCGCCGACCTCGACGACCACGGGGTCGCGATCGTCGGCCCCATCGACTCCGGCCTGCCGGCGTTCGGCCTGCCCGACGTCAGCGCCCGTGACTGGGGCCGCCTCGCCGGCGCGGCGGTCGGCGTCATGTTCATCGGCTTCGCCGAGGGGCTGGGCGCGGCCAAGACGTACGCCGCCAGGGAGCACTACGACATCGACGCCAACCGCGAGCTGATCGGCCTCGGCGCCGCCAACGTCGGGTCCGGCTTGTCCGGCGGCATGGTGGTCAACGGCAGCCTCTCCAAGACGGCGGTCAACGGCACGGCCGGGGCGCGCACCCAGGTGTCCGGCCTGGTGGTCGCCGTGCTCACGGTGGTCACGCTGCTCCTGCTCACCGGGCTGTTCGAGGACCTCCCGGAGGCCACGTTGGCCGCCGTCGTCATCGCCGCCGTGGTCGAGCTCGTGGACCTCCGGGCGCTCGGCGAGCTGCGGCGTGCCTACACCCCGCAGCTGCGGTCGATCTACGGGGTCGCGGCCCGCCCCGACCTCATCGCCGCCCTCGCCGCGCTGGTCGGCGTCCTGGTGTTCGACACCCTGCCGGGCCTGTTCATCGGCATCGGGGCCTCGCTGTTCCTGCTCGTCTACCGGGCCTCGCACCCCCACATCGCGCTCCTCGGGCGGGTCCCGCGCACCGACACGTTCGCCGACCTCGACCGCGACCCCACCGCCCGCGCCGTCCCCGGCGTCCTGGTGGTCCGCCCCGAGACCGGGCTGTTCTTCGCCAACGCCGAGGCCGTCCGCAGCCACCTCCAGGCCCTTGTGGACGACGACACGCGCGTCGTCGTCCTCGACGCCGAGACCGTGCCCTCGATCGACCTCACCGCCGTGCGGGCGCTCGACCAGCTCGCCGACGACCTCGAGCGGCGGGGCGTGCGCTTCGCCATCGCCCGTGACGTCGGCCAGGTCCGTGACATCCTCACCGAGGCCGCCGGGCCCACCACCCGCGACCGCCTCTACCCGACGGTGCGCGCCGCCGTCGCCGCCCTGGCCGCCGAACCGGCGCCGGAGGCGTGAGCACGTCCCCCCGGCCGGGTGGCGCATGCGTGCTCGACTCCCTCGGCGTGGCCGACGACGCCCGACGGACGACGCCGCGCCGCCCGTGCGGGGCGGCCGCGGTCAGGCGGGGGGCGCCCTCGCCGGGGCGTGGGCCCGGAGGGCGGCCGTCACGGTGGGGTGGAGGCGCCCGGCCTCGGCCCAGTCGCGCCAGCCGGGGGCGCGCCGGGCGGATGCCAGCGCCCGCGGCGGGAGCGAGGCGACCCAGAGCGTGACGCCGGTGCGTTCGAGCTGCTCGGCGGCGTCGCGCACGACGTTGAGGACGGTGACCGAGATCGGGCCGGACGTGGTGGCGTCGAGGACGACGACGTCCGGCCGGGGGTCGGTGCGCTCGACGGCCGCGGCCACCTCGCGCACGACCTGGCGCACGTTGGCCGTGTAGAGCGGGGCGCCGACTCCCCGCCACCGTCGCCGCCGTGGGCCCGGACGGCATCACCCCGTCGGGGTGGGCCGGCCCGCCGCACGGCGGGTGCCCGACGACCCCGCACGGGGTGAGGTGCGCTTTGGCGCCACAGCCCATCGTGGCGACCATCAGCCCCCGTGGCCGTGGGGCGCGGCAGGGAGACGGCTGGCTGACGTTCGCCGGCCCTACCGTTCCCGAACCTCCGCGAGGACGACGGCGTCCTGCTGCCCGTCCCAGGTCGCCGTGAGCCCGATGGGAGGGCGAGGCCCGGGAAGGGGGCGCCGGAACACGGTCAGCTCGAACCGGTCGTTGCGAAACACGCAAGCGGTCGTGTCGTCGGCCGCGAGCTCGAAGCCGTCGACGGGCACTCGCTCCTGGGCCCAACCTCCCCCATGGATGCGGACGTTGCTCGGCGCGATGTACCAGCGGCCCTCGTAGACGACCATGCCGAGGGCCTCGCCCTGACCCGTCATGGCCACGGCGGCGAGCATGACGATGAGCCGAGGGTCACGCAGCCCGTCGTAGACCCAGCGGGTGCCGAGCACGGAGTGCTGCATCTCGGTGATGAGCGCGTCCTCGGCGTCGTCGAGGGGTTCGTCCCGGTAGGTGAGCGGGACCTGCATCAGCTCTCCTCCCGCCGTGACGAGGTGGGTCTCCATGCCGACGCGACTGTCGGGATCGTCGAATCGGTAGGACCCGATCACCTCGATGGGGTCGGCGGCCGAGGGGCCCCACGGTCGGGTCGGGGCCCACTCGGCGATGAGCTCGGCCTTGGTCGGAGTGATCGTCGCTCGGTGGAAGAGGGCCACGGCACGGCACCGTAGGACGCCTGTGCCCCCAACTCCCCGGCCTTTGGAGACACTTGGCAGCGACGTTCGGTGGGGAAGGGCAGATGCTGTTGGTCGTGGCGTTCGAGCAGGGTGCCGACGATGTTCTGATCGAGCGTGCGAGTCCGATCGACATGATGGAGCTCGCCGCCGACGTCGGCCCGGTGCCGGCCCAAGTCGGGGCGATCCTCGTGTTCGCGCCTGGCGCGCATCTGACGGCGAGGGCGGTTCGCGACGCGCTGGCCGATCGGATCCGTGGCCTCCCCCGTCTGCGCCAACAGCTGGTGTCGACACCCCCGGGATGCGGCCGGCCGGTGTGGGTCGACGATCCGGGCTACGACATCACCCGGCATGTCCACGATGTCCGCTGCCCGCCACCCGGCGACGAGGAGGCCCTCCTTCGAGTAGCTGCTGACGTCGTGACGCAGCGGCTGCCACCGGACCAGCCGTTGTGGTCGGCCACGCTCGTCACCCACCTCGCAGGCGACACTTGTGCCCTGATCGTCGTGTTCCACCACGTGCTGGCGGACGGGATGGGAGGGTTGGCGGTCCTGGCCCGCCTCATCGACGGCGTGGACACCGCTCCTCAGACGGACTTCCCGAGGCCCAAGCCGTCCTTGCGCCGGTTGGCCGGGGACGCGGCCACGGGCAGGCTTCGTGCCCTCACGCATCTCGTGGGCGCCCCGGCCCACCTGCGGGATGCCCTCGCCGAGCTTCGCCCGGGGTCGACTCCCCGGGCGCCCCGCTGTTCGCTGAATCGCCCTGTCGGGACCCTGCGCCGCTTCGGGATCGTCCGTGCCGATCTGGCCCAGATCCGCTCGGTCGGCCACGACCATGGGGGCACGGTGAACGACGTGGTCCTCGCCGCCGTGGCCGCTGCGCTGAGCTCGCTGTTGGCGCACCGAGGCGAACACGTCGACCACATCGTCGTGTCGGCCCCGATCTCCGGGAGAACCGAAGCCACGGCCGCCCAGCTCGGGAACCAGGTCGGGGTCATCCCCGTGACGCTTCGGACGTCGGGGCGGCCCCTCGATCGGCTCGGGGCGATCGCTGACGCGACCCGCGCACACAGGACCGGAACCCGAGGAGCGTCGGCCGCACTGCTCGCCCCGGTCTTCCGGGCGCTCGCCATGCTCGGTGTGCTCCGGTGGCTCATCGAGCGGCAACACCTGGTCACGACCTTCGTCACCAACCTTCGCGGCCCCGACGCTCCCGTGTCGTTCCTCGGCTCGACAATCGCCGAGGTCGTGCCCCTCAACATGGTGACCGGGAACGTCGCGGTCGCCTTCGCCGTACTGTCCTACGCCGGCACACTCACGGTGACCGTCACCGTCGATGCCGATGCCGTTCCCGAGTCCCGATTCCTCGTCGTTGCTTTGGGGGCCGAGTTCGACGCGCTGACACGCGGCGTCGAGACATGACGGTCGTCCCCGACGCCGATGTGCCGCAGGCCGCCACGGTCCCGGCGGTCGGTGCTACCGGTCCCGGCCCGAGTCGCTGGTGTTCAGGGACACCGTTCGGTGCTCGCACGCTTCGAGCAGGCCCGAGCGCGGAGCTCTGGCGAGGCGGGTCGCACTGGCTACCGGGGTCGGGCGGCGACGAGGTGACCCTCGATGGGGATCTCAGCGGTCCCGTTCGGCGCGGTGAACTCGGCGAGCACGTCGTGCGCCTCCTGACGCAGCGCGTCGTACTCGCCATCGTTGAGTCGCTCGCGAACCGGAGTGCTCTCGACCTCGACGGCAACGAACTCGCCGATGGAGTCGAACCGGGCGGTCCCCATCCGGGTGCGGGTGGACAGGACCTCCAACCCGGCCGACCGCACCGTCCTACAGAGCTCGTCGAGATCGCCGCAGACCCAATAGGCGCTGAGCATCGCCACCGCCTCTGGCCCGGCGTGCCGTGCCGCCAGTTCCACGAGCAACCGGTAGGCGGGCTGGGCGTCGAGGCTGCTCGGCACCATGACCACGACCGTGCCGTCGGCTTTGACCACCCGGCCCATCTCACCGATCGCCCGCTGCCGGTCCGGGAAGAACATGAGCGCCATCTGGCACAGCGCGGCGTCGAAGGTTCCCGGTTCGAAGGGCAGGTCGGCGACGTCGCCTCGGCGCAGCTCCACACCGCGACACACCCGCTGCGCCACGGTGAGCATGGCCGGGTTCAGGTCGACACCGACGACACGGCCCTCGGGAGCGACACGCGCGGCGGCGGTGCGGGCCACGATGCCGGTGCCGCAGGCGACGTCGAGGACGGACTGGCCGGCGGTGACGTCACCCATGTCCACGACGTGGGGCGCCCAGTCGGCGAAGAGCGCCGGGACGAACTTCGCCTCGTACAACTCGGCGGTGTCGAGCGGGATCTCGAAGGTCTCAGGAGTGCTCATGCGGGCGTTGTACGACGTCGGCCGGGGATGCCGCATCGCCGCGATGCACCATTCACGTCCAGGCCGGCATGGTCAGACCTGACCATGCCATGGTCGGACCTCAGATGAGCGCGTGCTCGTAGGCGAACGACGTTGCCGCGGCGCGGGAGACCACTCCGAGCTTGGTGTAGATGTTGTTGAGGTGGCGGGCCACGGTGTGCTCGCTCACGAGCAGCTCGGCCGCCACCTGTTTGTTGGTCCCACCACGGGCGACGAGGCGGAGCACCTCCGTCTCCCGGGAGGAGAGCGGTGATGGCGGGGCTTCACCGAGGAGCGCGCTCAGCCGACGGGCGTCCGGCTCGGCCCCGAGGCGTTCGAAGGCGTCGAGGGCGGTGGAGAGCTCGAGCCGAGCCGTGTCGCGCTCGTCGATGGTGCTCGCCGCCGCGCCGCGCACGGCGCGCGCTCGGGCCTCGTCGTACACCATCCCGAGTGCCTGGAACCGCGCCGCCGCCTCGCCGGCTCGGCGGCAGGCGGTCACGGCATCGCCCTGGGCCAGGAGCACCGTCGCCTCGGTCGAGAGCGACAGCGCCACGAGATAGCCGCTCGCGACCTCGTCCGCGACCGACGCGAGTTCGGCGGACGCTGCCTGCGCGGCGTCGAGGTCGCCGGCCGCGACCTGCGCCTCGGCGAGGGCCATCAGCAGCTCGCCGCGTTGCAACGGCCCGGTCGGCACAGAGTCGAGGGCGAGCCGGAGTGCGTTCACGGCGGTGTCGGGCCGTCCCTGCGCCATCCGCACCCGGGCGAGCCCTGGCTGCGGGAGGCGGCCCAGCTGGTGTGAACGTGTGAAGGCGTCCTCGGCGAGGTCGAGGCGGCCGGTCATGCGATGTAGCTCCCCGATCAGGTAGTGCGCGCTTCCGGCGTACCGCGGGTCGTGGCTCGTGAGCTCGTCGCACGCCACCCGGGCCTGCTCGGCCGCCGTGTGCCAGCTGCCCCGGAGGCTCTCCAGCTCGACGACGTGGAGCCGGCAGATCCCGGGGTAGAGCCGGCCGGCGTCGAGGTCGGCGCACCACTTCGTCGCGGCCTCGCTCCACTGGAGGGCTCGGCTCAGGTCGGCGAGGTCGTGACAGGTCGACAGCGCGTTGCAGTACACCCAGCCGGTGAAGAGCGGGGCGAGCTCACCGTTGATGACCGCCACCATCGCCTCGTCGAGCGCCGCCAACCCGTCGGCGTGACGGCCGCATGCCACCAGTGCCCGGCCCTTGGCCTGCAGGGCCAAGGCCATGAGGTCCGCATGGCCGGTCGCCTGGCCGGCGGCCACCGCCCGCTCGGCGTGGGTCAGGGCGTCGACCGGAGCGCCGTTCATTGCGGCGCGGTCGGACTCGGCCACGGCCAGGAACCCGACGGCCGATCCCTCGGCCTGACCGGCGTGGCGCCGGGCTCGCTCGAGCCAGCCGTTGGCCGGCGCCACCTCACCGACGAGGACGTGGTCGTAGAACAGCTGCCAGGCGGCCATGGCTGCACCGGCGTGGTCGCCGGCCGTCACGTGAGCGGTGAACGCCTGGCCGCGCACGGCGATCGACTCGTCGGGCCGGTCGAGCCAGAACAGGCTCTCGGCGAGCGCGTCCAGCTGCTCCGCCCGGAGCGACGACGCGTCGCGCGCCGACAGCTCGGCGTGAACGGCTCGCCAGTCCGGGGATCCACCCGCCACCTGCCCAGCGTAGGACTGCGATGGTCAGCCGCGACGTCGTCGAGCCACTCCACGGGCGGGTCGTAGTGTCGCTCCATCACGACCGGTCGAGGGCTGCTCGCAGGGCGGCGTGGAATGCCTCTGGTCGGTCGCGGGGCGGGTCGTCGGCGACGCCGTCGACCACGTGCAACGGCCAGTCGAAGCGATCGCTGACGGCCTGGGCCTTCTTCAGCTTGTTGGCCTTGTCGTGCCGGCCCCAGATGAGCGACGTCGGAGCGGTGATCCGCTGGAGGTCGTCCGCGGGGATCCGGGGCAGGCCCACCTTGCGGAACATCTGGCCGCACTCCTTCGCCTTGTCGTCGCGCACCAGCTGGAGGTTGTAGGCCACGAAGAGAGCCCAGTCGTCGCCCATCCGTCGCTGGACATCGTCGAGGTCGTGGGCGCACTGGCGCATGAACCGGGTGTATGAACCCTCCGTGGGACGGACCTGGAAGCCGAGCAGTCCCAGGGCGAAGCGGGGCGACGGGCGGAACCGCATCAGGCCCAGCGAGTCAACCAGCACCAGGTGCCGGATCCGGTCGCTGTGCTCCACTGCGAAGCGGGCGGCGATGGCGCCGCCGAGCACGTGGCCCACCACGACGGGCGGCTCGGCGCAGGTCTGATCGATCAGCTCGTCGAGCCACGCCGTCACTCGCTCCACGTCGAGCGGCCCCCGGTCGGTGCCGGTGCCGGACGCACCGTGGGCAGGCAGGTCGGGCGCAACCACGCGGAACGACGTGGTCAGGCCAGGGATGTTCCACTTGAACTTCACCGCTGACTCCCCGGGACCGTGGAGCAGCACGAGTGGCCACCCGTCGCCCGCCTCCAGCACCGCGGTGGGGATGTCGGCGAGGCTCAGCCGGCGCTGGTCGACGGGCACGTCGGCCAGCAACGCGGTGCGGGGATCCGGCGTGGTCTCCTCGAGGTCTGTTGGCGTGGTCATGACTTGCCCACCCGGCGGGCGGTGGCGACCACGAGCCCGGGATCCATCGCCATGCCGTCGCCGTCCACGTACGGCTGCCACCGTTCGACCGTTTCCAGCTGCAGGGCCATGCGAGCGTCGTGGTCGATCTCGGCCACGGCCATGGCCAAGGGCGTGCCCTGGAGGTACTGCCAGAGGAAGTTCGCCGGACCGTCCAGCCGCACGGGGAGCGCCCGGTGCTCGGCCTCCACCTCGGCGAAGCCGGCGGCCGTGAGCAGCTTCTCCACCTCGGCGGGGTCGTGCAACGTGAAGACGGCGTGCACGAAGCCGGCGGCCTCCGCTCCGAGGTGGCGGTCGATCACCTCGTGGAGGTCGGCCATCAACGGTGGGATGGGGCCCGGTGTGCCGATGGCGACCCGACCACCGGGCGCGAGGACCCGCCGGACCTCCTCCAGCGCGGCCACCTTGTCGGGGAAGAACTGGAGCGCCAGCGAGCACAGCACCGCGTCGAACGACGCGTCCGGCAGGGGCAGGTCCTCGGCGGGCGCCACGTGCCATTCGACCTCGGGGGCTGCGGGCGACGTCGCCCGGGCCACCTCCACCATCGCGGGGTGGATGTCGGTGCCGGTCACGGAGCCAGAAGGGCCCACCTTCTCGGCGGCGAGGCGGGCGACGAGCCCCGTGCCGCAGGCCAGGTCGAGCACGCGCTCGCCGGGGCAGAGCCTCGCCGCCTCCAGTACCGGCGCCGCCGAGGTCATGCCGATGGAGGGAACGAAGTGCCGCTCGTAGACCTCCGGCGGGCTGGCGAGGTACCGCTCGTAGACAGCATCGGTCGACCGGGAGCTCATCACGCCTCCTTTAGGTTCCCTTCCGACCGTACGGAGGCACGCGTGGCCACGGCTTCGGGGGAACCACCCAAAGCGTCCGGTGACAGCCGATGCGGGAAATCCCGCAGTCGACCAGGCGCCGCCGCCCCGGTGCTAGACGAGGTGGCGGTCGTAGGCCGCGGCCGTGGCGGCAGCCCGGTTCGACACGCCGAGCTTCACGAAGATGTTGCTGACGTGGCGTTCGACCGTCTTCTCACTGATGAACAGCTCCTCGGCGATGTCGCGGTTGGTCTTGCCGGTGGCGACCACCCTCAGCACCTCCAGCTCGCGGGGGCTGAGGGCCCCATCGCCGGCCGGCGCCCCCGGAAGCCCGAACAGAACGACCAGCCGGGCCCGCGCCGGAACCGCGTCGAGTTCCTCGAACGTCCGCCGGGCGGCGTGGCACTCGAGGTCGACGGCGTCGTGGTCGTCGACCTCCCGGCAGGCCAGGGCGATCAACACCCGGGCCTGGGCCGCTTCGTAGGGCGCCTCGACCTCCCGCCACTCCCGCCACGCCTTACGCAGGTGCTCCAGCGCTCCCCTGGGGTTCCCTTCGGCGAGGAGCACTGCTCCCTCGGCCTGAGCGGCGGCGGCCCGCAGGTAGGGCACCCCGCTGCCGGCGGCGATGCTCACGAGCTCGTCGGCGGCTGCCCGGGCCTCGCCCACCCGACCGGCCGCCACCATGATCTCCACGAAGGCGGGCAGCAGCTTGGCCCGCACCACGTGGTCGGTGGCCGCGGCCACCGCCCCGTCGATGGCGGCGGTGGCGGTCTCGACCCGGCCCTGAGCCAGCCGGAGCAGGGCCAGCCCGGGCTGGGGTGACCGTCCGTGCTCGTGGCCCCGGCGGTAGCTCTCCTCGGCGTCGGTGAAACGGCCCCGCAGCCGCTGGAGTTCACCGAGCTGGTAATGGGCCATGCCGATGGCGGCGTGGGGCGGCTCCGAGAGCCGGTCGCGGGCCTGCTCCGCCTCCCGCAGGGCCTCGGACCACTCGCCGTGCAGCTGCATGACCTGGGAGCGGTGCACCAGGCACTGGCCCCGGTAGGGGACCAGGTCGGGCTGGGCATCGCACCAGCGGGCCAGGGCCTCGGTCCACTCGTGGGCCCGGCGGACGTCGAACGCCTCTTGGCACTCGTCGATCACCGCGCAGTACGCGATCCCCGAGACGACCGACGACACCTCCCCAGCGGTGACCGACACCATCACCTCGTCGAAGAGGCTCACCCCCTCGCTGATGCGGCCCATCCGCGCCAGCGCCTGACCCCGACCCAGTGTGCCCAGCGCCACCAGGTCGGCGTCGCCAAAGCGCTCACCGATCGCCCGTACCTCGTCAAACGTCTCCCGGGCCGCCGAGGGGTCGCCCCCGCCGAGGCTCATGAGCCCCGCCGGCACGAGGAGGTACCCACACCCAACGCAGTCGAGGCTCCGCTCGTCGACCAAGCGGTGGGCCCGCGAGAGCCAGCCTCCTCCCTGGGCCACCTCACCGCGCTGGACGAGGCCGAAGCCCAACCAGAAGGCCGAGCGGACAGCGGCGGCGGGTGCGTCCTTCTCGAGGTAGCCGTGGTGGGCCCGCATCCACGCGTCGGTGCTCTCGCCGTCACGACCCGTGAGGTAGGCGGCGGTGGCAAGGAGCTCCAGGTCCGCCGGCTCGAGGTCGGCTTGGGCGTCAGCCACCGCCAGCCCGGCGTAGGCGTCGCCCCAATGCCGCCGCTCGAAGGCCCGGCGGCCCTCATCGAGCACATCCCCGGTGGAGGTCATCAGCGCATTCGACCCTATAGCTGCCCGGTGTCCCCCGACTCTCGAGCGGGTCCTTACGGCACCTTCTCGAACACCGCGACCTGGCGAAGGCTGTCCGACGTGAACGGCGACTTGTCCCACCCCGCCCAGCGGTCCCTCAGGCGGAAACCGGCGATCCTCGCCATCAGATCGAGCTCGGACGGCCAGACGTAACGGTATGGCGCAGAGTGCCGGACGAGGCGGCCTCCCACCTCCATCCAGTGATGCGACCACGCGACCTGCTCGACAAGGTCGTCAAAGGTCTCGATCCCGACGTGGTCAGGATCGAGGGTGAAGATGCGGCCGACCTCCCCCGGGGGGACGCGACGCAACTGGGGGACGATCACCTCGACCACGAAGCATCCGCCCGGCTCGAGGTGAGCGGCCGCGTTGGCGAACACCGCGAGCTGTTCGTCCTGGGTGGTGACGTTCATGATGCTGTTCGCGACCAGGTACACGAGCTTGAAGGGGCCCGGGACACGAGTCGTCGTCATGTCGCCGATGGTCACCGGCACGACATCGGCGCCCGGCTTGGCGCGTAGCTGCTCCACCATGTGCAGCGACAGCTCGATCCCGTGGACCGAGACGCTCCGGGCGCTCAGCGCCAGTGCCACCCGTCCCGTGCCGACGGCGAACTCCAGGGCGGGGCCGTCTCGCGCCACCTCGACGAGGAGGTCGACGGTCGGATCAAGGACTGACGATTCGAACATCGCGGAGTAGGTCGCGTCGTAGACCTCCGCGAGCTCCCGGCCCCAGGTGATCGAACCCACGGGCGACAGCCTGATCCGCACATCGCTCGCCGCCTACCGGTTTTCCAACGTGTCCAGACGATCAGGCCGGGCACACGGGCTGCCGATCGTCGCGCGGGCCAGCGAGGCGCTCCCGCCCCACGCCGACGGTGAAGTCGCGGGCCCGGAGCTCGTCGATCAGATCGAGCATGGCCGGTAGGTGATGCCGGCGAGCGGCGACCCGAGGGTGAGAACGAGCGTCGGCGCCCGTTGCCTGATGTTGGCCCGTTAGGACATGCACAGGACGCCGAGCTACCGAGTCCTCTTAAGCGGCCTGTATCCGGCAGAGAGGAGACCCGACGCTTGGTCGGGAGCGAAGCCTCCGTCCTGCGTGCGGGGCGCAGGACGGAGGCCGGCGGCCGGGCGTTACGCAGCTCGGGTTGGTTGGTAGGTGAGGAGGACGACGCCGTGGCCGATGGTCCTGGTGTCGACCAGGCGGAGGGGTATCCGGGCGGTGGTCTGGTCGAAGAGCCGTTCGCCGGCGCCGAGCACGACCGGGAAGACGACAAGGCGCAGCTCATCGATCAGGTCGTGCCGGAGCAGCGTCCGTCCGAGCTGGTAGCTGGCCGGGACGACGATGTCACCGTTGAGCTCCTGCTTGAGCTTCGAGACCTCGGTGATCACATCGCCCGCGAGGACCCGGGTGTTGTCCCAGTCGGGATCGGTGAGGGTGGAGGACACGACGTACTTGGGCAGGCTGTTGAGCCGGTCCGCCAAGGCGCCGGTGCGGGTCCGCCACCGCGACCCGAAGAACTCGTAGCTGCGCCGGCCCAGCAGCCACGCCTCGGCGCCCCGCGCCTCGTCGAGCGCGACGTCGCCCCACTCCTCGAGGTCATGGCCCCCGAACTCCTTGAACCAGCCGCCGAGCTCGAAGCCCTCTGCGCCGTCGGGATCTTGGACCACCCCGTCGAGCGTGACGTTCTGCGGACCGCCTAGCACGATTCTTCCCATCTTCGGTTCTCCTTGTCGTCGGCGTCGTATGAAGCCGTGGAGGTAGGCCTCCCAGCGGCCGGGAACTGGGCGCTCGTCGGCCGCCCAGTTCCCGGCCCGGGCGGCGTCGGTACGAGAGGGAAGTGGGACGAAGGCCGGAAGGATGGTGGAACGAGTGCGATGCCTACGGACCTAATCGCGAAAGCGAGGGGCGGCGACGGCGACGCGTTCCGGCAGCTGACCGAGCCGCACCTTCGGGAGCTCCAGGTGCACTGCTACCGGATGCTCGGATCGTTCCAGGACGCCGAGGACGCCCTGCAGAGCACCCTGCTGGCCGCCTGGCGTGGCCTCAGCGGGTTCGAGGGCCGTGCCTCGCTGCGCACCTGGCTGTACCGGATCGCCACCAACCGGTGCCTCGACGCCCGTCGCTCGGCTGGCCGGCGCCCGGCCCGGGAGTGGGACGTCCCCGAGGTTGAGCCGGCCGAGGCGACCCGGCTCGGCGAGGTCGTGTGGCTGCAGCCGTTCCCTGACGCCCTGCTGGAGGGAGCGATCGAGGCGCCGCCCGGCCCGGAGGCCCGCTATGAGCAGACCGAGTCGATCTCGCTCGCCTTCGTCGCCGCCCTCCAGGTCCTGCCGCCCCGCCAGGTCGCCGTGCTGATCCTGCGCGACGTCCTCGGCTTCCACGCCGACGAGGTGGCCGGGATGCTCGACACGACCCTCGACTCGGTCACCAGCGCCCTCAAACGAGCTCGGGCAGGCCTCCAGCGCCAGCGCGTGCTGGCGCCGGCCGCCCACGAACCGCCTCCCACCGCCGGCTCACCCTCCGAGGAGGCGCTCGTGGCGAACTTCGCCCGGGCGTGGGAGTCCGCCGACCTCGACGCGCTGGTCGCCCTGCTGACCGACGACGTCTTCATCGCCATGCCGCCGATCCCCTTCGAGTACCAGGGCCGGGATGTCGTCGCCCGCTTCTGCGCCCGCCTCTTCGACGCCGGACGCCGGTTTGACCTCGTTCCGACGCGGGCCAACGGCCAGCCGGCGTTCGGCGCCTACCTCCGTTCCCCGGCTGGCGTCCGCCACGGGACCGGCCTCTACGTGCTCACCCTGGCCGGCGACCGCATCAGCGCCATGACCCGCTTCGACAACACTGTTCTGCCCCAGTTCGGGCTCCCGCGATCGCTTCCCGACCGACGGTCCGCCACCACGCCGCCGCGGTCCGCCCCGCCGGACGCCCAGGCGCGGTCCAGGCCCACGATCCCGGAGGCGGGCGGATGAGGGTCGGCATCTCCATCGGCACCGTCTTCGATCCCGCCGAGTCGACCGGCGCGGCCTCTTCGGTGCTGGCGCAGGGCCAGGCGGCGGAGCGCGCCGGTTTGAGCAGCCTGACCGTCGGCGACCGCCACGCCACCGCTCCCGCCGTCTACCTTCAGAACGTGCCCCTCGTCGGCCGCATCCTCGGGGTGTGGCACCAGCGGCCGGTCGGCTGCCTGTTCCTTGTGCCACTGTGGCACCCGGTGCTGATGGCGGAGCAAATCGGGACGCTGGCCGCGATGGCCGGCGCGCCGTTCATCGTCCAGGTCGGCGTGGGGGAGGGCGAGGCGCTGTTCGCCGCCATGGGCGAGGACCTGCGGGGACGAGGTGCCCGCACCGAGCGCGCCATCCACCTCGTCAAGGCGCTGCTCGACGGCGAGATCGTCGACGACGACGAATGGAACATCAGGGGCGCCCGCATCGCTCCCCGGCCGGCCCACGGGACCGAGTGGTGGCTCGGTGGCAGCGTGCAAAGGTCGATCGACCGGGCCGCCCGACTCGGCACCTCCTGGTACGGCAACGCCGACCTGACCCCCCAGACCGCCGCCACGGCCATGGACGTCTATCGCGACGCCTGCGCCCGCCACGACCGCCAACCGACCCGCATCCCGATCCGCAAGGACGTGCACCTCGCCGAGGACCGGGCCGAAGCGGAACGGGTGGGCGACGCGCTCGTCCACGCCCGCTACCGGGGCTTCGACCGAGAAGCAGTCGCCTACGGCGACCCGCGATCGGTCGCAGAACAGCTCGCCCCCTACGGCGAACTGGGCTTCACCGACATCATCATCCGCACCATGACACGGGACGACTCCGCCCGCCGGGCGGTCGAACTGACCGAAGAACTCAGCGCACTATTGGCCTGACGGCTCCCGACCAGCCCCCCGTGCCCGACGTCATGCCGCGCAGGTCCGGGGCAGCCGGCGGCGTCTTCCGGGAAGTCGGACCAGTTGAGCTGCTCTTGTTGTACCTCCACTCGGGGCCAATGCCATCCCCTCCACGCGCACATCTAACAAGGGTGGTGTGCTCTGGGGCCTCGGGGACGGGGTTCGTAGGGTGCGGTGGTTGGTCCCTGCCTGGTCACATGCTCGCCAGCGCCGCCCGCCTGCGCTGACCGACTAGACCGGTGGCACGGTCGTGGGGAACCCAACCCCTCGCGGGCAGCTCGGCCATCGCGATCGAAGGCGTACCGATTCGGTGATCTGCTCGGCCTGGTCGAGGACGGTGGGTTGCGCTGCGCTGGGTTCGTGGGCCCTTCGGCCTTGGGGCCTGGCGGGTTGGGCGGGGCCGGCACGGTCTCCGACTGTGAGGGGAGGCGGTGGGTCCGACCGTCGTTGGACGACGGGGCGGGGGTACGGGCGCATGGTCGAGTTATGACGGCACCAAGCACTTCCTGGGCTCCATATGACCTCGACGCACGCGGCCCGCGCCGCCGGGTGGCCCGCCGGCAGGAGGCGGAGGGCCTGCTCGTCGCCACCGCCGGCATCTGGTCCGCGGTGGCTGCCATCAGCCTCCTCTCCCCGGACCTCGTGTCGGGAAGCGAGCAGCAGCACCTGCCCGTGGCCGCCTTCGGCACCTGGTTGTGGGGCCTGGGTTCCACGGTCGTGGCGGCATCGGCGTGGTCGGCGCTGCGCCGGGGCGGGCGTGCGCACCTGGTGCGTCCGCTGGCGCTCGGCGTCGTGGCGGTGTGGGCCCTGGCGGCCTTGGTCGCCATGTTCGGCCCTGTGGTGGAAACGGGGACCGACCCGACCCGCCTCCCGATCGCGGCGCTGGTGGCGCCGGTCGCCGCTACCGTCGCCACCGGTGTGGTCCGGGCCGCGGTCGAGATCCTCGACGCCTGGCTGGGCGACCCCGAGCCGGCATAGCCGCCGTCGGCCTCCTCGGGTTGGGCACTTGTCCGGTAGGCAGGTCAGGCGGGACGAGGACCGCTGTTCGGCGGTCGGCCGGCAATGACGGGGACCCGCTCGGTTGCGTGCTGGCGACGGTCGGTCGGTGCTGGTGAGCGGGCTCAGGGGATCAGCCTGGCGCTGTCACTGCTGCCCTCGGGGCCGGGCGGTCGCGGTCGGGAGGGCCACGGCCGTCCGCCTCGGGGCCCGGGACGGTGGTCCGGTGGTGGGGGAGCGGATGGCCGGGCGGGTGATGAGTATCGGCGCCGGCGGCCCGACGGGCGTTGCGGTGGCGGCGGATCGGGCCCTCAGGGGTCGGGCTCTGGCAGGGGCTCGGGGGCGGCGGCCGGGGTGGAGAGGTAGACGCCGACGGTCTGGTTGTCGACGCGGCCCTGCAGTTCGTCCCAGCGGTCGAGGCGGGCGGACCAGGCGTCGTCGGCGTCGAGCAGGTCGTGGTGGACCATCACGCCCAGGTCGCGCCGCTCGTCGCCGAACAGGCCCCGGCGCAGCTCGACGGCGGCGGCGCCGTCGACCCGGCCGTCGTCGTCGACGCTCTCCAACCCGCCCCGCCGGGCCAGCCGCCGGCCCCGCTCGCCGAGCCGCAGGTCGCCGTCGTCGAGCGCCTCCGCCAGGTCGGCCCGCAGCCGGGCCAGCTCGGCGGTCTCGGCGTCGTCGAGCGGCTCGTGAAACGCGAGCTGCTCCTCTCCGGGGCCGCCGAAGCCGGCCAGCTCACCGGCGCGCACCGTGAGCGTGGCGGCGGCGTCGGTGCCGTCCCACCGGCGGTGGCTGCCGAGCTGACGCTCGCCCAGGTCGTCGTGGATGCGAAGCTCCACGCCGCGGTCGACCAGGCCGGCCATGGCGGCCTCGCAGTAGGGGTCGAACACGCCCTCGGCGCAGTTCACGAGCAGCGGTTCGGGCACTTCGACGGCGTCCAGCTGGTCGACGATCTCCCGCGCCACGGGTACCGTGCCGGCCGCCGACGTGGTCCCCTGGTCGGACGTGGGCAGGTTTGCGAGCGCCGCGGCCCCCGTGAGCGCGGCGAGGCCGGCCAGAGCCGCCGTCCGCCGGCCCACCGACCGGCCGCCGAGGCGGACCGGGCCCGGCCCGAGGGCGCGGAGGGCGACGGTGCCGAGGGCGAAGGTGACGAAAGCCGCCACCGGCCACAGCCAGCGCAGCTGGTACGTGACGGTCCCGGCCGGGGCGGTCGGGCTCTGGTTGGCGGTGACCAGGGCGGCGATCGCAAGGGCGATCGCCGTGCCGACCAGGGCGGCGGCCGTGTGGTCGCCGCGGCGGCGGGTCACCGCAAGGGCCCAGGCGAGCAGGCCGGCCACCGTCGCCAACGCGGCGATCGCCACCAGCAGCGACGGCACCGGGTTGCCGAACGGCCCGAACGGGAGCGACGAGTGGTACGACGGGCGCAGCCACCACGGCGGCAGCGCCACGACGTCGGCCACGGTTTGCAGGGCGCGCCCCCACTCGAGGGTCATGGTGTCCTCGCCGAGGCTGCGGACGACCCTGCTGATGTTGCCCTCGCCTGCGCCGGTGAACTGCTCCGCCAGAGGCTGGGCCCAGGCGAGGACGCCTACCACTGCCGTGGCGACCACAGCCCCGGGGACGGCCCGGACAGCCCGGAGGTCGCGCCGGCGCGATCCTTCGCCGGCTGGCTCGTGCGCGTCGCTGCGCTCGGACCTCGGCCGCCGGCGCCCCATGACGTGGGCCACCACGGCCCAGCCCAACAGCACCGGCCCGAAGATGCCGTAGCTGAGGTTGGTCTGCACCACCAGGCTGCCCACCAGCACCGCAGCCGGCAGGCACCACAGGTCGCCGTCGGCCACCGCCCACGCCAGCACCGCCAGGAGCATGAACGGCAGCAGGACCGTGGTGGCGTGCCAGGGCTCGA
>DATFOS010000060.1:0-3197 GCA_035265325.1 Acidimicrobiales bacterium
ACCGCGACGAGGACTGATCGTCGAAGCATCGGGTTACCCCCTCCGATCGGCGGGCCCGCTGCCGCCCTGATGCGCCCTCCTCGACGACCCGCCGGTCAAACCCGAGAGTACGCCTTCGACGCACGACACGTCGTGGTTCAGGGACGTGATTGCCGGAGCAGGCACAGGGGCTGTTGCAGCCCTGATCGTCGCGGCCAGCGGCCAGCGCCAGGCTCGCATCACTCGCTGGTGGCGCGCGCGCTCGCCTATTTCGGCTTCCTCGGGGCTGAGCGCGCCAGCTCGAGGCGTCGATGACCAGGTCGGTCAGCCCTTGAGGAGGAAGTCCTGGTCGGCGTCGTCCACGAACAGGGTGACCTCGTCGAGCAGGTCGGGGTGGGTGTCGAGGCCCTCGTCGTCGACGATGGCGAACGCCACCTCGCGCGCCTTCTCGACACACGGGCGGTCCCGGCGGAGCGACGCGAGCTTGAGGTCGCTACGGCCCTTCTGGCGCTCGCCCATGATCGTGCCCTCGCCCCGCAGGTCGAGGTCGACCTCGGCGAGGGCGAACCCGTCGTCCGTCTCGACCAGCGCCCCCAGTCGGGCCTCGGCCTCGGCCGTGTCGGACGTCGACACGAGGTAGCAGTACGACTTCTCGCTCCCGCGACCGACCCGGCCCCGCAGCTGGTGGAGCTGGGCGATGCCGAACCGGTCGGCGTCGAGGATCACCATGATCGTGGCGTTGGGCACGTCCACGCCGACCTCGATGACGGTCGTCGCCACCAGCACGTCGAGCTCGCGGGCCCGGAAGGCGGCCATGACGGCGTCCTTCTCCGCCGGCGGCACCCGCCCGTGGAGCAGCCCGAGCCGCAGGCCTTCGAGCTCGACGGACAGCTCGGCGAACGTGTCCTCCGCCGAGCGGGCCTCCAGCTTGTCGGACCCCTCCACCAGCGGGCACACCACGTACGCCTGGCGGCTGGCCGCCACCTCGCGGCGGACGGCGTCCCACACGGCGTCCTCCTCCGCCTCCTCCCTGGCCCACGTGGTGACGATGGGCTGGCGGCCGGCGGGCCGGGACTTGATGACCGTCACGTCGAGGTCGCCGTAGACCGTCATGGCCGCCGAGCGGGGAATGGGGGTGGCGGTCATGACCAGGACATCGGGGCTGGACTCGCCGGCCTTGTCCCGCAGGGCGGCCCGCTGCTCGACGCCGAAGCGGTGCTGCTCGTCGATCACGGCGACGCCCAGGGAGCGGAAGCCCACGCCCTCCTGGATCAGGGCGTGCGTGCCGATGGCGATGTCGACCTCGCCGGCGGCGAGCCCGGCGAGGATCCGGCGCCGGTCGGCGGCGGCGACCCGGTTCGTCAGCAGCTCGACGCGGACGGGCCGGGCGCCGAACAGCGACGTCCCGTCGTCGGGCACCTCGACCCCGTCGAGCAGCGCCCGGATCCCCGCCGCGTGCTGCTCGGCCAGCACCTCGGTGGGCGCCATGAACGCCCCCTGGTGCCCACCCTGCACCGCGGCCAACAACGTGGCCACGGCGACGACGGTCTTCCCCGCGCCGACGTCGCCCTGGACGAGGCGGTGCATGGGGTGGGGGGCGGCGAGGTCCTTGGCGATCTCGGCGAGGGCGGACTCCTGGTCGTCCGTGAGGGTGAACGGGAGGCGCTCGCGGAAGGCCGTGACCAGCGGGCCGTCCATCGAGTGGGTGATGCCCCGGGCCGTGCGCTCGATCTGACGCTTGCGCTGCACCAGGGCGAGCTGGACCCGCAGCAGCTCGTCGAGCACGAGGCGCTTGCGGGCGGCCTGCATGTGGGCCATCGAGTCGGGGGCGTGGATGCCGGCCACGGCGGCGTCGCGGCGGACGAGGTCGTGACGGTCGAGCACCCACTCCGGGACCGGGTCGGCGAGGCCGCGCGGGGCGGCCCGGCGCAGGGCCTCGGCCACCCACTCCCCCACCTCCCAGGTGGACAGGCCCGCCTTCTCGGACTGCGGGTAGATCGGCACGATCCGGCCCGTCTTACCGCCGCCGATGACGTCGACGATCGGGTTCGTCATCTGGCGCTCGCCCCGGTACAGCTCCGGCTTGCCGAACAGGGCCACGGTCGACCCGGGCCGCAGCTGGCGCTCGCGCCAGGGCTGGTTGAAGAACGTCGTCCGCATGCGGCCGCTGTCGTCGCTCACGTCGACCGTGACCATCGAGCGCGGCGGCCGGCCCCGGGTGCGCCGGGCCACGACCCGCTCGACCGTGACGATGACCAGCGCCTCCTCGCCGACGACGAGGTCGCGCAGGCGGGCCTCGTTGGTCCGGTCGACGTAGCGGCGCGGGTAGTAGGTGAGCAGGTCGGCGACGGTCTCGACGCCGACCTGGGCCAGGGCCTCGACCTTCTTCTCGCCGACGCCCTTCAGCACGCTGACCTTCATCCCCGCCAGCTCGCGCAGGGTGATGGGACCGGCGCTCACGCAGGACTCACTCGATGCCGAAGAGGTACGGGTACAGCGGCTGGCCACCGTGGTGGACCTCGGCGGCCACGCCGGGCCGGTTCTCGTCCAGCCACTCGGTGACCTCGCGGGTCGTGGCGGCCGACGAGCCCTCGCCCTCGACGATCGTCACGATCTCGTGGTCGTCGGTCACCAGCGAGTCGAGCAGCGTCGTGGCCGCCTCGGCCACGGTGGCCGCGATCGCCCGGATGCCGTCGCCGGCCAGGCCCAGGTAGTCGCCGTTGCGAATCGGGCCCAGATCGCACGAGGAGTCCCGCACCGCCTGCGTCACCTCGCCGGCGAGGACGTTGGTGGCCAGCGCCGCCATCTCCTTGGCGTTCTCGTCGACCGGCGCCTCGGGGTCGTAGGCCATGAGGGCCGCGAAGGCCTCGGCCACGCCCCGGGTCGGCACGACCTTGACGGACTTGGTGGTCTGGGCGTCGACCTGCTCGGCCACCGGGATGATGTTCTTGTTGTTGGGCAGGACGAGGACCTGGTCGGCCGGCACTCGCTCGACCAGTTCGAGCAGCTCGGCGGTCGAGGGGTTCATCGACTGGCCGCCGGCCACGATGCCCTGGACGCCGAGGCTGTAGAAGATGCGCTTGATGCCGTCGCCGGCCGCCACGGCCACCACCGCGGTGGTGACGGGCTCGCTGGCGTGGGGCGGCTCGGCCACGACCTCGCCGGCGCCGGTGGCCTCGCGCACCCAGCGCTCCTCGGCGACCTGCTCCATGAGGTCT
>DATFOS010000061.1:0-3497 GCA_035265325.1 Acidimicrobiales bacterium
ACTCGGCCGTGGGGGTGGACGTGTCGAACAGGTCGCCCGCCACGATCACGACGTCGACGGCCTCGCGCTCCGCGATGCCGGCGATCTCGGCGAGCACGGCCTGGTGCTCCTGGGCGCGGGACCGCCCCCGGATCGCCTTGCCGACGTGCCAGTCGGACGTGTGGAGCAGCCGCATGGGCTAACCCCTCGGGAAACCGGCGAACGGATCGTCGGCGGGGACCGGACGGTCGAGATCGTCGGCCGCCGAACCGGGGCCGCCGGGTGCGCCGTTGGACGAGGCGCCCGGCGCTGCGCCGGCGGCCACGCGGCCGCCCCCGAGCGCCGCCTCGCCCGCCCGGGTCGCCCAGGCGGGGAACGGGAACTGGACCACCAGCGGGATCGGCAGCTCGGGCTGCGCCACGAGCATCGTGCCGGGCTTGACGATCGTGGCCCGCTGGCGCTGCACGGGCGGCAGGAAGCCGTACTCGCCTCGCGCCGCCTCGGCCGAGTCGAGCCGGCCGACCACCCGCACCGCCGAGTTGGCCACGATGCGGCGCTCGACCTCGCTGGCCGTCTGCTGCGCGCCGATGAGGATCATCCCCAGGGAACGGCCACGCTCGGCGACGTCGAGCAGGATCTCCTTGATCGGGCTCGACCCCTCGCGGGGCGCGTACTTGTTGAGCTCGTCGAGCACCACGAACTGCAGCGGCCGCGCCTGGCCCGTGCGCTCCTTGCGCTCGAACGCCCGGCGGAGCACCACGCCGACCACGAACCGCTTGGCCCGGTCGTTGAGGTTGTGCAGGTCGACCACCGTGACCTGGGCGCGGTCGAAGTCGACCCGATGGCCCTCGGGCCGGGCGACGTCGGCCCGCACGAGGTGGCGTACGTGGGCCCGGGCGCCGTGCAGCCGGCGCAGGAATGCGTTGATCGTGCCGGCGCCGATGGCCCGCCCGCCCCACTGGTCGGCCCCGTCGAGATCGATCTTGAGCTCGATGAGCCCGACGAGGTCGTCGAATGTGCGCAGCACCTGGCCGTCGACGTTGACGGCGCCGTCGCCCACCGGTTCGGCGTGGCGCAAGCGGGCGGTGACGTTGTGGACCACCATGGTGTACTGCTGCCGGTCGTCCTCGGCGTCGGCGAACAGGAACGGCAGCAGCTCGTCGCGGCAGAACTGCTCGATGGTCCAGAAGAACGACGTGACGTCGCGCTGGCGGGCGGCGACGTCGGGGCTGGCGTTGGGGTCGTCGCGCACCGGCGGGGCGAAGAAGGCCACCGAACCGAACGGCGCCGCCGGCAGCCCGAGGCGGGCGTACCGGGCCGGCTGGTCGTCGCCCAGCGCGGTGTTGGCGTGGTCGAGGAACAGCAGATCTTCGCCCTTGACGTTGAAGATCAGCGCCTTGGTGTTGGCGGCCTCGACACCGAGCACGCCCGAGTGGAACAGGCTGTAGAGCAGGAAGGTGGCGTAGGACGTCTTGGTGGCGACGCCCGAGATGCCGCTGATGTTGACGTGGGCGCCGCGGGTGCCGTCGACGAACTCGAGATCGAGGTAGAACGGCTCGTCGTCGCGCGACAGGCCGGCCGGCAGCCTCGCCGGCATCTGCGAGAACAGGAGCGCGTCGTCGCGTTCGGCGCCGACTGCCTTGCGCACGACCTCACCCGGCAGCGGCGGCACGTACACCTCGGGCTCGAAGCGGGTCGCCAGCACCTGCGCCGCCTCGCTGACCTCGGCCGGGAGCACGCCGTCGGCCACGAGGAACACGTCGCTGTCCATGCGGGCGCCCTCGTGCCGCGCCCGCACCTGGGCGACGACCCCCGAGATGGTGAGCCGCTGCCCGTCGGGCAAGACGCGCTCGACCACCACGACGTCGTCGAGCTGCAGGTAGCTGCCCTCGCCGACCCCGACCCAGAACTCGAGGGGAGTGGCCGGCTCGGTGCCGATGACCCGGCCCACCACGGGAGATACGAGCGCCACGTGCGACGACGGCGCTGCGGCCGCCGGGCCTGCGGGTGCAGCTGAGGCTGCGGGGTCGACGCCGTCCATCGGCCCGACGTTAACCAGGCCGCGTGACAGCGACGGGCACCCCTCGACAACCACTCCGGAGCCCTCGGCGAGCCCGCCGGGCGGCGTGCGTCAGCCCGCCGTGGGCAGGTGGACCACGGTGGTGGCGAGCACGTCGGCGCCGGAGCGCAGGGTCATGGTCGCGGTCTGGCCGGCAGCCGCCACCTGGAGCGGGATCCCGAGCGAGGCGCCGGCGCCTGCGGCGAGGTCACCGATGCCGCACGTGAGCGACCGCAGCAGGCCGAGCACCACGTCGAGCCCGCCGGCCGGCTGGCATCCCGTTCCGGGGAGCGACGTGACGCGGGCGTCGGGCGATAGCCGGAGGTCGAGGGCGAGCCCGGGGGCGGCGGCCGTGCCCGAGTTGCGCACGGCGACGTCGAGCCGGCCCGAGCCCAGGAGGCCCAGCGCCCACGTCGCGTCGATGGTGACGTCCGTGCCCACCTCGACGTCGACGCCGACACCGAGATCGGGCCCGACGCCGATGCCGAGGCCGAGGTCGACAAGCGAATCCACGGAGGGCGCCGCCGGCTCGGGGGACGCGGTGACGGGCCCGGTCGGGGCCGCCGTTCCGGTCGTCACCGTCTCGGACGGCGACGCCTCGTCGCCCTCGGACGCCGATTCCGCGGGCTGCGGCGGTTGCGCGCCGCGTGCCGCGACGTCACGCGCCGCCGGTTCGTCACCCCCATCGCCGTCCGCCGGCGCGCCGGCCTCCAGCGTCGGCCGTTCGTCGGACGGCCGATCGCCCCCGAACGGCACGATCGTCACCGTGAGCGCAGCCACGGCGGCGACGACCGCGGCCCCGACCTTCACCGCGGCGCTCACACCTCCCGCCCCGGTCCCGACGCCCGCGGCCGGCGCGGCGCCGGGGCTTACCGACGACCCGCCGAGGGTCGCGGTCGCCGTCGCTCCCCCGGCGACGTCCAGCCCGACCTTGCCTGCCGAACCGACGGTGAACAGCGGGACGACCGAACGCACGAGCAGCCGGTTGACGTCGTCGAGCTCGGCGACGAGGTCACGGCACGAGGCGCAATGCGCCAGGTGGTCGGCGGTCGTGGCGCGGTGGCGCCGGCTCAGCCCGCCCCGCACGTAGCTGCCGAGGCGGGACCGGTGCGGCTCACAACCGCGGCGCGGCCTCGACTGGAGGTGGGCCTGGAGGTAGGTCTGACGCAAGCGCTCCCGCGCCCGGTGGGCCAACACCGACACAGTGTTGGCGGGGAGGCCCGCCGACCGCCCCACCTCGCGGGGTTGGCGCCCCTCGACCTCGGTGAGCCAGAGCACCGCCTGCCACCGCTCGGGGAGCGCCGCGAACGCCTGGATCACCAGGTCGCGCTCGGTCCCGTCGAGGGGTGGCAGGTCCATGGCCGCGGTGACGGAGTCGGGCAGCTCGTCGAGGGTCTCGTCGTGCGGCCGGCGCCCGTCCTCCATCGCCAGCCGGCGGAGGGTGACGAACAGGTAGGGG
>DATFOS010000062.1:0-2838 GCA_035265325.1 Acidimicrobiales bacterium
AGCTGATCGAGTCGTACAGCGCCCGGCACGAGCTGCCGCTGTCGGACCCGCGGGTGGCGCTGATCGACCTGCAGTACCACGACATCGACCGGCGCCGGAGCCTCTTCTACAAGATGCAGGAGCGCGGGCTGGTCGAGCGGCTGACCAGCGACGAGGCGATCGACGAGGCCGTCGAGGTCCCACCCCAGACCACTCGGGCTCGCCTGCGGGGCGAGTTCATCCGCCGTGCCAAGGAACGCAAGCGCGACTACACCGTCGACTGGGTCCACCTGAAGCTCAACGACCAGGCGCAGCGCACGGTCCTCTGCAAGGACCCCCTCCGCTCGCACGACGAGCGGGTCGACCGCCTGATCGCCAGCCTCTAGCCGGGCTTCCTACCGGCCCATCGCTGCGGCGACGGCGTCAAGGTCTCACGCAGCGATCAGACACTCACGCAGCGCCGACGACAACGCCGCTAGCAGGCGGTATGTCGTTGTGGATGCGGTTGCAAACGGGTACGTGTCCATGACGGTGCAGCCCGGGACCGTGCTAGGGCGGAGGGCCGCCGCCGTGGGCGTGGAATCCCCGCGAAGCGTGTAGGGAACCGGCGGTCGGCTCCGACTCAGGGGTGGTGCGGCCGTTGGGGCCGCTGACGACTGGAGGTTGGAGATGACCAAGGTGACTGCGCAGATGTCGGTGTCGCTGGACGGTTTCTACACGGGCCCCCGGGACCCGAGGGGCCCCGAGAGCATGGTGGGCTGGACCGACGGCCCCGAGGCGCCGGGGTTCTTCCGGGTCACCCGATGGGCGGTCGATGCCATGGCCTGGCGGGAGCGTCAGGGCTTCGCCGGTGGCGAGCAGTCGGTCAACAGCTCGATCATCGAGGAGACCTTCGCCGCCGCCGGCGCCTACGTGATGGGTCGGCGCATGTTCGACGCCGGCGAGGTCCCGTGGGGCGACAACCCTCCGTTCCGGGCGCCGGTGTTCGTGGTGACCCATCGGCCCCGCGAGGTGCTGGTGAAGGAGGGCGGCACGTCGTTCACGTTCGTGACCGACGGCGTCGAGCGGGCTGTCGAGCTCGCCCGCAAGGCCGCCGGCGGCAAGGACGTCGCCGTCGCCGGCGGGGGGACGCTGCTGCGCCAGGTCCTGCAGGCCGGC
This sequence comes from Acidimicrobiales bacterium, assembly GCA_035265325.1. Lineage (GTDB taxonomy): Bacteria > Actinomycetota > Acidimicrobiia > Acidimicrobiales > VFJN01 > DATCLS01. The sequence continues at coordinate 1,138 of DATFOS010000062.1, forward strand.
CTGCTGGAGGAGCTGGAGCTGCACATCGCACCGGTGATCCTCGGCGACGGGCAGCGTCTCCTCGACGCCAGCCTCGGGCTCGGGCCGGACGAGGGCATCGAGCTCACCCCCATTCGGGTGATCGAGGCACCCGGGGTCACCCATGTCCGCTACGCGGTGAACGGGCGTGCCAGGCTCCACCTCGACGACGATCGCTTCGCCGCCGTCGCCGAACGCGAGATGGAACGTGCAGGCGACTCGTAGAGGAGCGAGACCGTGAAGTACATGCTGTTGATCTACGGCAGTCAGGAGCGGTGGGAGTCGGTCGGGGCCGACGAGCTCGCCGAGATCATCCGCCGGACCGACGCCCTCAACCAGGCGTTGCTGACGTCGGGTGAGCTCGTCGGCGCCTACGGCGTGGCCGACGAGGCCGACGCCAAGGTGGTCCGGGTGACCGACGGTCCGCCGGCGGTCACCGACGGCCCCTACGTCGAGGCCAAGGAGTACCTGGGGAGCTTCACGATCGTCGACTGCGACAGCGAGGAGCGGGCGTTGGAGATAGCGGCCATGAACCCGGCGTCGCGCTACTCCGGGGTCGAGGTCCGTGCGTTGCTGCACGAAGCCGACGCCCCGATGTGACAACGACCGACTCCCGACCGGTGACCGTCCCCGACTGGCCGCTGGTGCGGCGGCTCGCGCCGGACGTGCTCGGCACCCTCGTCCGGCGCTACGGCCACTTCGACTCCTGCGAGGACGCCGTGCAGGAGGCGTTGCTGGCCGCCGCCCGCCAGTGGCCGGCAGAGGGGTGGCCCGCCAGCCCGAAGGCCTGGTTGATCACGGTGGCTTCACGGCGGCTCACCGACGAGCTCCGCAGCGCCGAGGGTCGCCGCCGGCGCGAGGAGCTGGATCAGGCCCGAACACCACGTCGACCCGACGACGATCACGAGCACGACGACCAGGGCCCGGTGGGCGACGACACCCTCACGCTGCTGTTCCTGTGCTGCCACCCCGCGCTGTCGCCCGCCTCCCAGGTGGCGCTGACCCTGCGGGCGATCGGTGGCCTGACGACCGCCGAGATCGCCCGGGCGTTCCTGGTGCCCGAGGCGACGATGACCCAGCGCATCGGGCGGGCCAAGGAGCGCATCGGCGCCGCGGGCGCCACGTTCCGCCTGCCGCCCGCCGACGAGCAGCGAGAGCGCCTGCGGGTCGTCCTGCACGTGCTCTACCTGGTGTTCAACGAGGGCTACACCGCGACGGCGGGCACCAACCTCGTGCGGGACGAGCTGACGGCCGAGGCCATTCGGCTCACACGGCTGCTGTTGCGCCTGGTGCCCGACGACGGCGAGGTTGCCGGGCTCCTCGCCCTGATGTTGCTGACCGACGCCCGGCGCGCCGCCCGCACCGCGGTCGACGGCTCCCTCGTGCCGCTCCGCGAGCAGGACCGCTCGTCGTGGGATGCCGACGCCATCGCGGAAGGCGTCGCCCTGGTGACCGGGGCCCTGCGGTCGAAGCCGCTCGGCGCGTACCAGCTGCAGGCAGCCATCGCCGCCGTCCACGACGAGGCGTCCACCGCTGCCGACACCGACTGGCCGCAGATCCTCGCCCTGTATCGGGTGCTCGAGCGGCTCGACCCGAGCCCGGTCGTCACGCTCAACAAGGCGGTGGCGCTCGCCATGGTGGACGGGCCCGCGGCCGGCTTGGCGGTGGTCCGGTCGCTCGCCG
>DATFOS010000063.1:0-17364 GCA_035265325.1 Acidimicrobiales bacterium
CTGGGCGGTCCTCTACGGGTTGACCTGGGCCGTGACCGACCCCCGCCGGGTGAAGCCCGGCCCCCGCACGCTCGAGCTGCCCGGCAGCGAGCCGCCCGCGGTGGTCGCCCTCCTCGCGCACGACTGGGTGCTCGGCCGCGAGGCGCTCCCGGCGACGCTGCTCGACCTCGCCGCCCGCGGCTACCTGGCCATCGACTCGGTAGGGGACGACACGCTCGTCCGGGCCCGGGGCACCTCGGGGTCGGTCGCCAACGACCGGATGTCCGACTACGAGCGGATGGTCTACGAGCACGTCAGCGCGCTGGCGTCCCGGGCCCACGACGGCGTGGTCCACGCCCGACCGCTCACCACGGGGCCGGGCGACGAGTCCGACCGCTGGTGGAAGAGGTGCCGCAAGGCGGTGGTGGGCGACGCCCAGGACCGCGGCCTGTCGCGCCCCCGGTTCTCGCCGGCCGCCAAGGTGATGCTGACCGTCGCCGCCGTCGTGGTGGCCGTGGCGGTTGCGGTTGCCACGACGACGATCCGCGACACCGACCCGGCCGACGACGACGACCCGGCCGGGCTGTTCGTGTTCACGGGCATTGGCTCCTCCAGCACGCTGGTGGGCATGCTCGCCTGCTTGCGCGGCGAGCGCGACGGGTCGAGCTACCACACCTACGTCGCCGTCGACGACGGCACGGCGGCCCGCGTTGCCGCGTGGCGGTTCAAGGGCAACATGTCGGCCCCGCGCCACTCGGTCGTCCGCGGTCGCGTGACGCGCTATCTCCACCACGTGCGCGACTACGAGGTCGCCTCGGGCGTGGGCCCGACCTCGATCGGGGACGCCACCACTCCTGGTTGAGCACATCGGTAACCTTCGGCTCGTGGTGATCCGCGGGTTCGAACGACGTCTGGAGCGCATGGTGGAGGGGGCGTTCGCCCGGGCCTTCCGCTCCAGCATCAAGCCGGTCGAGCTCGCCCGGCGGCTGGCACGCGAGATGGACGACCGGAAGTCGGTCGGCGTGCGTGGCACGCCCGTGGTGCCGAACCACTTCACGATCTACCTGTCCCCCGACGACCACGCCGAGTTCGCCGACGTGCGCGACGCCATGAGCCGCGAGCTGTGCGACGCCGCCCGCGAGCACGCCCGCGACGAGCGCTACCAGTTCATGGGCCCGCTCGACGTCGACCTCGTCATGGACGAGCGCCTCGGGACCGGCATGTTCCACATCGAGGGCCGCTTCCGCGAGGGCCCGGGCGGGGCCGGGGCGGGCAGCCTCGTGCTGCCGACAGGCGACCGCTTCACGCTGGCCCAGCACGCCATAACGGTGGGCCGCCGGCCCGAGAGCAACATCGTGTTGGCCGACCCGAACGTGAGCCGGAACCACGCCGAGATCCGCCCCCACGGGGACGGGTTCATGTTGGTCGACCTGGGTTCGACCAACGGCTCGAAGGTCAACGGCGTGCGGGTGGCACAGCACCTGCTGCAGGACGGCGACGAGATCGCCTTCGGCAACACACGCATGCGCTTCGAGGCGAGCTGACGGTTGCCGAAACTGCGGCACGGCGGCCCTCGCCGAACCGTCATATCGACTGTTCGGGCTGCTCAACGGCCACCTACGCCGGGTAGCCAGGGGCACCCCCGTTCGATCCGATCTAGGGGGTGCCCCGCCGACCGATAGTGTCCCCGGCGGTGCCAGAGCAGCTGCTCAACCTCCTCAAGATCTTCCTCCTGGTCCTGCTGTACCTGTTCTTCTTCCGCGTCCTGCGCGCGGTCTGGACCGAGGTGAACCCGAAGCCGGTGGCACAGGCCGCCGGGGGTGGCGCGGTGGCAACCGCGGGCCGGCAGCAGAAGCGCCCGGCGCGGGGCCGTTCGGCGCCGCAGCTGAAGGTGGTCGAGCCGCCCAACCTGCGGGGCCGCATGTACCCGCTGACCGACGAGCTGACGCTCGGGCGGGCGGCCGGCTGCCAGGTCCCGATCGACGACTCGTACGCCAGCCAGGTCCACGCCCGGGTGTTCCAGCGCGACGGCACCTGGTACGTCGAGGACCTCGGCTCGACGAACGGCACCTACCTCAACCGCCGCCGCGTGGCCGGGCCCATGGCGGTGAAGCGCCGTGACCGCCTGCAGATCGGCAACACAGTGCTGGAGATGGTGTGACGGCCATGGCCGGCAGCATCGAGCTGCGCTGGGGCGGCGCCAGCGACGTCGGCCGCGTCCGGTCGAACAACCAGGACCATTACCTCGCCAGCGAGGACGCCGGCCTCTGGGTGGTCGCCGACGGCATGGGCGGGCACCGGGGCGGCGAGATCGCCTCGCGCATCGCCTGCGAGACGGTGGACCGGTCCTACGCGGCGCACACGGTCGACGGGCTGATCGAGTCGATCGAGTCGGCCAACGCCGCCGTGTTCCACGCCGGCAGCGGCGACCCCGACCTGACCGGCATGGGCACGACGATCGTGGCCATCGCCCTGGTCGACGACGGGCGCGGCGAGCCGGTCCTGGCCATCGCCAACGTGGGCGACTCCCGGGCCTACCGGCTGGCCGGCCACGAGCTCGAGCAGCTCACCAACGACCACAGCCTCGTGGCCGACCTGGTGCGCGACGGCAGCCTGTCCCCGGAGGAGGCCGCGGTCCACCCGCAGCGCAACATCCTCACCCGGGTGCTGGGCGTCTACGACGACGTGCCGGTCGACGTGCTCACGGTCATCCCGCACAGCGGCGACCGGTACGTGCTCTGCTCCGACGGCCTGTTCAACGAGGTGCCCGAGCCGGCCATTGCCTCGGTGCTGCGGCGCCTGGGCGATCCCGGCGACGCCGCCAGCGAGCTGGTCCGCCTGGCCAACGAGGGCGGCGGGCGCGACAACGTCACGGTCGTGGTGGTCGACGTGGTCGACGACGCCGGCCGGGCCTCGGCGGCCTCCGCCGCGCTGGCCGGGTCGTCCGGCGCCGGCGCCGGTGCGGTCACCGCCGCCCGGCCCGCCGTGGTCGAGGACGACCTCGACCTCGACGAACGGCCCCGGCGGCGGCGAAAGCGCTCGGACGACGACGAGTCCCGCGCCCGCCACGCCCTGGCCGGCCCCAAGCCCCGCCGGGTCACCTGGCGGGTGCTGTTGTTCTTCGTGCTGTTGCTCGCCCTCGCCGGCGGCGTGGTGGCGACCATCCAGTGGTACGGCCAATCGGCCTACTTCGTCGGCTTCGACGGCGACCAGGTGGCGATCTTCCAGGGACGGCCGGGCGGCGTCCTGTGGATCGACCCCGAACTGGTCGAGACCACCGAACTCGAGCGCGAGCGGGTCCCGGAGGACCGGGTCGAGGAGCTCGAGGCCGGGGTGGAGCAGTCCACCCGCGCCGACGCCGAGGCCTACGTGGCACGGGTCACCGAGCGGGCGGAGGAGCTGAGCCCGACGACGACCGAGTCCACGACGACGACCCGGCCGACGACCACCACCACGGCCGCCCCGCCCAACCCATGATCGGCACCGCCCGGCGGAGGAGCGAGCTCGGGCTCCTCGTCCTCTCGGCCCTGTTGACCGTCGGCGCCTACGTGCTGGCGAGCCTGCCCGAGGACGGCACGATCCCGGCGAACATCGGGCCGTTCCTGGCCCTGGTCCTCGGGCTCCAGGTGGGGCTCCACATCGCCGTGCGGCGCCTGGCGCCTCGGGCCGACGGGATGCTGCTGCCGCTCGCCAGCCTGCTGGCCGGGCTCGGCTACGTCTTCATCGTCCGCATCGACGAGGCCAAGCGCGAGCCCGACGGCCTGGCGGGGCTCCAGTCCATGTGGCTGATCGTGGGCGCCGGCGCCTTCGTGGCCACGCTCATGTTCATCCGGGATGCTCGGACGCTCGAGCGCCTGCGCTACACCGCCGGGCTCGCCGGCCTGGGCCTCCTGCTGCTGCCCCTGGTGCCGGGCGTGGGCCGCACGATCAACGGCTCGCGGATCTGGGTGTCGTTAGGGCCCGTCAACTTCCAGCCCGGCGAGTTCGCCAAGATCGCCCTGGCCATCTTCTTCGCCGGCTACCTGGTCGAGAAGGCCGACCTGCTCCGCATCAGCAAGTCGATCGGGCCCGTGCCGGTGCCCGACCCCAAGCACCTCGGGCCCATCCTGCTGGCCTGGGGGGTCGCCCTCGTCGTCATGGTGGCGGAGCGCGACCTCGGCTCGTCGCTGCTGTTCTTCGCCCTGTTCCTCGTCCTCATCTGGGTGGCCACCGCGCGGGTGTCGTACCTCGTGCTGGGCCTGGTGCTGTTCGCCGGCGGCGCCACGGTCGCCCACTCGGCGTTCAGCCACGTCCAGGAGCGCGTCGACATCTGGCTCGACCCCTGGCCGGTGGCGGACAGCGAAGGGTTCCAGGTCGTCCAGAGCGCCTTCGCCTTCGCCGACGGCGGCCTCACCGGCACGGGCCTGGGCCTGGGCTCGCCCCTGTCGATCCCCGAGGTCGAGACGGATTTCATCTTCGCCGCCATCGGCGAGGAGCTGGGCCTGTTCGGGGCGACCGCCATCCTCGTCGCCTTCCTGCTCATCATCGGCGCCGGCCTGCGCACAGCCTCCGAGGCCACGCACGGCTTCGAGCGGCTGCTCGCCGTCGGCCTCACGACGCTGCTGGGCCTGCAGGCGTTCATCATCATGGGCGGCGTCGTCCGGCTCATGCCGCTGACGGGGGTGACGCTGCCGTTCGTCTCGTACGGCGGCTCGTCGCTGATCGCCAACTTCGTCCTCCTGGCCCTGCTGCTGCGCGTCTCCGACTCGACGGTGCGCCGCGAGGAGGAGAAGCAGGCCTCCATCGACCAGACCCAGTTGGTGGGCTGACGTGACCAAGCAGATCCGGAACCTCGGGTTCTTCCTCGTGGTCATCTACGCGGCGCTGTTCCTGCAGGTGAACCGCCTCACGTTCTTCGAGGCCGAGGAGCTGCAGGACAACCCCGCCAACAACCGGGCGATCCGGCGGGACTTCGACGCCCCGCGCGGGTCGATCACCACGGCCGACGGCGTGCTCATCGCCGACTCGGTCGAGACCGGCCCGGACGGCCGCTTCGAGCGCCAGCGCCGCTACCAGGCCCCGCAGCTCTACGCCCACGTGACGGGTTACTACGGCTTCTCGGTCGGCGCCGCCGGCCTCGAGGACGCCTACAACGAGGAGCTGGCCGGCCGCACGCTCGACCTCGACCTGCAGGACATCGGCGACCTGTTCGTCGACCGCGAGCGGGTCGGCAACCTGACGCTGACGATCCGGGACGACGTCCAGCGGGTGGCGCAGGCGGCGCTGGGGGACCGCGAGGGCTCGGTCGTGGCGCTCGACCCCCGCACCGGCGGGATCTACGCCATGTACTCGTTCCCGTCGTTCGACCCCAACCTGCTGTCGAGCCACGACCTCGGCGCCGCCGCCACCGAGGACGCCCGCCTCAACGAGGACCCCGAGAACCCCAAGCTGTCCCGGGTCTTCCAGCAACGCTTCTTCCCGGGCTCGACGTTCAAGGTCGTGACCGCGTCCGCCGGCGTCGAGCGCGCCGGCGTCACGCCGAACGAGCCGGTCTACCCGCAGGCGGACAGTTACCAGGCCACGCCGGGCGGACGGCCCCTCCGCAACTTCGGCGGGCGCCAGTGCGGCGGCCCGCTCTTCGTCATCCTCCAGCAGTCCTGCAACTCGGCCTTCGCCGAAATGGGCGTCGAGCAGGTGGGCGGCCAGGGGATGGTCGATACCGCCGAGGCGTTCGGCTTCAACGACGACGACACGCCGTTCGACCTGGGCGACGTGGCCACCTCCGAGTTCCCCGACTCGGTCGAGGGCCCCGACGGCGAGGCCCAGCCGCTCGACCAGAACCGCGGCATCCTCGCCCAGCTGTCGATCGGCCAGAACGGCGTGTCCGCCACCCCGCTGCAGATGGCGATGGTGGCCGCCGGCGTGGCCAACGACGGGCGCGTCATGGCGCCGTACGTCGTCCAGGAGGTCCGCGACGACCAGGACGAGGTCGTCGACGAGACCGACCCCGACGAGTGGCGCACCGCCGTCAGCACCTCGACCGCCGCCACGATGCAGGACGCCATGGCTTCGGTCGTCGACGAGGGCTCCGCCATCCGCCTCGACGACCAGGGCCTCGAGGACTGCAACGTCGGGGGCAAGACGGGTACCGCCCAGCTCGGCACCGACCCGCCCCGGTCCCACGCCTGGATCATCGGCTACGCCGGCTGCGAGGGTGGCGTCCCCGAGGTGGCGGTCGCCGTCATCGTCGAGGGGCAGGAGGGCGCCAGCGAACAGACGGGCGGCGAGGTCGCCGCCCCCATCGCCGGGTCGGTCCTCTCCCAGGTCGTCGGGCGGAGCGGCAACGCTCCCGCGAACGACTCCGGGGACTGAGGCCGTCCGGTGACGTCGCATCTCCTAGATTGAGGCCGCATGTCGCAGCAGGGACAGGTGATCTTCAACGGCCGCTACGAGCTGCACCATCGGCTCGGCCGCGGCGGCATGGCCGAGGTCTACCTGGCGCGCGACCAGCTGCTCGACCGGCCCGTCGCGGTCAAGGTCCTGTTCCCGGCGCTGGCCACCGAGGCCGGCTTCGTCGAGCGGTTCCGCCGCGAGGCCCAGTCGGCCGCCAACCTCAACCACCCGAACGTCGTCAGCGTGTTCGACTGGGGCGAGGCCAACGGCACCTACTTCATCGTCATGGAGTACGTCGAGGGCCACACCCTGGCCGACACCATCCGGGCCGAGGGGCGCATCCACCCCGACCGGGCGGCCGAGATCGTCTCCGACATCGCCGCCGCGCTCGGCTTCGCCCACCGCAACGGCGTGGTCCACCGCGACGTCAAGCCGGGCAACGTCCTCATCACGACCGACGGCGCCGTCAAGGTCGCCGACTTCGGCATCGCCCGGGCGCTGAGCGACACCTCCGACCAGAACCTCACCAAGACCGGTTCGGTCATGGGCACGGCGACCTACTTCTCGCCGGAGCAGGCGCGCGGCGCCGTCGTCGACCCCCGCAGCGACCTCTACAGCCTGGGCTGCGTGCTGTACGAGCTGACCACCGGCCGCCCGCCCTTCTCGGGCGAGAGCGCCATGGCCATCGCCTACAAGCACGTCCAGGAGAACCCGGTCCCGCCGCGCCAGCTCGACCCGGGACTGCCCGACACGCTCGAGGCCATCACGCTCAAGTGCCTGGCCAAGAACCCCGACAACCGCTACCCGTCGGCCGCGGACCTGCGGGCCGACCTGCGGCGCTACCTCGACGGCGCCCGCATCCTGGCCGAGCCCGTCATGGCCCCGGGCCCCGAGATGGGCGCCACCGGCGTGATGGCCCCCACGGCCTACGACGGCACGATGGTCGGCGGCCAGCAGCCGCCGGGCTACTACGACGACGGGTACGACGACTACTACGACGACGAACCCGAAGAGAAGAAGAGCAACAAGGGCTTCCTCGTCGCGCTGATCCTCCTGCTGCTGCTCCTGGCCGGCCTGCTCTTCTTCCTCGCCACCTCGATGGGCGACGACGACGGCGACGACGTGACGATGGTCGACGTCCCCGGCGTCGAGGGCCGGCCCAGGGCCGAGGCCGAGGCGACGCTGCGCGAGGCCGGCTTCGAGGTCGAGGTCTCGACCGCATCCTCCGCCGACGTGGCCGCGGACACGGTCATCAGCCAGGACCCCGGCCCCGGCGACGAGGCCGAGGAGGGCTCGACGGTCAGGATCGAGGTGAGCGCCGGCCCCGAGGCCGTCACCGTGCCCAACGTCGTGGGCCAGCCCCAGGCCGAGGCCCAGCGCATCCTCGAGGAGGCCGGCTTCCTCGTCCAGCAGGAGGCGATCGAGACCAACGACGCCGAGGAGGGCACGGTCGCCGAGCAGGAGCCCGGGGCCAACCAGCAGGCCGCCTCCGGCTCGACCGTCATCATCCGGGTCGTCAGCGGCCCGAACACGGTCGCGATCCCCGACGTGAGGGGGCAGGACCCGGCCACCGCCACGAACACCCTCGTCGACGCCGGTTTCCAACCCAACCGGTCAGACGAGGCCTCCAACGACATCCCCGAGGGCACGGTCATCGGCACCAACCCGTCGGCCGGCACGCAGGTCGAGCCGGGCTCGCAGGTGACGGTCATCGTGTCGACCGGTCCCGCCGCCGTCGGCGTCCCCAACGTCGAGGGGGCGCAGGAGGAGGCGGCCCGCTCGCAGCTCGAGGGCGCGGGCTTCAGCGTCCAGGTGACCTACACGCCGACCTTCGACCCCCAGCAGGACGGGGTGGTCGTCAGCCAGAACCCGACGGCGAACTCCCAGGCCGAGCCGGGCACGCAGGTCAGGCTGATCGTCAACCAGTTCCGCGAGAACGAGAACCCGGACCCGACCAGCCCGGAGACCACCGAGCCCGGGAACGGGAACGACGGCGACACCAACTGAGTCCCGCCGGCTCTCGCCGCACCGGCCCCGGGAGTCGAGGGCGGCAACGCGGCCGTTCTAGCCTCGCCGGATGGCACGCACGCTGGTCCTGCTCCGCCACGGCGAGAGCGAGTGGAACCTCAAGAACCTGTTCACGGGCTGGTACGACTGCGACCTGACGCCCAAGGGCGAGGCGCAGGCGGCGGCGGGCGGGCGGCTGATGGCCGAGCGGGACGTGCTGCCCGACCTGGTGCATACGTCGGTGCAGGTGCGGGCGATCCGGACCGCCGAGATCGCCCTGCGCGAGATGGGTCGCTCGTGGGTGGGCGTGCGCCGGCACTGGCGGCTCAACGAGCGCCACTACGGTGACCTCCAGGGCCTCAACAAGGCCGAGACGGCCGAGAAGTACGGCGCCGACCAGGTCAAGGTGTGGCGCCGCTCGTACGACACGCCGCCGCCCGCCATGGCGCGCGGTGACGAGCGCAACGTGCGCCACGACCCGCGCTACGCCGCCCTGCCGCCCGAGGTCGTACCCGACACCGAGTGCCTGGCCGACGTCGTGGCCCGCATGCTGCCCTACTGGTACGACGCGATCGTGCCGGACCTGGCCGCCGGCCACACGGTGCTCGTGGCGGCCCACGGCAACAGCCTGCGAGCGCTGGTCAAGCACCTCGACGACATCTCGGACGCCGACATCACCGAGCTCAACATCCCCACCGGCGAGCCGCTCGTGTACGAGTTGGGCGACGACTACAGGCCGGTCGAGGCCAAGCCGGTCGACGAGCGCTACCTGCGGTCCCCCGAGGAGGTCCGCGAGGCCGCTGAGGCCGTCGCCCGCCAGGCCGAGGCCGGTGCCGCGCCGGAGCCCGACGACCCGGGAGACGCCCGAGCTGAGAGGGTGCGCGGATAGGCACCGTTGCCTTCTCAGGCGCTGGCGCGCCCGAGAGGTCGAACGACGCGCGTCTCCACTCCTGGCGCCTTCGGCGCCGGGCCGCTGGGCCACGGCTGCGCCTATCGGCGCAGCCTGAGCTGAGCCGGACAACGCCCACGGCCGAGCGCGCCGGGAGGGCGGAGGCGGGCGTCGCCTGCGTCCTCCCGGTCCCCCCTAGAAGTAGACACGCACCGCGCCGTCCAGGAACGGGATCGGCCACAGCAGGACGGCGAGGATGAACGTCGCAATCGCGTCGGCGTCGTCGAGATTGTTGGCGTAGTTCCTGTTGATCGCGACGATCAGCCCGATGATGACCCAGATCAGGAACAGGAGCGGGATACGCACCCGAGTCCTCGTCATGGCGGCCATGGTTCCTCCCCAAAATGCGTCCGGCAGCGTGACCCGCTGCCCGTGACCCCGTTGGGGCGCTCCTACCCCACGCGTCGTAGGGTCAGACCACCGCTGCCGGGACGCGCCGTATCGGCGGCGGTCACAACACGGCGTGGTCGAGCGGTGTGACCCACACCTTGCCATCCCCGATGCGGCACGTCCCCGCCGCGTCGATGCGGCTTGACCAGTGCGGTGACGGCGACCAGCCCGCGGAATGCGCTCAGCGCGCCAGGGCGCTGCTGCCGTTGGTGCCGATGGTCCCGTTGCGGCCGGCCGTCAGCACCTGACCGGCATCGGACCGCTCGAGCAGGTACCCCCGCGACCGGACCGTCCTGATGGCGAGCTGCAGCGGCGAGAGGCGGCGCCGCAGGCGCAGGACGTGGACGTCGAGCGCGTTGCGCCCCGGTGAGCCGCCCGGCCAGCCGGCCCGGGCGAGCGTGTCGCGGGACACCACCGCGCCGAAGCGGTCGAGCAGCGCCTCGGTGAGGCGGGCCTCGACCGGCGGGAGGGACACCCAGCGGTCGCCGACGCGCATGACGCCGTCGTCGTCGAGCTCGGGTCGGGTGCTGGTGCCGGAGTCGGCCCGGCGCCGGAGGGCTTCGACCCGGACCCGGAGATCGATGTCGTCGGCGGGGAGGCGGATCCAGTCCTCCAGCCCGTCCGACGGGATCGGGGGCGCCCCCTTCTCGACGAGGAGGAGCCGCGGCTGCCCGTCTCGCCGAAGTTCTTCTCGCCGGGCTTCCTCGGCCGGCCAGTGGACGAGAGCCACCTCCACGGCAGGGACCGTAAGGACCGATGGTTTCGCAATTGTTACGGACGGATGAACCTCGCATAAGGTGCGGGAAATCGCTACGCAGCGTGAGGCTGGCAGGCGTCCCGGCCCCGCTGAGCGAGGTTGGGAACGCCAACCGTCCCTCCGTCGCCGCACGGTGTCCGCCGCCGTTGAGCACGGCGTCGCGCCGGTCCGTATGCTGCGCCGCCATGGCACGCGAGAAGTACCTCGACCACCTCGCTTCCGTCCCGCTCTTCTCGGGTTTCAGCACGAAGGAGCTGCGAGACGTCGCCAAGGCCACAGTCGAGCTGACGCTGGAGTCCGGCAAGGAGTTCGTGACCCAGGGCGAGGTGGGCCGCGAGGCGTTCATCATCGTCGAGGGCCAGGCCGACGTGGTCCGCAACGGCACGAAGATCGCCGAGCTCGGCCCCGGCGGCGTCGTGGGGGAGCTGTCCCTGCTCGACCACGGGCCCCGCACCGCCTCGGTGGTGGCGGCCGGCCCGCTGACCGTTCTCGTCCTCGGCCCGCGCGAGTTCTCCGGGCTGCTCGACGAGGTCCCCACGCTGACGCACAAGATCCTCGCGTACCTCGCCTCACGGGTGCGGGAGCTGGACAGCCGGGCGTTCGGTTGACCTGATGGTCGAGGCTGCGGCGTGGTCGGGGACGCCACGGAGCACGACCGCTGGGGGCCACACCGCTCGTCCTTGTTACCGCGCGGTAGCCGATTGCGCCCCAGCGCGCCGGGTTCGGTAGTTTCCGCGAGGTGAGCTCGAGCACGACGCGCCGCATCAAGCCGCATCAGCTGGCGATCGGCCTCGGCGTCCTGGTGGGACTCGTCACCGTGGCGTCCGGCATCGCCGCCACGGTCTTCCAGTTCCACGACGACTCGGAGATCACTCGCGAGACGTTCGGGAACATCCCATCCGCCTGGAAGCTCGTCTTCTACAGCGTCATCCCCGTGTTGATCGTCTACGGGGGCGTGCTCTTCGCGAACCGGGTCCGCAACTGGGAGCGGGGCCAGCCCGACGACCGGCGCACGACCAGCAAGAACGTCGCCCAGCGCCTCAAGGACTTCCGCGCCGGCGTCTACATGCAGACGCTGCTGCGCGACCCGGCCGCGGGGATCATGCACTCGCTGATCTACTTCGGCTTCCTGGTCCTGCTCGCCGTCACCACGGTCCTGGAGATCAACCACCAGCTGCCGGAGGGCGCCAAGTTCCTCCACGGCGACGTGTACCGGGGCTACTCCCTGGTCGGCGACCTGGCCGGCCTGGCGTTCCTCGGCGGCGTGGTGTGGGCCATCGTGCGGCGCTACGTGCAGCGCCCGTACCGCATCCGCATCAAGAGCAAGCCCGAGCACGCCGTCATCCTCGGCACCTTCCTCGCCATCGGCGTGACCGGATTCGGCGCCGAGGCCTGGCGCATCGCCCTGGACGGTCGGCCCGACTTCGAGAAGTGGTCGATCGTCGGCTACCCGCTGTCGGGCCTCGTCGACGGCATGGGCACCCTCGCCGGCGGCCACCAGGTCTGGTGGATCGCTCACGTCATCAGCTTCGGCGTGTTCCTGGCGATCCTGCCGATCACGATGCTGCGCCACATGTTCACCTCGCCACTGAACATGTACCTGCGGGACAAGGAGCGCCCGAAGGGCGCCATGAAGCCCATGCCGAACCTGATGGAGACCGAGCTCGAGAGCTTCGGCGCCGCCACGGTCGAGGACTTCACGTGGAAGCAGCTGCTCGACACCGACGCCTGCACGATGTGCGGCCGCTGCACGAGCGTCTGCCCCGCCCACGCCACAGGCAAGCCCCTCGACCCCCGCGAGATCGTGCTCAAGTCGGGCGAGGTCATGGCGGCCACCGGCACGCCACCGGTGTCGCCGCCCATCGGCGTCGACCCCGAGATCACCGTCTCGGCCGACTCGCTCTTCGAGCGGATCACGCCCGAGGAGGTGTGGGCCTGCACGTCGTGCAAGGCCTGCGACGAGATCTGCCCGGTCAACATCGAGATCCTGGACAAGATCCTCGACATGCGGCGCTACCTGTCGCTGATGGAGTCGAACTTCCCGACCGAGCTTGGCAACGCCTACCGGTCCATGGAGAACTCCGGCAACCCGTGGGGCATGTCGCAGGCCGACCGGGCCGCCTGGGCCTCGAAGATCGACGACGTGCCGATCGTCGAGCCGGGCGACAGCTTCGACCACGAGTACCTCTACTGGGTGGGCTGCGCCGGCTCGTTCGACGACAAGAACCAGAAGGTCACCGTGGCAATGGCGAAGCTCATGAAGCGGGCCGGCCTCGATTTCGCCATCCTCGGCCCGTCCGAGAACTGCACCGGCGATCCCGCCCGTCGGTCGGGCAACGAGTACATCTTCCAGATGCTCGCCATGCAGAACATCGAGACGCTGAACGGCATGGGCGTGCGCAAGATCGTCACCCAGTGCCCGCACTGCTTCAACACCCTGGGCAACGAGTACCCGCAGCTCGGCGGCGAGTACGAGGTGCTGCACCACAGCCAGCTGCTCGAGAACCTCATCGCGGACGGCCGCCTCGACCTCAGCGAGGCCCGGCTCGACGAGCGGGTCGTCTACCACGACTCCTGCTACCTGGGCCGCCACAACGACATCTACCTCTCGCCCCGCAAGGTCATCGGCTCGCTGGGCGGAATCGAGGTCGTCGAGGCGGGCCGGAACGGCACCCGGGGCATGTGCTGCGGCGCCGGCGGGGCACGCATGTGGATGGAGGAGACGATCGGGAAGAAGGTCAACGACGAGCGGAGCCAGGAGCTGATCGCCACGGGCGCCAGCCGCATCGCCGTCGCCTGCCCCTTCTGCTACATCATGATCGACGACGGCACGAAGGCGGCCGGCAAGGAGGAGGACGAGGTGAAGGTCGCCGACATCTCCATGCACCTCCTCGAGGCCCTGGAGACGCGCGACGCCCGCCGCTTCGACGGTCTGGCTCCCGAGACGCTCTCGAACTGACGGTTTCCGACCGACACGTACCGTCACACCCCGGCCACGGTTCGGGAACCTGGCCCACCGACATCTCGATCACCAGCCCCGCCCCGTGCGGGCTCGGCGTCGCGTCGGGCCTGGTGAGGGGCCGATCCAGGCGCTCGCAACGCGTTCGTCACATGGAGTGACCGGCCGACCCGGAACGTGTGCTGGTATTGGCGTCGTTGTTGGAGCATTATCTGCCCCCGAGACCTGGGGTTCGTCATGACTTCGACACAAAGGCCATGACCATCACGCACGCCGACGCCGACATCGACCTCGTCGAGCGCGCCGGGAACGGCGAGGAGGCCGCATTCACGACGCTGTACCGCCGCCACCACGCGGCCGTCCGGCGCCTCGCGTACACGTACCGGCTGGAGGGCGACCCCGACGAGTTGGTGGACGCCACGTTCGCCGAGGTGGTCGAGGGGCTCCGCCAGCGGGCCCGCCCGCCCGACCAGTTCCGGGCGCATCTTTTCGCCACCGTCCGCCGGCTCGCCGGCGCCGATCCCGCCAGCGCGGCGCCGGGCGTCGTGGGCGAGGTCCCGGCCACGGTCGTGGCGGTCGCCGGCCGCCTGCCACTCGGCGGCGCCGACCGGTCGACGATCACCGCCGCCTTCACCGCCCTCTCCGAGCGCTGGCAGGTCGTGGCGTGGCACGCCGTCATCGACGCCTGCGAGCCCGAGGAGCTCGCCTACCGCCTCGGCGTCCCGCCCGCGGCCGCCGCCGCCCAGGGCCGCCGCGCCCGGGTCAAGCTGCGCCACGCCTACCTCGACGCCCAGCTGGTCGCCGCCCCGCGGCCCGGCTGCGCCCCGCACCGCTCCCGGCTCGCCGCCCACCTGCTTGGCAGCCTGCCCGCCGCCGACGCGGAGGGCTGCCGCGCCCACGTCGACCGGTGCGACGCCTGCCGCACCCTGCTCACCGACCTGCGGGAGGTCGAGGACCGACTGGCCTGGTCCGTCGCCCCCATGTTCCCGCGCGTCGCCCCCGCCGGCGGCGTCGTGACCTCGCCCCTGGCCGTCGGCGTCCTGGCGCCCGAGGTCGGGGCCTTCGGCCCGGACGCGAGTGCGCTGCCCTTCCGCGGCGGCCGGCGCGCCCTGACCGGCGGTTCCACCCCGCCGTCGGGGACCTCGGCCGTGCCATCGCACGCGGCGTCGTGGTCCAGTTCCGCCCCGTTGGCGCCCTTCGCCGACGACCGGCGTGAGCGGGACGCCGGGACGGACGCCGCCATGGCCGGCATGGCCATCGGCCCCGCCCGGCCCGGCGCCTCGGTCTACCCGGTGCCCAGCGACGGCGGCGCCTACCGCGCCCCGGAGTCGTCGACCGTCGCCCTCGGGTTCACCGGCCGGCTCGACGAGCGCCGCCGGCTCCGCCGGTCCGGCGCCGCGGGGGAGACGCCGTCCACGCCCGACGCGGCGGGCGCACCCGGACGGTCCGGCGCGGGCGCTGCGGCCGGGTCGCCCGGTCCCTTCGCCGCCGGGGCGTCCGATGGGGCGGCCGCGACCGGCGCGGCGGACCCCTTCGGGTCGCCCGAGCCGTTCTGGTCGCGCGGCGTGCCGGGTCCGTCCGGCGACGGGAGTACGGCCACCGGCCTGCGTTCCGCCGCCGGGGCCGTGCCCGCCACGGGTGTCCTGCTGGCCGCCGACCCGACCCCGGGGCCGTCGCCCACCAGGCGACTCGGGCTCCCGGGTGCGTCCGGGGAGGACGACGGCCGTCTACCCCGCCAGCGCCGGGCCCGGGCCGGTGTCGCCGCCGGTGGCCCCCTGGACGCGGACGACGAGCGGCGCTCCCGCCGGTCCCTCGCCCTCGGGGCGGCGGCCGCCGCCGTCCTCCTGGTGGGCGCCGTGGTCGCCGCCGGCTCCGCGTTGAACAGCGGGGGCGACGTCAGCGACCGGGACGTGGAGGTCGCCGCCCGGGCTCCCGACACCGGGGACGACGAGGACGGGGCGCCCGAGATCGCCCCGTCGACGACCCGTCGCGACGGCGGCACGGCCACGACGGCGTCCGGCTCCGGCGAGGACGCCGGCGACGCCGAGGAGGGCGACGACAGCCGGACCGGCTCATCCACGTCGTCCAGCTCGTCCTCGTCGTCCAGCTCGTCGTCGTCGTCCAGCTCCTCGAGCACCACGGGTGCCACGGCGCCGTCCACGACACCCTCGTCGACCTCGCAGGGGCCGTCCACGACGCCCACGACGACCGGTGACATCGGCACCGCCGCCCCGCCGGTCCTCCAGCTCGCCGCCCCGTCCTGGGTCCCGATCGACGACGGCCGCGGCACGCTGCAGCTGGCCGTCACGCGGTCGATCCCGCTCATGGAGCCGAGCGAGCCGGGCACCGACGCCGGCGACGACATGACGATCGACCTCAGCGTGGAGGTGACCGACGAGGTGAGCCTGCTGGGCTCCCTCGATCGGCGCTGCAGCGCCGACACGGGCCCCGACCGCGCGGTCGAGGGCCCGATCACCTGCACGCTCGACGTGCCGGCCGAGGGCGAGTCGGCCATGGTCAGCATCGTGCTGGCCGTCGGCGGCGAGGACGAGGTCGCCGAGGTGACCGCCGCCCTCGAGGGCGAGGAGTTCGGCACCGACACGACGCCGCTGGCCCCGCCGGCCGGCACGACCGCGCTCTCGCCCGGCGACCCGACGGCGTCCATTCCCGGCTGACTTGCCGGGAGGTCCCCGAGAAGTCTCCGTGAGGTCCGGCTGGTACCCCGAGACGGTGGTCGGCCCCCGGCCCGGACGCCGGGGGCCGACCACTCGGGTGGCACTCGTGGGACAGGTCGCGCCGGGATCGCGATCCCGTCCCACGAGCGCTCACGTCACCGGCGAGTGCCCCCGAGGGAGGGGGCGGGTGCCGGTGTCCCGCCGACCGGGGCCGGAGGCGTCGACCTCATCGACGAACGCCGGTCCGGCCGCACGCGGGGGTGGGCGTGGGTGCGACAGGGCCATCCGCACGTCGCGCGGCCGCCGAGGGAGCGGCGGCGACCACACGCGCGCCGTCCGGCACGGAGGGGCGAGGCGGGCGCCGGGACGGCCGCTGGCGGCGCTCGGGAGGACTGCGCGCCCGACCGGCGCAACCGGTCGATGGGAGATCGGCTCCCGGGTCGGGGATCCGGGAGCCGGGGGATGACACGACCGGCGAACGCAGCACGAGTCCGGGGATGATGAGGACCTCGGTGTGGTTCCCGCCTTGCTCATGCCTCTAGAGAGGGCCTCACGCGCCGGTCATGACGGCACTGCGTCGAAAACCCGAGAAGTATCGGGTGTTTCGTCCGGCACCTTCTCGCCTCGGGCGCGCCGACGCGCCAGACTCTCCGGCCCGGCCATACACCACTCACAATGGCGGTAACTGCACCTTCCGACGCCGAGTTGCTCTCCGGAGCACGGAACGGCGATGAGGCGGCGTTCACGGAGCTGTACGTCCGCCACCACGACGCCGCGCGTCGTCTCGCCCAGGGCTACAAGCGGCTGGGCGATCCCGACGACCTCGTCAACGGGGCGTTCGAGCGGGTCCTGGCGGCGCTGCGGCGGGGCAGCGGCCCCACCGACTCGTTCCGGGCCTACCTCTTCGTCACCCTCCGTCGCCTCGCCCTCGAGCACGCGAGGCGCGACGGCGTGGGGCCGGACGAGTCCCTGGACGAGGTGCCCGAGCCCGTCGTCGCCGTCGCCGGCGACGGCGAGCTGGACGCCGCCGAGCGGCAGATCGTCGCCCAGGCGTTCGAGTCCCTCCCCGGCGCCTGGCAGACCGTGCTGTGGCAGACCGCGGTCGAGGGCAAGCAGCCGAAGGACTTCGCCGGCGCCGTCGGCATGACCCCCAACGCCGCCGCCGCCCTGGCCTACCGGGCGCGCGAGCGGCTGCGACAGGCCTACCTCCAGGCCCACCTCCAGCACCCGGCCCGCAACGGCTGCGAGCCCCACCGCTCGCGCCTCGGCAGCTACG
>DATFOS010000064.1:0-36883 GCA_035265325.1 Acidimicrobiales bacterium
CGCCGTCGGGCGTCGTGCCGACCACCCGGCGGTGGTACGCCCGGACGAGCTTGACCAGCCGCTCCGCCGCCTCGGTCGAGCCGTAGGTCGTCCCCACCACGAACGACGACGTGCGGGCCAGGCGGCCCAGCGGGTCGTCCTTGTAGTTGGAGTGGTCGGTGACGCCCGCCATGGTCGGCGGGTGCAGGGCCTGCAGGAGCAGGGCGGCGATGCCCCCGACCATCATCGACGGGTCGGCGTGGACCCGCCACGTGACGCTGCCCGGCCCGAACCAGCCCGGATCGCCGGGCGGGTCGCTGTACTGCTCGCCGGGGAGGCCCTGACGATCGGGGCCGCCGCCCTCCATCGACCCGCTGACCGCCGACCGGAGGCGGGCGGACACCAGGTTCAGCACCGGCAGCGACCCCAGGGAGGTGAGCGGCGAGGTGAGCGACAGCATGACGCCATGGTCGACCCGTCTCTTGACAGCTGTCAAGCCGGGCCGGGCCGCAAGTCTTGACACCCGTCAAGCCAGCCGCGCCCACCGGTAACGTGCGGGCGTGGCGACGACCGTGGTCAGCGACGGCACCCTCCTCGACCTGGCCCTCGACGCCTTCGCCGACGGCGGCTACGACGGCACCTCGGTGCGCGAGCTGTGCCGCCGGCTCGGAGTGAGCCACAACCTGGTCCACGAGCGCTACGGCTCCAAGGACAAGCTCTGGTACGCCGCCATCGACCACGGCTTCCGGCGCCTGGCGGCCGACCTGGCCACGGCGGCGATCGCCATCGAGGGGGACGAGCTCGACCGGTTGCGGGCCATCCTCGTCCGCTACGTCGAGGTGACGGCCGAGCGCCCGGCCCTCATCCGCATCGTCAACCAGGAGGCGGCCCGCCCCGGCGGCCGCCTCGACCACGTGTACGAGCAGTACATCCGCCCGGCCCACGAGGTGGCCGACGCCGTCCTGCGCGACCTCGAGCGGTCCGGCCGGGCCCGGCGCCTGTCCCCGGCGGCGCTCCACTTCCTGGTGGGCCACGGCGCCGGCGGCATCGTCTCGCTCCCGGCCCTGGCCTCCCACTTCCCCGGCGACCACGGCTCCCTCACGGCCCAGGCCCGCGAGGCCGTCGAGATCGTCCTCCGCGGCATCGTCACCGACCCGCCCTGACCCCCGGGCGACTGCCGTCGCCTGCGTCAGTCGAGGGGGGTGGTGCGGCGGTGGTGCCAGGCGCGGGCGACGGCGACCGCCTCGCGGGTGAGGTGCGGGGGCCACTCGTGGAGCTTGTGGCCGGCGCGGCGGGCGAACTCGGCGGCGCACAGGGCGCGCTCCGCCGGCGGCATGGGCGTCGTCGCCAGGATGCGGATCAGGGCGCGCATGAAGGGCCAGTACTCCGTGGCCGCCTTGCCGTTGCGCTCGGGGATGTACCAGTCGACCCTGCCCTCGTCGTCCATGTAGTCGCCCCGGCCCTCGTGCTCGCGGTGCACGAAAAGGACCTCGTCCACGCGCCCGAAACCGCCGTACAGGCTGAGCTCGATGAGCAGGCCCCGGTCGCCCGTGTACCAGGCGCCGATCAGGCCGGTCTGCTCCAGCACGGCCCGCCGCATCACGCCCCACAGCGTCTGGTGGGTCTTGGGCTGGGCGAAGAACGACCGCAGCCGCTCGTGTGGCGTCGGGTCGTCGAACGCGATCGGCGGCCCCGGGTCGGGCAGCGGCCGGTCGTCGCCGTCGATCGCCCGCAGCAGGGTCTGGCACAGGACCGCCGACGGATGGGCGTCGAGGTAGGCCACGCAGCGCTCGAGGAACCGGGGCTCCAGGACGTCGTCGTGGCCGGCCCACTTGAAGTACGGGCTCGGCGGCGCCAGCTCGAGCGTGGCGTGGAAGTTCGCCCGCCCGCCGATGTTCGTGGCCCGCCGGACGTAGTGGACCCTGTCGTCGTGGGCGGCGAACTCCTTGCACACCTCGCCGGTGGCGTCGGTGGAGGCGTTGTCGGACACGACGAGGAGCAGGTCCTCGAACGTCTGGCCCAGGATGGACGCGATCGTCGCCCCGATGTGCTTTTCCCCGTTGTACACGGGGAGGCCGATCGTCACTTCTGGTGACATTTGGCCCGCCTGTAGTGGTCGATCGCGTCGACCATACCGCCGCCCCCCGAATGAATCGAGAGCGCGCTGATGTGGCTTTTGTCACGTAACGCAGTTGGATCGTGACGCGTTGCGTCAGCCGGCCGACCGCTCTCCGTGGAGCATCGCCTGCACGAACGCGATGGTGTCGGCCTCGGCGGCGTCCTTGTCGTCCCGGTAGCGGCGCACGCGGGCGAAGCGCAACGCCACCCCGCCGGGGTAGCGGGTCGAGCGCTGCACGCCGTCGAGGGCGATCTCCACCACCTGGACGGGCTCGACCTCGACCACGTGACCGGACCGGCCCGTCTCCAGGCCCAGGAACCGCTCGGTCTGCCAGGTCAGCAGCTCGTCGGTGAGCCCCTTGAACGTCTTGCCGACCATCACGAAGCCGCCTTCCGGGTCTCGGGCGCCGAGGTGGAGGTTGGACAGCCATCCCTCGCGGCGCCCGCTGCCCCACTCGACGGCCAGGACCACGAGGTCGAGCGTGTGGACCGGCTTCACCTTGCGCCACGCCCCGCCCCGCCGCCCGGCCTCGTAGGGGGAGGCCGCCGCCTTCACCATCACGCCCTCGTGCCCGGCGGCCAGCGCCTCGTCGAGGACGCGCTGGGCCGCGGCGGGGTCGGCGGTCAGCTCGCCGCGGATCCGCCAGGGGCCGGCCACCTTCTCGAGCGTGAGCAGGCGCTCGGCCAGCGGGCGGTCGATGAGGTCGTCGCCGTCGAGGTGGAGGACGTCGAAGAACCGCGCCTCGAGCCCGGTCACCTCGCCCCCGCCGGCCCGCTCGACGGCGGCCTCGGTGTCCCCGCCGCTCGGCGGGGCGGCGTGGCGGCCGAAGCGGCTCATCGTCTCCTGGAACACCTCCGGGGCGTCGCCGTCGCCGACCCCCACGGCCTCGCCGTCGAGGACGAGCGCCCGGGCCGGGAGCCGCCGGGCCAACGCCACGATGCCGGGCAGGCGGTCGGTGACGTCGTTGAGGTTCCGGGTCCAGATGCGCACCTGGTCATCGACCTTGTGGAGCTGGATGCGCGCCCCGTCGAGCTTCCACTCCACCGAGGCCAGCCCCTCGCCGGGCCCGACGAGCGGGCCGTCGGCGGCCTCGCCACCCGCCGTCTTGCCGTTCGCCGTCTCGCCCAGGACGAGGGCGAGGGCCTCGGTCACGTCGGCGGCGGTCTGGGCCAGCATCGGCTGGACGGGGCGGCCCAGCGTCAGGCCGACGGTGGCGAGGCCGGCCTCGCCCTCGGTCATGGCCAGTGCCGCGACCCGGGGCAGGTCCCCGGCCAGCATCGCCGCCCGGCGCACTGCCGCCAGCGGGACGCCGAACGCCGTGGCCACGGCGTCGGTGGCGATGCCCTCCAGCGCCCCGTGGCGCAGCTCGCCGCCGAGGAGCCGGCGGATGAGGTCCTGCTCCGGCGCCGTGGCCCGGGCCAGCGTGTCGTGCAGCGTCTCGGCCCGGGCGCCCTGCGAGCCGGGCCCATGGAGGCTCCCGATGCGGTCGACCATGGCGTCCACGTCGGCCACCGTGAGGGACGGCTCGGCCGCGGGCTCGGCCGTCACCTTGGCGAGCGTCCGCCAGCCGACGCCGATCCGGCCCTGGCGGGGGGCGCCGCTCAGGATCGCCACGACGATGGGCACCTCGTCGGCGTCCATCCTGGTGAGGAGGTCGGCGATGGCCGCCACCTTCGTCGAGCGGGCGCGGGTGGCGGTGACGGTCTCGGTGGTTTCGGCGACCTCGGCGAACAGCACGGGCTTTATCCTCCTGCGCCGTGGATCTCGCGACGCTGATGACCCTCGAACCGTACGGCGCCGACGGGTGGTTGGGGACGGGCCCGAACTATCCGTGGGGCGGGCTCTACGGCGGGCAGATCGTCGCTCAGGGGCTGCGGGCGGCGGCGGCCACGGTCGACCCGTCGTTCCGGCCGCACTCGCTGCACGCCTCGTTCCTGCGCTCGGGCGCGGACGGTGAGGAGACGCTCTACGAGGTGGACCGGGTGCGCGACGGCCGGTCGTTCTGCAACCGCACCGTGATCGCCCGGCAGGCGGCCGGGCGGATCCTCACCATGACCGCCTCCTTCCACATCGACGAGCCGAGCGCGGAGGTGCAGGTCGTGGGGCGGCCGCCGGTGCCGCATCCCGACGACCTGCCCGCGAGCCGCTGGTCCCCGTTCTTCGACCGGCGCATCGCCCCGTCGTCGGCCCCGGGCACCGTCATCGCCTGGATGCGCGTGGACGAGGCGCTCCCCGACGACCTCGTCGAACACGCCTGCGCCCTGGCCTACGAGACCGACGACCTGCCGACCGACGCGGTCGTCGCCCTCCACCCGGACCGGGGCCGCGACGACGAGTTCCACGGGCGCTTCTTCTCGGCCAGCCTCGACCACACGGTCTGGTTCCACCGCCCGCTGCGCGTCGACGAGTGGCACCTCCACGCCTTCGAGTGCCACGGGCTCACCGGCTCGCGGGGCGTGGCCATCGGGCACGTGTTCGACGGCGACGGCGTCCACGCCGCCACGGTCAGCCAGGAGATCGTGATCCGCAGCAAGCGGTGAGCCCACCGGCCGGAGGCGAGTCCTAGTTGCGCTTCTCGACCCGGGTGACGCCCTCGCCGGGCTTCCACGTCTCCACGATCATGGCGTCCCCCTCGACCCGGACGGCCGAGGCGCCCAGCAGGTCGGGCAGGAAGGCGTGGAACGTGCCCGGCTCGAAGCGGAACCCCACGTACTTCTCGATGAGGTCGGCCATGTACTCGATCTCGTCCGGGGCCGTCACCTCGACCACCGTGCCCCAGGCCTTCGCGTCGCCGTCGCCGACGTTCTTGTCGGCGGTCGCCGTGTGCAGGGCGAAGCGGGGGTCGCGCTGCAGGTCGAGCGCCTTCGTGGACCGCCACATCATCCCGAACACCGGCCGGTCCTCGTAGAGCACCAGCTCGTCGCCGCTCACCAGCGGCTCCACCGGGCTGATGCGGGGGAACCCGTCACGGCGCAACGTCCCGATCATCGCCAGCCCGGTGGCGGTCAGCCGCCGCTCGGCCACCGCCGCCACGCCGGGCGCTTCCGTCCTGAACTCGACCCATGTCGCCATGCCCTCGTTCCTACGCCCCCATCCCTGACAGGTGGTGTCAGGGATGTCGTCGGCCGTTCCGCCGACCCCGTTCAGGTGCGGGCGAAGGCCTTCAGGAGGAGGGGCCAGTGCGTGATGGGGAGGTGATGGCCGGCCGTCGGGACGACCGCCAGCGTGGCGGACCGCAGATGCCGGGCGTACCAGTCGCCGAACGGCACCGGGGTGACCGTGTCGAGCGCCCCCCACCACAGGTGGACGGGGCAGGCGATGTCGGCGAGCGCCACCGGTGACGGCCGGTTCTGCGCCTCGACGTCGGCCTCGACGCCGGCCAGGCCCCGGCGGACGGCCTCGACCAGCGAGTCCGCCATCCGGTCGGCGAGGCCGGGGACCGAGGCGACCTCGTCCACGCCGACGGCGTCCCGGGAGGCGGCCTGGTGCTCGGCGGCGAGTCCGCGGTCGCACGGGTACGGCGCCAGCAGCGGGGCGACCTCGGGCCCCAGCTCGCCGGCCGGCAGGCTGTCGGCCAGCTCCAGCAGGTGCGCCCGGTCGGGGGCGGCCGCGGCCACCGTCGGCTCGGCGTAGGCCTCGCGCGGCACGAGGGCGGAGACGAGCACGAGGGCCGCCACCCGGTCACCGAGGCGGGCGGCGGCGGCCAGCCCGTCGAGCGCCCCGCCGGACCAGGCCACGACCGTGCACCGCTCCACGTCCAGGTGCTCGAGCAGGGCCGCGAGGGTGCCGGGGAACGCGCCGGGCGGCTGCGGGTCGCTGCCGCCGTAGCCGGGACGGTCGACCGCGATCAGGCGGGCGCCGTGGCGGCCCGCCAGCGACTCGTCGGGGTGGCGGGCGAGGCGCGAGCCCGGCGTCCCGTGGAGCCAGACGAGCGGCACGCCGCCCGGGTCGCCCACGACGTCGGCCGCCACCGCGGTGCCGTCGGCGAGGCGGACCACGACGTCCGGGGCGGGGGCGTCTCCGGGCGATGGCACGGCGGTCGAACCTACACTGGGCCCCCTGTCCGAACGGCGGTACCGGCTACCCGCCTCACCAAAACCGGAGGTGTCCGTGGCGACCCCTGCCCCGCCCGGTACGGGCCCGACGACCGCCGCGCCGCCGCTGCCCGCACCGGGGACGCCGGCCGCGCGGGCCGCCGTCACCATGACCCGCGTGGCGGTCGTGGCCGTCGGCGCCTACGTCGGCGCCCAGCTCGTGGCCGACGTGAGCAGCGTGAAGATCGGCGTGGTGTTCGGCCGGGCGGTCGACATGGGCACGTTCGTCTACCCGATCACGTTCACGCTGCGGGACGTGGCCCACAAGGCGCTCGGCCGCCGGGCGGCGCGCACGCTCGTGGTCACCGCCGCGGTCGTCAACCTGGCCATGGCCGGCTACCTGCAGTGGGTGGCCCGCTTCCCGGCCGACGACTCGTACCCGCTGGACGCCGAGTTCCGCGCGATCCTCGGGCCGCTGTGGCGGATCGTGGTCGCCTCGATCATCGCCGAGGTCGTCAGCGAGCTGGTCGACACCGAGGTGTACCACTGGTTCGTCCGCCGGGTGACGACCCGCTACCAGTGGGCACGGGTGGCGGTGTCGAACGCGGTCAGCATCCCCATCGACAACGTGTTGTTCGCCGTGTTGGCGTTCGGCTCCCTGCCGGGCCTGGCCGACGACGACCTCACGCTGCCGTGGGGCGCGGTGTGGGACATCTTCCTGGTCAACCTGACCGTGAAGGCGCTGGTCTCGGCGCTCAGCTTGCCGCTCGTCTACCTCTCGCCCGACCGGGACTGGTCCGCCGACCCCGACGACGCCTGATCAGCCCGGGTCGCGAAGCAGCCCGCGGACGAAGTTGCGGACGTACTCGTCGATGAAGCGGTCGAGGTCGGGCCAGGGGAACACCGGCTTGCTGACCAGGAGCGACGTGAGCCCGTGGGCGCTGGCCCAGGCCATCGTGGCCACGTGGGTGGCGTCGGTGAGCTCGGGCCGCAGCACCCCGGCGTCGATGGCGGCCTGGGCGGCGTCGGCCGCCCAGCGGAAGGCGATGAGCCCCCGGATCGGCTGCTCCTGGTATGCCGCCGGCGTCTCGTCGTGGCGGCTCATGAACACGAGCCGGTAGGCCTCGGGCGTGCGCCGTCCGAAGTCGACGTAGGCCTTGCCCAGCGCCACGAATCGCTCGACCGGGTCGTCGATGCCGACGACCGCCTCGACGAACGCCTCCTCCAGCCCGGCGCAGACCCGGTCGCCCACCTCGTAGACGAGCGTGACCTTGTCGGGGAAGTGCCGGTAGATCGACGGTGGCGTGACCCCGACGGCGTCGGCGACCGCCCGGATCGAGACCGCCTCGGACGAGCCGGTCTCGATGAGCAGGCGCTCGGTGGCGTCGAGGATCTCGTCGCGCAGCCGCCGCCCCTCTCCCTTGCGGGAGCGGGCGCGGCGGCCGGCGGCGGTGGCCGTGTCGGTCATCGGGCCTCGGACGAAGAGCCGTTCACCCCCACAGTGTGGCGTTCGGCACCCCCGTCCGGCACGGTGACCGGCTCGGACGAGGTAGCGGGCCCGCTCGGTGGGACGGGGACGGCGGTCACGACGAGCGGGCCCGTCGAGCCGGACGGATCGCGGGCGGGCGAGGTCGCGCCGTCCTCGTCGTCGTCGAGGTCGACGTGCTCGCTGATGCCCCACCGGTCGTGGAAGCGGCGCAGCGGGCCGGGCGCCCACCAGTTCCACTCGCCGGCGAGGCGCATGAACGCGGGGACCAGCGTTCCCCGGATGAGGAAGGCGTCGAGCAGCACGGCGGCGGTCAGGCCCAGGCCGAACAGCTTCATGAAGCTCACGTCGCCGAGGGCGAAGGCCACGAAGACCACCGAGATGAGCACGGCGGCGGCGGTGACGATGCGTCCCGTCCGCTCGAGGCCGCGGGCCACCGAGGTGACGCTGTCGGCGCCCCGGTCGTGCTCCTCCTTGATGCGGCTGAGCAGGAAGACCTCGTAGTCCATCGACAGGCCGAAGGCGACGCAGAACATGAGGATCGGCATCGCCGCCGCCAGCCCGCCCGTGGCGGTGAAGTCGAGGACGCCGGAGAAGTGGCCCTCCTGGAACACCCAGACCATGGCGCCGAACGTGGCGCTCAGGCTGAGCAGGTTGAGCACGATCGCCTTGGCCGGGATGACGACGCTGCCGAACATCATGAACAGCAGGACCACCGTGATGAGGGCGATGAGCGCGATGGCGAGCGGTAGCCGGTCGAACAGCGTGTTGTTGATGTCGACGTGCGAGGCCGACATGCCGGTGACCTGCACGGCGAACGGGGCGTCGGCATCCCGGATGTCGTCCACCAGCGTCTCGGCCTCGGCGGAGTAGGGCTCGACGGACGGGACCACCGAGAGGTAGGTGCCGGCGCCCGCCGAGTAGCCGGCGTAGCGGTCGGCCGAGTCGGGCCCGAGCACCAGCTGGCCGGGCTCGCAGCCGAACTGCTCGGCCACGCCCTCGCCGCAGTAGGTGCCGGTGGCGGCGTCGACGCGTGACACGCTCGGCAGGGTCGCCAGCTCGGCGGCGTAGGCGTCGATCGTGGCGTCGTCGGTACCGCCGGCGTCCGGCGCCACGACCGCCAGGGCGGCGACCTCGTCGGCGTCGAACTCGTCCCGCAGGACGTCGCCCACCTCGCGGCTCGGGGCGTCGGGCGGCAGGACCCGGTCGTCCGGCTGGGTTAGGCGCAGGCCGAGGAACGGGGCGCCAAGCAGCAGGAGGAGGGCGATCGCCGCGGTGGCCACCGGGACCGGCCGGCGCATCACGAACGTGGCCACCCGGTGCCACACGCCCTCGGACGGCGGGGTGATCGCCCGGCGGCGGACCGACAGGGCGTTGACCCGGTGCCCGAGCAGGTACAGCAGCGCCGGCAGGACCAGCACCGAGAACAGGCCGGCGAGCAGGGCGACCGCCACGCCGGCGTAGGCGAAGCTGCGGAGGAACACGACCGGGAACACCAGCGTGGCCAGCAGCGAGGCCGCCACGGTCAGGGCGCTGAAGGCGACGGTCCGGCCGGCGGTGCGGACGGTCCGCACGACCGCCGGCCCGCGGTCGTGCCCGGCCGCCAGCTCCTCCCGGAACCGGGACACGATGAAGAGGCTGTAGTCGATGGCGAGGCCGAGGCCCAGGGCCGTCGTGAGGTTGAGGGCGTAGACCGACACCTCGGTCACCTCGGACACGGCCCGGAGCACGAGGAACGTGCCCATGATCGACAGCACGCCGGTGACCAGGGGGAGGGTCGCCGACACGACGCTGCCGAAGATCAGCACGAGGAGGACGAGCGTGATGGGCAGGGCGATCAGCTCGGCCCGGAGCAGGTCCCTCTCGAGCGTCTCGGCGATCTCGTGGAACACCTGGGCCGAGCCGCCGACCGCCACGTCGACGGCGCCGTCGGCGCCCTCGTAGCGGGGGGCCAGCTCGGTGATGCGCTCGTCGAGCTCGTCCTCGGAGGCGTCGATGCGGCCGACGATCAGTGCCCGGTCGCCGGCCTCGCTGGCCAGCGGCGGGGCGTTCCCCTCGGACCAGTACGACACCACGTTGGTGAGGCCGGGTTCGGCGGCCAGCTCGTCGGTCAGGGCCTGGCCGGCGGCGGCGACGTCGGGGGCGTCCACGTCGCCGCCCTCGGCGGTGACGAGGAGCACGACGTTGGCGGCGCCGCTGCCGAACTGTTCGTCGAGCACCTCGTCGGCCAGGGACGACTCGGCGTCGGGGTCCTCGAAACCGCCGGTGGTGAGGCGTTCGGCGACGCCACCGCCGATCGCGCCGGCGAGGACCAGGAGGAGGAGCGCCCCGGCCAGGACCCAGCGGGGCCGGCCGGTGGCGAGTTTGGCGAAGCGGGTCAACATGGGGGGCTCCCGTCGGGTAACCGCGTTAGAGTAACGGCGGTAACATAACGCCGGTCCCGGGGTGGAAGTCCAGATGACATCGGTCACCGGGAGGCGTCCCCGGCGAGGGGTGCGGCCGATCAGGCCGTCGACGAGCGCTTGCACGGTGCTTGACCCGTCGGTCAAGATCCCGGTCGTGCTCGAGCCCCTTGAGGACGCCGAGGTCGTGACCTATCTCGGCGCCGAGGCCCCGTCCCGCCAGCGCAGCGTCGTGTCGCACGGCGTCCGGCTGGCCGTCCACGAGTGGGGCGACGAGGCGGCGCCCCCGCTGCTGCTCGCCCATGGTGGCTTCGACTTCGGGCGCACGTTCGACGTCTTCGCCCCGCTGCTGGCGGCGGGCGGCTGGCGGGTCGCGGTGTGGGACCACCGGGGCCACGGCGACTCCGACCACGCCGCCCTCTACTCGTGGGAGACCGACGTCCGCGACGCCGTGGCGGTCATGGACTCGCTCGGCGGCGGGGCCATCCCCGTCCTCGGCCACTCCAAGGGTGGCGGCGTGATGGTCCAGCTGGCGGCGTCGCTGCCGCACCGCGTCCGTCAGCTCGTCAACATCGACGGGTTGCCCTCGCGGCGGAACTTCCCCGACGTGTCCGACCACCAGCGCACGAAGATGCTGGCCGGCGAGGCCGCCGCCTGGCTCGACCACCGGCGCAACGCCATCCACCGCAAGCGGAAGCCCGGCACGATCGACGAGCTGGCGGCGCGGCGCGGCCGCATGAACCCGCGGCTCCGCCACGAGTGGCTGCGCTACCTGGTCACCGTGGGGGCGCGCCGCGACCCCGACGGCTGGCGCTGGAAGATCGACCCCGTCATCCGCCCGGGCGGGTTCGGCCCGTGGCGGCCCGAGTGGGCGATGAACCGGGTGCCCGGCCTGTCGATACCCTTCCTGGCCCTGTTGGGGGTCCAGCCCGAGCCGATGGGTTGGGGGACCCGGCCGGACGACGTGACCGCGCTCCTCCCCGCCGGCGGGCGGCTCGAGGTCTTCCCCGACATCGGCCACTTCCTCCACATCGAGCAGCCGCAGAAGGTGGCCGAGATCGTGCTCGACTTCCTGGGTGACCCCCGATGACGGTCACGCTGGCCCACAACAAGGTCCGCCTGGCGCTGCACCACCTGCGCGACGGGGTCGACGGCCGGGGCGTGCGCCCGCTGCTGCACGTCCACGGGCTCGGCGAGCGGTCGCCCGACGAGGTCCCCGAGGTGCTGGCCTCCTGGCCCGGACAGGTGTGGGCGCTCGACCTCACCGGCCACGGCGACTCCTCGATCCCGGCCGGGGGCGGCTACTCGTGCGAGGTCCTGATGGGCGACGCCGACAGCGCCGTCGCCCACCTCGGCCCGGTGACGGTGTACGGGCGGGGCCTCGGCGGCTACGTGGCGCTGCTGATCGCGGGCGCCCGCCCCGAGCTGGTGCGCGGCGCCGTCATCGACGACGGGCCGGGGCTGACCGGCGGCGGGGTCGAGCCCGGCACGCCGTTCGTCCCCCAGCAGCCACTCGAGGTCACCGGCACGCCGGACCCGTACGCGCTGCTCGAGCTGAGCGTCGACGTGCGCCCGCCCGACTACGCCACCACGTTCGCCCGCCTGGCCGCCACGCTGTCGGGCCTCGACGTGGCGGTGGCGGTGGCCGCCCGGTTCCGCCCGCCGTGGCTGACCGCGGTCGCCAACGAGCCGGGCGTGCACGGGATGGCCGTCGCCGAGGCGCTGGCGCTGTTCGCGGCGTCGCCGGACGCGCCCGCCGCGGCGGGCTAGGGAGGGGGCGGCGGTCCGTCGAGGACCAGCCACACGTCGGCGGCCACCTCGACGGGGACGAGGCCGGCGGCGGCCAGGTCCTCCGCCTGGCTCTCGGTGGCGGTGAACACCGGGGTTCCGGGCGTCGCCACCCGGGTCAGCCGACCGCGCCCGTCCCGGACGAAGGCGACGACCGTCGACGGCGCGACCTGGTTGCCGAGGGCGAGGTCGCGTTCGTCGGCCAGCCCCTCGCCGAGCAGGTGGTACCAGACGTACTCGCTGTCGGCGTAGTTATCGGTGACGATCAGGGCGTCGGAGCCGGCGGCCTCCACGAGCCGCTCCATGCGGTCGGCCACGGCCGTCGCCCCCCGCTGGCTGGCGCGGCCGTAGTTGACCAGCCCCATGGCCACGGGCACGCCGACCAGGGCGAGGACGGCGAGCGCCCGTCCCAGCGCGCCCGCCGGCACGTGCGGGGCCACGCGGGCGGCCAGGGCGTCGGCCCCCACGCCCAGGAACACGGCGAGTACGAGCCAGGCGGGGAGGAAGAACACGAACACGTCGTCGACGCCGAAGCCGAGGGCGTACACGGTCGCCAACGTCCCGAGGATCAACAGGTGGACGGCCACGGGCCGGTGCCGTCCCCGCAGGGCCACGACGACGCCGGCGGCGGACAGCGCCAGCAGCACCGCCTGCTCGCCCCAGGCCAGGCGGGCCAGCATCGGCAGCCGGTCGACGACCAGCGCCCGGAGGCCGAAGGCGAACATGTCGTCGCGGAAGCGCCCGCCGGTCACCATGTCGAGCACGTCGCCCCAGTCGCGGACGGACTGCTCGTGGTACCCGCCGACTCGCCCCATCCAGAGCAGGTAGCCGTACTGGGCGGCGCCGGCCACGGCCGCCACCACGGTGAACGCTGCGTTGCGGGCGGTGAGGACACGCCGGGGGTCGGTCCAGGCCACCCAGGCGAGGCCCGGGACGGCCAGCACCGTGCCCAGGTGGTTGCCGAACGAAAGCGCCACCAGGGCGATCGCCGCCCGCAGCCAGACGTCGCCCCCGCCCGCCCGCCAGCGGGCCAGGCACAGCGTGACGGCCGTCAGCAGCAGCAGGTGCAGCGTGTACACCTCCGCCACGACGGCCTGCGACCAGAACGTGAGGCTGGCGGCGAACGTGGCGGCGGTGGCGGCGGCCACGGCCAGGCGGACATCGAGCGCCCGCAGGAGGAGGACCAGCAGCCCCACCGCGGCGGCGCCGCACACGGCGGACAGCAGGTTGGCCCGCCACGCCAGCGAGCCCCACGGCACGAGCGTGACCCACGCCTTGTTGAGCGCCAGGTAGAGCGGATAGCCGGTCGGATGCGGCGTCCCGCCCACGGCGCCGAGGAACTGCCACTTGGCGGTGTCGCCGCTGTAGCCGATCCCCGGCAGCAGCGACCGCACGTACAGGACGAGGGCGAGAACGGCGACGCCGACCGCCGCCCAGCGGTCGGGGTGGCGAGCGGGGCGCAGGTCGGTGGCGGCCCGGGCGAGGCGCTCCCGCAGCCGTTCCCGGGGACCGGCCCGCTGGTGCCCGCCCGAGCCCCGGGGTGGGCTGAGCCGCACCGGCGGAGATGGCGAGGAGATCATGGGCAGCCGGCCTGCGCTCGTGCCGGCACTCGCCAGCGGGTCCCGAACCGAGGAGGCCAATCTTCGACGCTGAGGTCCGCCCTGGCAAGCACCCCCGCCGCCCCTGCCGGGGGCGGCCGGGCCGCCGCGGCCTAGCGTTGCCGGGGATGGCCCCGCCCGCGTCCGCACCCGCCCGCCGGCGGCGGGGAGCCCGGCGATGAGGCGGGGCGTGGCCTTCGCCGCCGGCATTGCCGTGGCGATCGGCATCGTGCTCGGAGCCGTCGTGGCCGCCGCCGGCCTGCTGGGCGGGTCGGGCGGCGGCGACGACCCCCGCTCGGGCCTGGACGCCGACACGGCCCGGTTCACCTACGGCGACCGCTCGGCCGAGGTCGACCTGATCGAGTGCGCCGTCGACGGGGAGACGTTCGTCGCCGCCGGCCGGCGGGGGGCGATGGTGCTGCAGGTGGGCGTCGACCTGGGCGAGAGGGGCGCCGAGCGCTCCGGCGTCACGATGGACCTGGGCGGCGCCGACGGCACCTTCGGCGCCTTCGGGCCGGGCCTGCCCCTCGGCCCGGCCGGCACGTTCTCGCGCATCGAGAGGGTCGGCGACAGCGTGGTGGTCGAGGCCGAATGGGTCCCGATGGACCCCGACACCCTCGCGCCGATCGAGGGGACGAGCGCGACGCCGTTGGCCGGCGGGCTGGTGGCCCGCTGCCCCGAGACCGACCCGGAGGCCGACTGATGGTCAGCTTCGGGTCGGGCGTGGGGAACGTCCTGTACCTCGTGGTGTGCGCCGCCGCCCCGGCCCGGCGCGCCCCCGAGCTGGTCATGGCGCTCCAGCGGGACGGCTGGGACGTCTGCGTCGTGACGACGCCGACGGGCCGCCGCTGGGTGGATCCGGACGCCCTCGCCCTGCTCACAGGCCACGACGTCCGCACCAACATGCGGGGCCCGGACGACCCGGCGTTCGAGCCCTTCGGCGACGCCCTGGTCGTCGCCCCCGCGACGTTCAACACGGTCAACAAGCTGGCCGCGGGCATCAACGACACCCTCGCCCTCGGCCTCACCAACGAGGCCATCGGCACGCCCGACGTCCCCGTGGTCATCGTCCCCTGGGCGGGCGACCCCCTCCAGGCCCACCCGGCCTACACGCAGAGCCTCGCCACGCTCCACTCCACCGGCGCCACCGTCGTCGACGTGCGCGACCGGGACGACACCCAGGCGTTCGTCCACGGCACCCGCACCGCCCTGCGGCGGCCGGCGGCCCGCTGAGAGGCTGCGCCGACGGGCGCAGGCCTTTCCGCGTACCTCTAGGGCTCGTCGGGGGGAGGGGGGTCGGTGTCGGACTCGAGTTCGGCGACAACCTGCTCGACCTCGAAGCGGGCGCCGGCGATGCGGTCGCGGCAGAGGCGCAGCAGCTCGGCGGCGCGGCGGACCCGGGCGCCGAGGACATCCACGTCGACCTCGTCGCCGTCCAGCTCGTCGAGGATGCGCTCCAGCTCCGCCAGGGCGTCCACGTAGCTGATCGGGCCCTCCGCCGGGGTCGGTGAGGCCGCGGGGTCGCTCACTGGTCCTCCTCCGGGGTCACCACGCTGTGGACCTCGCCGCCGGCCACCGTCGTCGTCAGGGCGTCGCCGGCGGACACGTCGGCGGGAGTGCGGACGACCCGCCCGTCCGGCCCGCGGGTGATCGACCAGCCCCGGGCCAGCGCCCGGCCGGGGTCGAGCGCGCGGACCTGGCCGGCGATCCGCTCGACCTCGCGCTCCGCCGAGGCCAGCGCGCGTGGGGTGCGGGCCACGAGGCGGTCGCGGGCGGCGTCCAGCGAGCGTCCGTGGTCGCGCAGGTGGGCCCGGGCGCCGGACTCCACCCGCCCCACCGACCGCTCCAGCGAGAACGTGGCCCGGGCCATGGCGCCGGCGGTCGAGCGGCGCAGGTGGGCGCCGTGTGCGGCCAGGCCCCGGTCGGCGGCGGCGAGCCCCGAGCGGGTGGCCAGGGCGACGTGGCGGCCGCACGCCTGCAGCCGCGACGATTGCGTCCGCACCTGCCGCTGGGCCACCACCGCGATGTCGGACCAGCACGCCACGAGCCGGGCGTCGAACGCACGCACGTCCTCCACCACGGCCTGGGCGCAGGCCGTCGGGGTCTTGTAGGCGGCGTGGGCGACCTCGTCGGCGACGGACCGGTCGACGTCGTGGCCGATCCCCGTGATGACGACCGTGTCGAGCTCCGCCACCGCCCGGGCGATGACCTCGCTGTCGAAGGCGGCCAGGTCCGTCGTCGCCCCGCCGCCCCGCACGAGCAGGACGACGTCGACGCCGCGCCGGGCCACCGCCCGCAGCGCCCAGGCGATCGAGCGGGGCGCGGTGGGGCCCTGCACCCGGGCGTCGGCGCGCACGACGCGGAAGTTCAGGCCCGAACGCCGCAGCTCGTCCAGCACGTCGTGCTCGGCTGCGCTGCCGGCGCTGGTCACGAGCCCGACGCGCAGCGGCACGGACGGCCGGGCCAGCGCCTCCTGGCGGCCCAGCAGGCCCTCGGCGTCGAGCAGGCGCAGCAGCCGCTCGCGGTCCGCCGCCAGGCGCCCCAGCGTGAATGCCGTGTCGATGTCGGACATCAGCAGCTGGAGCCGCCCGCTGGGCGTGTACCAGTCCACCCGGCCACGGATCCGCACCTCGGTGCCGTCGGACATGCGGACCGCACCGCCGGCGTCCTGCAGGCGGGCGTTCACCCGCCGCCGGGCCGTGTCGAACAGGACCACCGACAGCTTCGCCAGCGGTTGGCGGGAGTGGTCGGCCCCGGGCGCCGGCTCGACCAGGTCGAACCACACCATGCCGTTGCGACCCCGGTTGAGGTTGCGGATCTCGCCCTTCACCCAGGCCTCGTCCGGGAACGAGCGGCGCAGGGCGAGCCCGATCGCCCCTCCCAGTTCGGTGACCGACCAGGTAGGTTCCTCGTCGTCCCAGAGGGTCGGCGCGGCGTTCGGGGGCGTACCGCTCGTGGGCGTCACGTTCCGGCCGGCCTTCCGCACCGGGAGGACGTTAGTGACCGTCGGCGAGACAGCGTGACGACCCACCCCGAGATCGCGCCGGGCGTGGTCGAGATCGACACCCTCCTGGGCGGCTGGGAGCGCATGACCGCCGGCTACCTGATCACCGGCGACGCGCCGGTGCTCGTCGAGACCGGCAGCCAGACCTCCGTGCCGGCGTTGCTGGACGCCCTCGCCGCGTTGAACGTCGACGCCGGCACGCTGGCCGGCGTCGTGGTGACCCACATCCACCTCGACCACGCCGGCGGGGTGGGCGACGTGGCGGCGGCGTTCCCGGCGGCGACCGTGTACGTCCACGAGCGCGGCGCCCGCCACCTGGTGGACCCGACCAAGCTCGTGAACAGCGCGGCGATGGTCTACGGGGACCTGCTCGACTCCCTCTACGGACGGCTCACCGCGACGGACGCGACGCGGGTCCGCGTGCTGGCGGACGGCGACGAGGTGCACGTGTCGCCCAATCGGACGCTCACGACCGTCGACTCGCCGGGCCACGCCAAGCACCACCTGGCGGTCCACGACTCCGAGTCCGGCCTGCTCTTCGCCGGGGACGCCGTGGGGGTGCGCCTGCCGGACGCCGGCATCCTCCGCCCTGCGACGCCGCCGCCGGACTTCGACCTCGACCAGGCCATCGCGTCGCTGCGGAAGTTCCGGCACCGCAGGCCCGCCGGCATCGCGCTGGCCCACTACGGGCTGGTCCCGGACCCCGAGGCCATCCTCGAGGAGGCCGAGGGGACCCTGCGCCGGTGGGCCGAGGTGGCCGAGGCGGCGTGGCGGCGCGGCGAGGACATCGCCGCCGCCCTCGACGCCGAGTTCGGCCACGGGCCCGAGATCGACGCCGTCGACCCCGAGGTGCGGGACCGGCTGGACACGCTGAACGGCATCCACTCGAACGCCGCCGGCTTCCAGCGCTGGCTCGACACCCGCGGGACCGCCGGCGGCCACGGCGATCAGCCGCACCCGAACTACCCGAATGGCGTTCGGGTGCAGCATGATCGTGGTCACGGCCACACCCACCCGCACCGGTCCCGGCCCCCGGGCCGTGAATGGTGATCGCTACAGTGGAGCTGCAACCATGTGCTCCCACCTGCACGGAGGAGACTCGCCATGCCCGAAGCCGTGATCGTCTCGACGGCTCGTAGCCCCATCGGCCGGGCCCAGAAGGGCTCGCTCGTCGATGTGCGGCCCGACGACATGGCCGCCACGATCGTGAAGGCGGCCCTCGAGAAGGTCCCGCAGTTGGACCCGCAGTCGGTGGAGGACCTCATCCTCGGCAACGGCCAGCCGGCCGGCGAGGCGGGGTACAACCTGGCCCGCGTCGTCGCCATCCTGGCCGACCTCCCGCAGGTGCCCGGCGTGACGGTGAACCGGTACTGCTCGTCGTCGCTGCAGACGATCCGCATGGCCGCCCACGCCATCCGGGCCGGCGAGGGCGACGTCTTCGTGGCTGCCGGAGTCGAGGCCGTCAGCCGCTACATCAACGGCTTCTCCGACAGCGGCCCGCACCACCCGGCGTTCGCCGACGCCGAGGCCCGCACCGGCCTGCTGGCCACCGGCGCCGACTCGTGGGAGCCCATCCAGGGCTCGTTGCCCGACATCTACATCGCCATGGGCCAGACGGCCGAGAACGTCCGCCTCAAGGAGGGCGTCGGCCGCCAGGAGATGGACGAGTTCGCCGCCCTGTCGCAGCAGCGCGCCGTGGCGAACCAGGAGAACGGCTTCTGGGAGCAGGAGATCACCCCGCTCACCACGCCCGACGGCACGGTCGTCACCAAGGACGACGGCCCCCGCGCCGGCACCACCGTCGAGAAGCTGTCGGCGCTGAAGCCGTCGTTCCGGCCCGACGGCGAGATCACGGCCGGCAACGCCTGCCCGCTCAACGACGGCGCCGCCGCCGTCGTGGTAATGAGCGACACCAAGGCCGCCGAGCTGGGCCTCACGCCGCTGGCCCGGGTCGTCTCGTCCGGCGTCACGGGCCTCGACCCCGAGATCATGGGCCTCGGCCCGATCGAGGCGTCCCGCCAGGCCATGGCCCGCGCCGGCCTGACGATGGAGGACATCGACCTGGTCGAGATCAACGAGGCGTTCGCCGCCCAGGTGATCCCGTCGGCCAAGCACCTCGGCATCCCGTGGGACAAGCTCAACGTCAAGGGCGGCGGCATCGCCCTCGGCCATCCGTTCGGCATGACCGGTGCCCGCATCGCCACCACCCTGATCCACGCCCTGCAGGACGAGGACAAGACGTTCGGCCTCGAGACCATGTGCGTCGGCGGCGGCCAGGGCATGGCGATGATCTTCGAGCGCCTGTCCTGACACCCTCCCGCTAGTCGGTCCGTCGGGGCCCGGCCGTCACGGCCGGGCCCCGACCGCGTTCGCGGGGCAGGTGGACGACGAAGCGGGCGCCGCCGGTGGGAGCGGCGTCGGCGCGGACGGTCCCGCCGTGGCGCCGGACCAGCGACCGCACGACCGCCAGCCCCAGCCCGGACCCGCCCCGGTCGCGGGCGCGCCCCTCGTCCAGCCGGGTGAAGCGGGCGAACACCCGCTCGCGGTCCTCGGGGGCGATGCCGGCCCCGTCGTCGTCGACCGTCACCTCGACGGCGCCGTCCGGGGACGGCCCCACCGCGACGGTCACCGCCGTGCGGGCGTGGCGGGCCGCGTTGTCGATCAGGTTGGCGAGCACCCGGCGCAGTTGGCCGGTGTCGCCCGCCACCAGGACGGGGCCGTCCGGGACGGAGGCCGTGACCGGGACCCGGCGGGGCCGGGCGGCCTCCTCTGCGGCCATCGTGGCCACGTCCACGGAGGCGGTGGGCGGCGGGCGGACCTCCTCGGAGGCGGCGAGGACGAGCAGGTCGTCGATGAGGCGCTCGAGCCGGGCCTCCTCCCCGAGCGCGGTGCGGGCGACCGTGGGCCAGTCGGCGGCCTCGCCCTCGACCAGGGCGACCTCCAGCTCGGTGCGGATGGCGGCGACCGGGCTGCGCAGCTCGTGCGACGCGTCCGACACGAACTGGCGCTGCCGGCGTGCCGACCCCTCCAGCCGGCCGAGCATCTGGTTCATCGTGCGGGCCAGGCGGGCCACCTCGTCGTCGGAGCCCGGCTCGGGGACCCGCCGGTGCATCGTCGTCCCACCGATGGCCTCGACCTCGGCCCGGATGGCCTCGACGGGGTGCAGCGCCCGTCCCACCAGCCGCCACGCCACCAGGCCCACGACCACGACCAGCGGCGGTAGGCCCCACCACAGCGCCCGGCGTACGGCGTCGACGCTGCGCTGGACCTCGTCCACCGGCGCCGCCGCCCACACGGTGAACGTGCCGTCGGCGGTCTCGACGTCCCGGAAGACCCGCTCCAGCGGCTGGGTCGAGATCACGCTCGGCCCGACCAGCGTGAGCCGGTGGCGGAGCTCCTGGTCGGTGGTGTCGCGGGGCGGGTCGCACCGGGCGGGGAGCTCCGACGCCCACGACTCGCCCCCGACGAGGACGCCGCCGCCCCCGATCAGCACGTCGGCGGGGTCGAGCCCGTTCCCGACGGCGTCGCGCGCCGGATCGGAGGCCGAGCCGGCGCCGTCCTGCGTCCGCTCGACGGTCGACGGCGGGCCCCCGCCGGCCGACACCCCGCCGGGCGCGGACGATCCGGCGGAGGCCGGTCCTTCCGCCGGCGTCTCCGCCGGCTGGCCGGGCGTGGCGGCCTCGTTGCTCACGATCACCGTGCCCCGGTCGGCCACGGGGCACCCGTCCTCGTCGGTCACCGACACGAGCACGCCCGGGTCGACGGCGTCGACGGCGGTCTCGGGGTCCACGCCCATGGCCAGGGCCTGGGCCACCTGGTCGACCCCCTCCTCGGCCCGGGCCGCCAGCTCGCCCCGCTGCGTGTCGGCCACCTGCCGCAGGAGGAGCCACCCGGCCGCCGCCACCGCGACGGCGGTCGCCAGTGTGGCGGCCAGCGTGATGCGCACCCGCACCGACCGCAGGACCCGGGGCCAC
Organism: Acidimicrobiales bacterium; assembly: GCA_035265325.1. Classification (GTDB taxonomy): domain Bacteria; phylum Actinomycetota; class Acidimicrobiia; order Acidimicrobiales; family VFJN01; genus DATCLS01. The sequence continues at coordinate 20,385 of DATFOS010000064.1, forward strand.
GGCACCTCACGCATCGGCGACCACCCGGTAGCCGACGCCGCGCACGGTCTGGAGGCTGCGGCGGCCGAACGGCGTGTCGAGCTTGCGGCGCAGGTAGCCGACGTAGACCTCCACCACGTTGGCGTCCCCGGCGAAGTCGTCGCCCCACACCCGCCGCAGCAGCTCGGCCTTGGGCACGACCTCGCCCGGCCGGCCCAGCAGCTCGGCGAGGAGCGCCAGCTCGCGGGGCGTCAGGTCGACCGGGGCCCCGCCCCGGCTGCAGGTGTGCGTGGCGGGGTCGAGCACGAGGTCGCCGGCCGACAGCAGGGCGGGGCGCGGCGCCCCGCCCCGTCGCACGAGCGCCCGCAGCCGGGCGACCAGCACCACGAACGAGAACGGCTTGGACAGGAAGTCGTCGGCGCCGATGTCGAGGGCCTCGGCCTCGTCCCACTCGCCGTCCTTGGCGGTGAGGACGAGGATCGGCGTCCACACGCCCTCGGAACGCAGCGTGCGGCAGACGGCGAAGCCGTTCATGCCCGGCAGCAGGATGTCGAGGACGATGGCGGCGTAGGGCCGTTCCCGGGCGCGCCACAGGCCGTCGAGGCCGTCGTGGGTCAACTCGACCTCGAACCCCTCGGCCCGCAGGCCCCGGCCGATCGCCTCGGCGAGGGCGGCCTCGTCCTCGACCACCAGGACACGCACGCCGTCAGTGTGACCCCGCCGCCCCGCGTTGCCGAGCCGGGCCCTGAGAACCCTCTCAGCCGGGCTCAGGCTCCTCACAGCGGTGCGGGCGCATCGTCCGCCGCCATGACCACGAGACGACGAGCTGCGCTGCTCCTGGCGCTGGCCCTCCTGGGCCCGGGCCTGGCGGCGTGCGGCGGCGGCAACGACGACGACGGCGACGCCGCCGTGGCGTCCCTGAGCGGGGACGACGGCACCGAGACCGAGGAGGTCGACGACGACGACGGGGACGGGGGCGGCGCCCAGCCCGAGCGCGAGATGAGCGCCGAGCAGCAGGACGCCATCCTCGAGTTCGCCCAGTGCATGCGGGACCACGGCATCGACATGCCCGACCCGGAGATCAGCAGCGACGGCGGCGTCATGATCCGCGGCGGCGGGCCGGGCGACGCCCCCGAGGGCCCCGGCGACGAGGAGTGGGAGGCCGCCAACGAGGCCTGCCAGCCGATCATGGACGAGGCCATGCCCGAGGTCGAGATCGACCCGGAGGAGCAGGCCGAGATGCAGGACCAGATGGTCGAGGTCGCCCAGTGCATGCGCGAGCGGGGCTACGACATGCCCGACCCGCAGGTCGACGGGAACGGCCGGATCACGGTGGAGATGGGGGCCCCCGACGGCGGCGGCGACCAGGGCGAGGTCATGCCGCCCGACGACGAGCAGCAGGAGGACATGGAGGAGTGCCAGGAGGCCGCCGGCATGGAGGGCGGCCCGGGCTCGGTCGGCGGTGCCGACGGTCCCGGCGGGGGCGGCGGGTCGACCGAGGGCGACGCCTGATGCGGCGACGATCGCTGGCGGCCTCCGGCGTGGCCACGGTGGCCCTCGTCGCCGGGGGCCTGGCCTGGACGCAGATCCCCGGCGAGGACTCGCCGGACGACACGACCGGGGCCGACGGAACGGCCACCGACCAGGGGGCCGCGGCCTCCACCGCCGAGGTGACCCGGCGGGACCTGGAGGAACGGGCCGAGCTGGACGGGGCCCTCGGCTACGGCGAGACGAGTGAGCTGACCCTGTCCGGGGCCGCGAGCACGGACGACGGCGACGACCCGTCGGCGGGCCCGAGCGACGACGAGGGCGGCGGCACGATCACCGGCCTCCCCGCCGTCGGCACCGTCGTCGACCGCGGGCAGTCGCTGCTCGAGGTCGACGGCGAGCCGGTCCCGCTGCTGCTGGGCGACCGGCCCCTGTGGCGCACGCTCGGCCCGGGCGTCGAGGACGGCCCGGATGTCGCCCAGCTGGAGGCCAACCTCGTCGCCCTGGGCGTCGTGACGGCCGACGAGCTGACCGTCGACGAGGACTGGACCTCCGCGACCACCGCCGCCGTGGAGGAGTGGCAGGAGTCCCTGGGCCTGGAGGAGACCGGGTCCGTGAGCCCCGGCGACCTGGTGTTCCTGCCCGCCGCCGTGCGCGTCGTGGACCACCCCACGCCGGTGGGCGGCTCGTCCTCCGGCACCGTGCTGGAGGTGTCGGGCACCACCAGCGCCGTCACCATCGACCTGGAGGCCAGCCGCCGCGAGCTGGTCGCCGTCGACCAGCCCGTCGAGGTCGAGCTGCCCCACGGCACGGTCCTGCCGGGCACGGTGACCAGCGTGGCGTCCGTCGCCACCGCGGCCGAGAGCGACGACCCGAACGCCTCCACGGACCCCACGATCGAGGTGACGGTACGGCTCGACGAGGCGGTGCCGGAGGGCACGTTCGACGAGGCGCCCGTGGTGGTCCGGGTCGTGACCAACGCCGCCGAGGGCGTGCTGGCCGTGCCGGTCGACGCCCTGATGGCGTTGGCCGAGGGTGGCTACACCGTCGAGCGGGTCGGGACCGGCCCCGACGGGGCCAGCGAGCTGGTCGCCGTCGAGCTGGGCGCCTTCGCCGACGGCTGGGTCGAGGTCACGGGCGACGTGGCCGAGGGCGACCAGGTGGAGGTCCCCGAGTGACGGTCGTCGAGCAGGCCGGCCGCGGCATGCACGAGCGGGGCCGGGACGAGCCGGGCCCGCAGGACGACGACGGGCCCGAGGCCGTCCTCGAGTTGCGCGACGCGGTCAAGGAGTACCCGGGCACCCCGCCCGTCCGGGCGGTCGCCGGGATCGACCTCGTCGTCCGCGTGGGCGAGATGGTGGCGATCGTGGGGCCGTCCGGGTCGGGCAAGTCGACCCTCCTGCACCTGGTCGGGGCGCTGGACCGGCCCTCGGCGGGCTCGGTGCGCATCGCCGGCGCCGAGGTGGGCGACCTGGACGACAAGAGGTTGTCCGCCCTCCGGGCCTGGCGCATCGGCTTCGTGTTCCAGCAGTTCCACCTGCTCGACGGCATGACCGCCCGGGACAACGTGGCCGCCGGCCTGCTCTACCGGGGCCTGCCGCCCCGGGAGCGGCGGGAGCGGGCCGAGGCGGCGCTGGGCCGGGTCGGCCTGGCGCCGCGGGCCGGCCACCGGCCGGCCCAGCTGTCCGGCGGCGAGCGCCAGCGGGTCGCCATCGCCCGGGCGCTGGTGGGCGAGCCGGCGATCCTCCTGGCCGACGAGCCCACCGGCAACCTGGACTCGGTGGCCGGGGCGGGCATCGTCGAGCTGCTCCACCGGCTCCACGCGGCGGGCTCGACGATCGTGCTCATCACCCACGACCGCCAGATCGCGGCCTCGCTGCCCCGCACGGTGTCCCTCCGGGACGGCCGCGTCGAGCACGACACGGGCGAGGCGAGCCCGCCGCCGACCGACGACGTGCCCTGGTGGCGACGATGACCGCGCTGTCCCACCTGCGCGTCGGCGACGTCCTGTCCCTCGGCGCCGTCGGCCTGCGGGCGCGGCGGGCCCGCACCTTGCTCACCTCGCTCGGCATCGCCATCGGCATCGCCGCCATGGTCGCCGTGGTCGGGATCTCGGCGTCGAGCCGGGCCGACCTGCTCGCCGAGCTGGACCGGCTGGGCACCAACCTCCTTCAGGTCCAGCCGGGCAGCGACCCGTTCGGCGAGGAGGCGGTGCTGCCGGCCGACGCCGCCGCGATGATCCGCCGGATCGGCCCGGTCGAGTCGGCCGCCGCCACCCGCTCGGTGACCGGCGTGGCCGTGCGGCGCACCGACCTCATCCCGGAGGACCAGACCGGCGGCATCACGGTCGTCGCCACCGAGCCCCAGCTGGCCGACACGGCCGGCGCCACGGTCGCCCACGGGACGTTCCTCAACGCCGCCACGGCCACGCAGCCGGCGGTGGTGCTGGGGTCCGAGGCGGCCGGGCGGCTCGGCATCGACGACCTCGACGGCGACCCGCTGGTCGACATCGGCGGCCAGTGGTTCCGGGTGGTCGGCATCCTCGACCCGGTGCCGCTGGGGCCGGACATCGACCGGTCCGCGCTCGTCGGGTACCCCGTCGCCCAAGAGCTGTGGGACATCGACGAGGCGCCGTCGAGCGTGCGGGTCCGCACCGACCCGGACGCGGTCGAGGAGGTCCGCTCGGTGCTCGGCGCCACGGCCAACCCCGAGGCGCCCAGCGAGGTCAGCGTGACGCGGCCGAGCGACGCCCTCGCCGCCCGGGCGGAGGCCGACGACACCCTGACCGCCCTGCTGGTGGGCCTGGGCGCGGTGGCGCTGCTGGTCGGCGGCGTGGGCATCGCCAACGTGATGGTCATCTCGGTCCTGGAACGGCGGGCGGAGATCGGCGTCCGCCGGGCCCTCGGCGCCACCCGCCGGCACGTCCGGGCCCAGTTCCTCGTGGAGGCCGTCCTCCTGGCGGGGCTGGGCGGCGCCATCGGCCTCGCCCTCGGGACGGGCATCACGGCCGGCTACGCCGCCGCCCGCGACTGGCGCCTGGCCGTGCCGGCGGGCGGGCTGGCCGGCGGCGTGGCCGCATCCCTGCTGGTCGGCGCCCTCGCCGGCCTGTACCCCGCCGCCCGGGCGGCCCGCCTGGCCCCGGCGGAGGCGGTCCGCAGCGAGTAGCCGAGGTCGCGGTGGGGCCGGGCTTGCCGATGGGCCCCGGCCCCACCGCCTTGGGCGACGAGGTGTCACCCGTCACCTAAGTTCCCGGCCATGCGCTACGGCGTCACGATGTTCCTCACCGACCAGACGATCGGCGTGGTCGAGCTGGCCAGGGCGGCGGAGGAGCGCGGGTTCGACTCGCTGTTCCTGCCCGAGCACACGCACATCCCGGCCAGCCGGGAATCCCCGTGGCCGGGCGGCGGCGAGCTCCCCGAGTTCTACTGGCGCTGCCTCGACCCGTTCGTCGCCCTCATGGCGGCGGCCGCCGCCACCGAGCGGCTACGCGTCGGGACGGGCATCCTGCTCGCCGCCCAGCACGAGCCCCTGGCCGCGGCGAAGGCGGTGGCGACGCTCGACATGCTCTCGGGCGGCCGCGTGACGCTCGGCGTCGGCTTCGGGTGGAACGTCGAGGAGATGAACCACCACGGCGTCGCCTACGGCGACCGGCGCGAGGTCGTGCGCGAGCACGTGCTGGCCATGCGCGCCTTGTGGGACGAGGGCGAGGGCGAGTTCCACGGCGCCCACGTCGACTTCTCGCCGAGCCGCAGCTGGCCCAAGCCGACGCAGCGCGACGCCGGCGGCCGGCGGGCCGTCCCCGTCCTGATCGGCGGGGGCGCCGGGCCGAAGATGTTCGCCCACGTCGTGGAGTACGCCGACGGCTGGATGCCGATCGGCGGAACCGGGTTGGGCCGGGCCGTGCCGGAGTTGCGCCAGGCCTGGGAGAAGGCGGGGCGCGACCCGGCGGCGCTGCAGGTCGTGCCGTTCGGCTCGTTCCCCACGCCCGGCAAGCTCGAGCACTTCACCGAGCTGGGCGTCACCGAGGTGGTCTGCGCCGTCCTCGGGACGACCCGCGACGAGGTGCTGCCGCAGCTCGACGCCATCGCCGACACGGTGGCGCCCTTTCGCGCCGGCTGACGGGCCGGCTCCCATCGCGGCCGTCGGCCGGTCAGGGGACCAGCGCCACCTTCCCGACGACCCGCCGGTCGAGGAACGCCTGGAGGACCTCCGACGCCTCCTCCAGCGGCTGTGTCATCGGCTCCGGCGGGCAGAGCTTGCGGTCGGCCACCATGCGGACGATCTCGCCCACGAACGTGCGATTGGCCTCGGGCTCGTGGGCGGCCCAGGCCCCCCAGTCGACGCCGACGACCGCCCGATTGGTGAGCAGTACGTGGTTGAGCGGGAGGCTGGGGATCTCGCCGCTGGCGTAGCCGATCGTCAGGTAGCGGCCGCTGGGCCGCAGGGACCGCAGCGCCTTCTCGGCGTTGGCCCCGCCGACCGGGTCGACCACGATGTCGACGCCGCCGTCGGGCAGGCCTCGCAGGACCTCGCGCAGGTCCTCGGACGTGTAGTCGATCGTCATCTCGGCGCCGGCGGTCTTGGCCGCGGTGAGCTTGTCCTCGGTGGAGGCGGCGGCGATCGTGTGCAGGCCGAGCGCCCGGGCGACGTCGATGGCGGCGAGGCCGACCCCGCCGCCGGCGCCCAGGACCAGGCAGGTCTCGCCGGGCTGCGTGAGGATGCGGTGGGTGAGGGCGAACACCGCCGTGGCGTACGACTGGAGCATCGTGGCGGCCCGGGCCGGCGACACGCCGTCGGGCACGGGCACCGTGGCCGACGCGGGCACGGCGACCTGGCTGGCGAAGCCACCCACCCCGCACTGGGCGAGGACCCGGTCGCCCACGTCGACCCCGTCGACCTCGTCGCCGACGGCCGACACGATGCCGGCGACCTCCCCGCCGGGGGAGTAGGGCGTCGGGGGTTTGAGTTGGTACCCACCCTGGGCGATGAGGGCGTCGACGAACGTGGCGCCGGCGGCCTCCACGTCGACCACGACCTGATGTGGTGCGGGGAGCAGGGGCTCGACCTCCTCCATCACGAGGTTCTCGAGCGGGCCCAGCTCCATGCAGACGACGCGGCGCATGACCGCCCTCGTTACCCGATTGGGCGCCCGACGAGTCCTCCACCACCGCGCGTGAGGGGCAGGATGGCGCGCGTGCTCGACGACTACCGGGCCCTCAACGACCCCGAGCGCCGCCGCCGGGTCGAGCGCCACGGCGGTTACTTCGTCGTGGAGGGCACGTTCGCGGTCGAGGAGCTCCTCCGCTCGCGCTACCCCGTCCGCTCGGTCCTGGCCTCCACCCGGAAGGAGGCCGCGGTGCGAGCGCTGCTGACCCGCTCGCCCCGGCCGGACGTCCCGCTCCTCGTCCTCCCCGAGCCCGACCTGGCCGACCTGGCGGGCTTCGCCTTCCACCGGGGCGTCCTCGCCGCCGCCGACCGGGTGCCGCTGCCCGACCCCGCCGCGCTGGTGCGGGACGCCACCCGGGTGGCGGTCCTGGAGGGCCTCACGGACCACGAGAACCTCGGCGCCCTGTTCCGCAACGCGGCGGCCTTCGGCGTCGACGCCGTCCTGCTGGACGCCACCACGGCCGACCCGCTGTACCGCCGCGCGGTGCGGGTGTCGGTCGGCCACGTCCTGCACGTGCCGTGGACGAGGACGGACGACTGGCCGGCCGTCCTGGCGGCGCACGGCTTCACCACCGTCGCCCTCACGCCCGACCCGGCGGCGGTCACGATCGACGACCTCGCGCTCGACCCGCCGGGCCGGATCGCCTTCCTCCTCGGCACGGAGGGCCCCGGCCTGACGTCGGACGCCCGGAAGGCGGCGGACGTGGCCGTCCGCATCCCCATCCGCCCGGGCGTGGACTCACTGAACGTGGCCACGGCCGCCGCCATCGCCTTCCACCGCCTGTGAGCCCGACTGCAGGGCCCCCCGAGCGGTTACGCCCGCGGGCGGGCACCATGGACGGCGTGCCGCCCACCCACGAGGTCACCAACCAGCCCCCGCCGCTGCAGGACTACGACGTCTTCACCGCGGACGTGGCCCTCCGCCAGGCGACGACCCGGGAGGGCGCCGCCTGGGCCGTCGACGAGCTGCGGGGCCTCGGCCGCCGGGCCGGCACCCCCGACGCCATCGAGCTGGGGTTCGTGGCCAACCGCAACGAGCCCGAGCTGCGGACCCACGACCGCTACGGCAACCGCGTCGACCGGGTCGACTACCACCCCGCCTACCACGAGCTCATGACGGTGGCGGTCGAGGCGGGCCTCCACGCCGCCCCGTGGGCGGACGGCCGACCCGGTGCCCACGTGGCCCGGGCGGCGGCCTTCATCGTGTGGTCGCAGGTCGAGGCGGGCCACGGCTGCCCGATCTCGATGACGTACTCGGTCGTGCCGGCCCTGCGCGCCGAGCCCGCCCTGGCGGCCGAGTGGGAGCCGCGGCTCGTCGCCCGGACCTACGACGGCGCCGACCGGCCGGCCCACGAGAAGGCCGGGAACATCGCCGGCATGGGCATGACCGAGAAGCAGGGCGGCTCGGACGTGCGCGCCAACACAACCCGCGCCGAGCCGGCCGCCGACGGGACCTGGCGCCTCACCGGCCACAAGTGGTTCTGCTCGGCGCCGATGTCCGACGTGTTCCTGATGCTGGCCCAGGCCCCGGGCGGGCTGAGCTGCTTCCTCGTCCCCCGCTGGCTCCCCGACGGCACCCGCAACGCCGGCTTCCGCCTGATGCGGCTGAAGGACAAGCTGGGCAACCGCTCCAACGCCTCCAGCGAGGTCGAGCTGGACGGCGCCGTGGCGTGGCCGGTCGGCGAGGAGGGCCGGGGCGTCCGGACGATCATCGGCATGGTCACCCACACGCGGCTCGACTGCGTGCTGGGGGCGACGGCGACGATGCGCCAGGCGACGGTGCAGGCGGTCCACCACGCCACCCACCGCCGGGCGTTCGGCCGGGCGCTCGTCGACCAGCCGCTGATGGGCAACGTCCTCGCCGACCTCGCCCTCGAGTCCGAGGCGGCCACGGTCACGGCGCTGCGCCTGGCCCGGGCGTTCGACGAGGCCGACCGGGGCGACGATCAGGCCGACGCCTTCCGCCGCCTGGCCACCGCCGTGGCGAAGTACTGGGTGTGCAAGCGCCAGCCGATGCACGTCGGCGAGGCGCTGGAGTGCCTGGGGGGCAACGGCTACGTCGAGGAGTCGATCATGCCCCGGCTCTTCCGCGAGAGCCCGCTCAACGGCATCTGGGAGGGCTCGGGCAACGTCATGTGCCTCGACGTCCTCCGGGCCATGGCCCGCGAGCCGGCCACGCTCGACGCCTTCCTGGCCGAGATCGAGCCGGCCCGCCACGCGGAGGCCCGCCTCGACGCCGCCGTGACCGCCCTCCAGAAGGAGCTGACCGACCTCGACGCGATCGAGGCCCGGGCGCGGCGCATCGTCGAGCGCATGGCGCTGGTCCTCCAGGCGTCCCTGCTGGTCCGCCACGGCCCGCCCGAGGTGGCCGACGCCTTCGTCGCCAGCCGCCTCGACGGCGACGCCGGCCTCGCCCTCGGCACCCTCCCCCCCACCACCCCCACAGAGCCGATCATCACCCGCACCGCCCCGACCCCCTGACCCGTCTCCACCGCAGCGCTCAGGCGGCGCCGTGGCGGGCGAGGGAGCGGAGGCGGAGGACGGCGATGGTGCCGAGGACGACGGCGAAGCCGGCGAGGACCAGGAGCTCGGTGGTGACGGCGCCGACGCCCTCGCCGTCGAGGGCGAGGGACGACCAGGCGTCCATCGCCCAGGCGTGCGGGACGACGTGGCCGACAGTCCGCATGATCGGCGGGACAATCTCGAGCGGCCACATGCAGCCACCGAGCATGCCCATGGCGATGGCGACGGGCGAGGAGACGGCCCGGGCTTGGTCGGGGTCGGCGACGACCGTGCCCACGACCAGGCCGACCGACGTCGCCACCAGCGCCCACAGCACGATGAGCAGGCCTGCCCCGACCGGCGATCCCCAGGAGAAGCCGAAGAGCAGAGTTCCCACGCTCACCAGCAGGACCGACTGCAGGACCGAGAACGCCAGCTTGGCCCCACCGATGCCGGCGAGGATCGTCCCCGTCCGGTGCGGGGTGGCCAGCATGCGCCGGACCAGGCCGAGCCGCCGGTCGCCGGCCAGCCCGGCGCCCAGGGCGATCGTCGCGACGAACACGAAGAGCACCATGTTGGCGGGGACCGTGTAGTCGAAGGCGCCGACGGCCCGTCCCTGGTCGCCGACCGGGGTGGCGTGGACCACCACTGCGTCCTGGGTCGGCACCACGCGGTCGACGGCGGCGAGCGAGTCCGCCAACGGGCCGTCGGTGTGGGTGGCGGTGACGCGCCCGGCGGCCAGGCGGACGGACTCGTCCGACACCGCGCCCTGGACCGTGGCGCTCACGGCGGCAGCGGCCGTGGAGGTGGGGTCGACCAGCATCTCGACCGGAACGGTCCGGCCGCGCTCGAGGTCGTCGCCGTAGCCGCGGGGGATCACGAGCCCGGCGTTCTCGACGTCGGTGCGGACCTCGAGGCGCAGGTCGTCCGGGTCGTCGTAGGTGGTGACGGACAGGCCACCGGCGTCCTCCAGGGACGCCACCAGGTCGGCCGAGGCCGGCGTCCGGTCGCGGTCGAGGAGGCCGACGTCCAGCGCGTCGTCCTCGCTGCCGAAGGCGGAGCCGACGACCAGCATGATGACGATCGGGACGGCGATGCCGACGATCAGGGCGACCCTGTCCCGGGCGACGCGCCGCAGCTCGTTCCCCGCGATGGCCAGGACGGCCCGGCCGCCGCTCACCGGGCTTCCAACCGGTGGGGGAGCCGCCGCGCGGCCACCGCCCCGGCCACGACCGCCCACGCGAGCAGGGCGAGGACGTCGGGCAGGACGTCGACCGGCGAGGCGTCGGCCGAGTTCAGCTCCGTGAAGCCCCGCAGTGCCAGGCCGTTCGGCGAGAACAGGGAGAGGGCCCCGAACACGTCGGGCAGGTCCTCCACCGGGACGAAGCTGCCGCCGACCAGGGCGAACAGGAGTGCCAGGCCGGTGGCCAGGCCGTCCGCCGCCTGCTCGGTGGGGGCGACGGCGGCGATGAGCCCGGCGATCCCGGTGATGGCGAGCGTGGCCGCCACGATCAGCGCCACGACGCCGAGCGGCGCCCCCCAGTCGGCGCCGAGGGCGACGTGGGTGGCGGCCCAGATGACGAGCAGGCCGAGGAGGCCGGCCGTGAACGTGAAGATGGCCTTCCCGACCAGGATGTCGGTGGTCGTGACGGGCGCGACCCGCATCCGGTCGAGGACGCCGGTGCGCCGCTCGCGCAGCAGCGACCGGGCGATCCCGCCGATCGCGAAGAACAGGAACAGCAGGCCCATGGCCGGGGCGAAGTAGGCGGCGGGGGAGACCGAGTCGCCGGTCCCGCGCTGGTCGACCGTGACGGGCAGCTCGATGGCGGCGAGCTCGTCGACCGACGGCGCGTCGGCGCCCCGCAGGACCGTGGCGGCGGCCGCCAAGCGCCCGGCGTCGACCCGGGCGGCGAACCCGCCGGCCACCGACTGCGCCACCTCACCGGCGATGACGGCGTCGCTGCTCGTCAGGACGTCGAGCGGCGCCGGCGTGCCGGCCAGCGAGGCGGCGAAGCCGGACGGGACCACGATGGCGGCGTCGACGTCGCCGTCGGCGACCTGGCGGCGGGCGGCACCCACGGAGTCGATCGCCTCGAACGCGAGGCCGTCCTCGTCGACCCCGGCCAGCCCGGCGGCGAAGGCGGACGACAGCGGCGACCCGTCGTCGTCCACCACGCCGATCGTGGCCTCGAACGACGAGCTGCCCAGGGCCAGGCTGATGATGGCGGCCAGCACGATCGGCCCGACGACGACGGTGATGATCAGTGACCGGTCGCGCAGGGCACGCCGCAGCTCCGTGCCGGCGATGACGAGGGCGGGGGTCGACACGGCGGTGGGGGACGGCCGGCGTCAGTCGCGCAGGGCCTTGCCGGTGAGGTGGAGGAACACGTCCTCGAGGTCGGGCTCGACGACCTCGATGCCGGTCACGGACACGCCCGTGTCCTCGGCGGCGTGCACGACCGGCGCCAGCGCCGCCGGGGCGTCGTGCACCCGGATGGCCACCGCGCCGGCCCGCGCCTCGGTCCCCAGCACGCCGTCGAGGGCGTCGACCCGAGCCGTGAAGGCGTCGAGGTCGCCGGTGCCCGTCACGTCGATGCGGTCGCCGGCGCCGACCCGGGTGATCAGCTCGCGCCGCGTCCCCTCGGCCACCAGCCGGCCCTCGTCGATGATGCCCACCCGGTCGCAGAGGCGCTCGGCCTCCTCCATGTAGTGGGTCGTGTAGAGGACGGAAAGGCCCTCGGCCCCCAGTGCCTCGACGCTCTCGAGGATGGCGTTGCGGCTCTGGGGGTCGACGCCGACGGTCGGCTCGTCGAGGACCAGCAGCTGCGGCTCGTGGAGCAGGCCGGCGGCGATGTTGGCCCGGCGCTTCATGCCGCCCGAGTAGGTGCCGAGGAGGTCGTCGGCCCGGTCGGCGAGCCCGACGACGTCGAGCACGGCGTCGACCCGGGTGCCGAGCGAGCCGCCCCGCAGCAGCTGGAGCTTGCCGAAGAAGCGCAGGTTCTCGCGGGCGGTGAGGTCGTCGTAGAGGGCGACGTCCTGGGGGACGAGCCCGATGGCGGCCTTGGCTGCGAGGGCGGCGCCCGCCATGGGGTGGCCGGCCACGGTCACCTCGCCGGCGTCCGGCGCCAGCAGGCCGCACACCATCGAGATCGTCGTGGTCTTGCCGGCGCCGTTGGGCCCCAGCAGCCCGTAGGTCTCGCCGCGGGCGATCGAGAACCCGACGCCGTCGACCGCGGTGCGGGCCCCGAACGCCTTCACCAGCCCCCGGCAGGCGACGACGGCCGCCGGGGCCGCCGGTGGGACGGCCGGGGCCGGTACGTCCTCGGTCGCCGCCGGCGTCTCGGCGGGCGCGGTCACCGTAGGCGCTGGGTCGACCACAGCTGGCACACGTAACGGTGGTGGTACAGGCCGCCGTGGTCGTCGATGACGTTCGCCACGGCGGCGAGGAGGCGGTCGAGGCGGTCCGGCGCCAACAGCCGGTGGTTCGAGTGCGTGCGCAGCAACTCGACCCATTCCTCCGTCGTATAGGCCTGCGTCCAGGGGAAGTCCCGCTCCAGCGGCGGCCCGAACTCGAGGCCGTGGGCGGCGCCGGGCCAGCCGTCCGGGTCCGGGTCGTTGATGGACGGGAGGCCGCCGACCTCCGGTGCGTGCTCCTCGTACGCACCGGCCAGGGCGTCGTCCACCGGGGTGTCGTTGTCCTCGCTGGACACGTTCCACCACAGCGCCAACCACCCGCCCGGCCGGAGCAGGCCGTGGGCCTTGCGCATCCGGACCTCGGGGTCGATCCAGTGCCAGGCCTGGGCGCTCGTGACCAGGTCGGCGGGGGCGTCGCCGGGCCGGGGCTCCCAGCGCTCGAAGTCACACACGTCCACCCGCCAGTCCGCGCCCTCGGGGATGCGCCGGCGGGCCACCTCCGCCATCGCCGGGTGGGGCTCGACCCCGACGCCCCGCATGCCCTTGCGGGCCAGGAGGCGCAGCGCCTTGCCGGTGCCACAGCCGACGTCGACCACCCGGGCGCCGCCGTTGCCGACCAGCCCGACCAGCTCGGCGACCAGCGTGCTGGGGTAGGACGGCCGCGCCCGGTCGTACAGTTCGGCGTCCTCCCCGAAGACCAGCCGTCGCTCGCGCGCCGCCATCGACCGACAGTTCACCAGATCCCCGGCCCCACTGGCGTGGCGGCGACTCCCGCCCGCCCCGCCGGGGCACGATGGGGCCATGGCACTGGCGACGATGCGCTCCGTGGTCCTCGACTGCCCCGAGCCCCGGAAGCTGGCGGACTTCTACCGTGAGCTGGTCGGGGGCGAGATCGCCTACGCGGACGAGGACTGGGTCAAGCTCCACGTGGGCGGCGGGTGGGCCCTCAGCTTCCAGCGGGCCGACGACTACGCGCCGCCCACCTGGCCGACCGGCGCGCGGCCCCAGCAGTTCCACCTCGACGTGACCGTCGACGACATCGAGGCGTCCGAGCCGGGGGTGCTGGCGCTGGGCGCCACCCGGCACGAGGTCCAGCCCGGGATCGACGACGGCGACACGTTCCGCGTCTACCTCGACCCGGCCGGGCACCCCTTCTGCCTCTGCTGGGACTGAGAGCGGGTTGCCTGACGGTGTAAGGCTGGAGTAGTCACATGCCCGATGATGCGTGTCGGATCGATGATCGCGGGCCTGGCGCTCCTCCTGGGAGCGGCGGCCTGCGGGGCTGACGATGGTCCCGGCCTGTCCGGCGCCGAGGGTGCGGGGACGGCGACGACCGCCGGGCCGGACGGCGAGGCCGCCGATGGCGGCAGCGACCTGACCCTGCCCGAGGAGGTCGTCCCCTTCACGGGCGACCCCGCCGACGTCGTGGCGCTCGACAACTCCTTCAACGCCGAAGGCATCTCGGTCCCGGCGGGCACGACCGTGCGCTGGGTGAACAACGGCCGCCAGGACCACGACATCGTCCCGGCAGGCGAGACCGACGCCTCCGGCGAGTGGGGGGCCGACCCGGGCGACTTCGCACCGGGTGGGACCTACGAGCACACGTTCACCGCGCCGGGAACGTACAACTACTACTGCACGCTCCACGGCACCGAGTCGGCCGGCATGGTCGGCGTCGTCGTGGTCGAGTGAATGGGGAACCCATGGGACGTGTCCGTCGAGCCGTCGCCGTCGCCGGCGTCGTGGCCCTTCTCGGCGCCGCCGCCTGCGGTGACGACGGGGAGCCGTCCGCCGCCGAGGGGGAGGAGGGCGATGGCGCCCTCGACCCCGGCGAGGAGGCCATCCGGGCGGTGCCGGACGAGTACGGCACGATCCAGGAGGCCGTGGACGCCGCGGCGCCGGGCGACCTCGTCCTCGTCTCGCCGGGGACCTACAACGAGGCCGTCACGGTCACGACGCCCGACATCGTCATCCGCGGGACCGACCGCAACGAGGTGATCCTCGACGGCGAGTTCGAGCTCGACAACGGCATCCGGGTCCTGGAGACCGACGGGGTCGCCGTCGAGAACATGACGGCGATGAACTACACGACGAACGGCTTCTTCTGGACCGGCGTCGAGCGCTACCGAGGCTCGTACCTCACCGCCGCCAACAACGGCGACTACGGCGTCTACGCCTTCGACTCGACCGTCGGGCTGTTCGAGCACTCCTACGGCTCCGGATCGCCGGACGCCGGCTTCTACATCGGCCAGTGCTACCCGTGCGAGGCCGTGATGGACGACGTGGTGTCCGAGGGGAACGGCCTCGGGTACTCCGGGACCAACGCCGGCGGCGAGCTGTACATCGTCAACTCGGTGTTCCGGGAGAACCGGGCCGGCATCGTGCCCAACAGCGGCGACTACGAGCTCTACCCGCCCGAGCGGGAGACGACGATCGTGGGCAACCTCGTCCACGACAACTCCAATCCCGACACGCCGGCCATCGACTCGGCCCGCCAGGCCACCGGCAACGGCATCCTGGTCTTCGGCGGCGTCAACAACGTGATCGGACGCAACCGCGTGCAGGACCACGAGGTGAGCGGCATCGCCCTCATCCCCGCCTTCGACGTCGGCACGTGGCCGGTCGAGGGCAACGCGATCCGCGACAACGTGGTGACCGGGTCCGGCCTCGCCGACCTGGCGGCGTTCGACGCCTTCGGGGACAAGGGCAACTGCTTCGCCGGCAACGAGCACGAGACGACGGCCCCCGCCGAGCTGGAGGGCCTGCTGCCGTGCGAGGGCGAGGGGAGCGGCGACGAGACCGTCGACGGCCTCGACCTGGCCGTGCTGGCCGACATGGACACGAAGCCCGAGTCCACCGACTACCGCGAGGGCCCGCCGCCGCCCGAGCAGGACGTGATGCCCGACGCCGACTCCGCCCCGTGGGAGGCCGCCGGCGACCCGCCCGAGGTGGACCTCGACGCCATCGAGGTCCCCGAGGCCCCGTGACGCGCGTCCGTCCCGCCGCCCTCGTGGCGGCCGCCCTGCTCGTGGGGGCCGCCTGCGGCGGGACGGACGCGTCCTCGGGGGCGTCCGGCGCCCGTGCCGGACCGGGCTCGCGGGCCACGGACACGGACGCACCGCTGATCGCCACGGCGGACGACCGGGGCAGCTTCTCGGTCCCCTGCCCCTACAGCCACACGGCGGGGGACGACCCGATCGTGCACCCGGGCCACGCCGGCCTGAGCCACCGCCACGACTTCTTCGGCGCCACCACCACGGACGCCGGGTCGACGGCGGGCTCCCTGCTGGCGGGCGGCACGACCTGCCGCTCGGTGGCGGACCGCTCGGCCTACTGGTCGCCGCAGCTCCGGGCCGGCGACACGCCCGTGGCGCCGACCGAGGTCGTCGCCTATTACCGGACCCCGGTCGGCGTCGACGCCCGCGCGGTGGAGCCGCTGCCCAACGGCCTCGAGATGGTGGCCGGCGACCCCTACACCGAGGCCGAGCAGGACCCGGCGGTCGTCCACTGGTCCTGCGGCAAGTCGGGGGTGCCCTCGCCGGTGCCGGTGCGGTGCCCGGCGCCGGGTGCCTCCCTCGGCCTGTGGCTGACGTTCGCCCCGTGCTGGGACGGGACGAACCTCGGCTCGGCCGACCACTACTCCCACCTGGCCCCGGTGGGGGCGGGCGGCTGCCCGGACTCGCATCCGGTCGTCCTCCCGGAGGTCCAGGTGGAGGTCCGCTACCCGACGCTCCCGCCGGGCGACCTGTCGCTCGCCTCCGGCCCCCTCACGGGCGGCCACGGCGACGTCCTGGTCGCCTGGGCGGGCGACCACATGCCCTCCGAGACCGCGATCTGCCTCCGCACCAACACGCGCTGCGACGTCTCCTGACGCCCCTCAGCCGTGGTCACCCGGCTGCGTTCGGGCCGGGGCGGATGTAGGTGGTGGCGTAGGGCGGGGTGGGGGTGGT